>JACAAW010000007.1 GCA_013377115.1 Bacteroidota bacterium | reverse complement strand
GGTGAGAAAAGGAAATCAGAAATTATCGGAATGGTATTGATGCTTCCTTTTGCTAATTCCTCGTAACTTGCTTTGCGTTGCTCTTCGCTGGTATTGGATAATTGTTTTAACTGGCTAACAATTTTTTGTTTATTTGCATTGTCGGGTAAAATTCCAAATTCCAATGAACTTACATTTTTTATTGGAACATCCAATTTGCCATAATCAGTTACCAAAACAACATTGGTAATATTCGAAGTTCCGTTCATCACGCTACCGTCTCTTAGGGTTAATTTAAATTCAACTTTTTCCTTAGAATTCTGAGCATTTGCAAATGCTGCAATGAAAATAGCAACGAAAATCAAAAGAGTTTTTTTCATAAATTTTTATTTAAAGATTAATATTCTGTTTTTTTTAAGATTCACAAATTTAGCAAAAATAGTACCATGAATTATTTAAACACAATTTCATCAACAACGTGTTCGCCCATTGCTTTATTCAATTTCTCAATAATTTTAGTCTTTGCAAACGAGAGTTCTTGCCGCAATGCCGCGGAATCCAAATTAATATACATCACTTTTTTCGACAAATAAATCCGAACGGTATGCTTGGCAATCATTTTCCCCATCATCTCTTCCCATTTATAATTTATTTTGTATTCATTGTACTTTTCTCTGATACCATAGAGGTTCAGCAAATCATCAATTACATTTTTTACAGGCTGCTCGTTGGAAGTTTTCATCTTAATTTTGCTCCAGGTAAAAAATTTTGCAATCCGTATCTATTTTATCGAAAACATGTTTTATTCTCTCTTCCTGGGTATCAGTAATAAATACTTGTCCGTAATTATTGTCGCTAACCAATTTCATCAATTGCTCTACGCGCAAATTATCCAGTTTATCAAAAATATCATCAAACAATAAAATGGGTTTATAACCTTTCAAACTCTTTATATAATCAAATTGCGCCAATTTTAAAGCAATAATGAAGGATTTTTGTTGACCTTGCGAACCAAATTTCTTTGCCGGAAAATCGTCTATTTTAAAACTCAAATCATCTTTATGCGGTCCGGCAGTGGAGTATTGCAAAATCCTGTCCTTATCAATCGCTTTATTTAAAACGGTTTCGAATGGATTTTCATTCAATTGCGAATCGTAAATAATATCCACATTCTCTCTCGAATTCGAAATCAGTTTATAATAATTTCTAAAAAGCGGTAAAAATTCCGTTAAAAAATGAACCCGTTTATCATAAATACGTTGCCCATATTTTATCATCTGTTCATCCCAAATTTCTAGAGAGGCTTTATCAAAGGATTTTAATTCATAAAACTTCTTCAACAAAGCATTTCTCTGCGATACAACCTTATTGTAATTAATTAAATTGTCGAGATAAGCCTTATCGAACTGAGAAATGGCCGAATCCAAGAATTTTCGCCGATGTTCACTCCCATCATAAATTAAATCGCTATCTGCCGGAGAAATCATTACCAATGGAAACAAACCAATATGATCGGCCAGTCTTTCGTATTCCTTTTTATTGATTTTAAAGACCTTGCGGTGATTTCGCTTTTGCGCACAATAAATTTCGTCGGTTTTCTCTTCGTCATTAGAACTTGTGTAAACGCCCTGAATAACAAAAAAATCTTCGCCATGAGAAATATTTTGGCTATCGATAGAATTGAAATAGCTTTTGCAAAAAGACAAATAATAAATGGCATCGAGCAGATTTGTTTTGCCTACTCCATTATTTCCGACGAAGCAATTAATTTTTGTACAAAAATCAAGTTCTTTTTCTGCGTAGTTTTTGAAATTAATAACTGAAAGCTGTCGTAAATACATTGATTTATAAGGAATAAATTATCATTATTTTTGCAAATCAAAGATACAATAAAAGTACTTATGGTATCAATTATTATATAGAATTAGATGAAAGATTTCAGAATTTTTAAAATTTCAGACTAATTATGTTAATCTAATTGAAAAAAAAATTATTTTTGCAAACCAAAAAAAATAATCAAATGGCAAAAAAGATAGACAATACTGAAGAGAAAATTCACAGAGTAGAAGAAGCATTAAGCAGATCAGAACAATTTTTCGAAATTCACCAAAAGAAAATTTTTATTGTTTTAGCTGTAATTTTAGTGATAGTTGGTGGTTATATGGGATTTAAAAAATTCTATTTAGCTCCAAAAGAAGTTGAAGCAGAAAAACAAATGTGGGTTGCACAAAGATATTTCGCTCAGGACTCTTTAGATTTGGCTATTAATGGCGATGGTAATTATCTTGGTTTTGCATCAATTATTGATGAATACGGAATGACTCAATCTGCAAACCTTGCTCATTATTATTTAGGTGTTTGTTATTTGAAAAAAGGTCAATTCGACAAAGCAATTGAGAATTTAGAAAAATTTTCTTCAGACGATCAAATTGTTGGACCAATGGCAACAGGCGCGATTGGAGATTGTAATATGGAATTAGGCAAAACAGATAAAGCTGCAGAATTTTATGTAAAAGCTGCGGATCAAAATAAAAACAATTTCTCTACTCCAGTATTTCTAATGAAAGCTGGATGGGCATACGAAGAATTGGCTAATTATGATAAAGCAATTACCGTTTACGAACGTATAAAGAAAGAACATCCTCGTTCTTTCGAAGCCAGAGAAGTTGAAAAATATATTGCGAGAGCAAAAGGATTATCAGGAAAAAAATAACCTAAATTCAACACAAAAATTAACTTGAGATATTTGTCTCAAGTTTTTTTTTATAAAAAAATAAGCAAAATGGCCAGTAATTTAAAGAACTTATCCAAAGTAGAAGGCAAAGAAGTTTCTTCAGCAAAAGATATGAAAATTGGGATTGTTGTTTCCGAATGGAATTCAGAAATCACAAACGCACTTCTTAAGGGAGCTTATGATACATTAATTAAACACAAAGCAAAGAAATCCAATATAATTGTAAAACATGTTCCAGGTAGCTTTGAATTGACTTTGGGAGCACAGTTATTAATTGAGTATTCTGATGTTGATGCGGTTATTTGTTTGGGTTGCGTAATCCAAGGAGAAACCAAGCATTTCGATTTTATCTGCGATGCAGTTGCCAATGGAATTACAAAAGTAAATCTCGATTATAATTTACCAGTAATTTTTGGTGTATTAACCACCAACAATCAACAACAAGCCATTGATCGCTCTGGCGGAAAACATGGTAATAAAGGTGATGAAGCTGCAGTTACAGCAATAAAAATGGTTGAATTAAAAAACAGTCTCCAATAACAATCAACCCATTCACTAATAGCTATTCCACTAATCAACAAATTGACTAATTAACTAAATCACTAATCAACTAATTCACTAATAACAAAAAAATGAACAAAAACACCCGAATCGTTTTCATGGGCACACCAGAGTTTGCGGTAGCTTCCTTAAAGAAAATCTGCGATTCAGGTTATAATGTTGTTGGTGTAGTTACTTCACAAGATAAACCTGCTGGCAGAGGACAAAAAATACAAATGTCCGATGTAAAAACTTTTGCCTTAGAAAGAGGATTAAATATTTTACAGCCTTCTAACTTAAAAGATGAAGGTTTCATCAATAACTTAATCGACTTACATGCTGATTTATTTTTAGTCGTAGCTTTTCGGATGCTTCCGGAAGTAGTTTGGAGAATTCCTATAAAAGGAACCATCAATCTTCATGGTTCTTTATTGCCTCAATACCGAGGTGCCGCACCAATAAACTGGTCAATAATTAATGGCGAATCCTTTACTGGCGTAACAACTTTCTTTATCAACGAAAAAATTGATACAGGCAATATTTTGTTTTCAGAAAAAATTGACATTTCTGAAAACGAAACCGCCGGAGAACTTCACGATAAAATGATGGAAATTGGTGCTTCGCTGTTGGAAAAGACAACAACTGCGGTTATTCAGGGAAATTATACCGAAATATCACAATCTGAGATAATTAAATCCACAGTATTAAAATCTGCGCCAAAAATATTCAAAGAAAATTGTCGTTTAAATTTGAATGAAACCACTGATAATGTTTATAATAAGATAAGAGGATTGTCTCCTTACCCATCGGCTTTTATTGAATTAGTTTCACCAAAAGACGAACACTATACAATGAAGATATTTGCTGCAAAAAAAGAAATAATTTCTCATGATCTTATTGTTGGGTCAATAGTTACAGACGGAAAATCGCATCTAAGCCTTGTTTTAGTTGATGGTTTGATTCATTTGCAGGAAATTCAGTTAACAAGCAAGAAAAAGATGAGCATTACTGAATTTTTACGCGGCTTTCAGATGAATCATGATTGGCTGGTTATGTAATTTTAAGAAGAAATAAGGCTATTTTCTATTGAAAAAAGTCATTTTCATCGAAAGTTATTAACAAAACCTTCAACTTTTCAACATTTTTGCACTTTTTATACGATTTTACTTGCTTATTGCTTACAAACACTTAAATTTGCATCGAATTAATTTTTATAGAATTATTATTAATTAAAAAATCTAAAAAATGAACAAAGCACAATTAGTAGAAGCAATGGCTTCAGAAGCAAAAATTACTAAAGCTGATGCAAAAAAAGCATTAGATGCATTCATCGTTTCAACTTCAAAAGCATTGAAAAAAAGCGAAAGAGTAGCATTAGTTGGATTCGGTTCTTTCTCAGTAGCTAAAAGAGCAGCTAGAAAAGGTCGTAACCCACAAACTGGTAAAGAAATTAAAATCGCTGCTAAAAAAGTGGTTAAATTCAAAGCTGGTAATGATTTAGCTACAAAAGTTAAGTAATTTTAGCTTGTACTAATGAAAAAAAAAGCTCCGATTTTCGGGGCTTTTTTTATTTTTGCACTTTCCTTTAATAATAATCACCATAAAAATGTCGAAAGAAGATAAAATAAAGAATTTTAATCCCAATGATATTGGAGATATTAACAACAATATATTTGGCTTACCATTTAGCGTTGAGGAAGCTTCAATTGTATTAATTCCTGTTCCATGGGATGTAACAGTTTCGTATTCTGATGGCACCTCAAATGCGCCTGAATCAATTTTTAATGCCTCACTTCAAGTTGACCTTTTTGACCTTACAATTAAAGATGCATGGAAAATTGGTATTGCAATGGATGAAATACCAGCAGAAATAGTACAACTAAACAATAAACTCAGAGTTTTATCTACCGAATATATTGATTTTTTATCAAACGGTGGCGATTTGTCTTCATCAAATGAAATGAAATCAATTGTTTCAACAATCAATAATGGTTGTGTTTCACTAAATAATTTTGTTAAAGATAAATCCAAGTTTTTTTTAGACAAAAATAAAATCGTTGCTGTAATCGGCGGAGAGCACAGCGTTCCATTAGGATTATTTTACGCATTGGCTGAAAAATATGATAATTACGGCATTCTTCAAATTGATGCTCATGCTGATTTAAGAGATTCATATGAAGAATTTACCTATTCACATGCATCTATTATGTTTAATGCGACGAAAATTTCACAAATTTCAAAATTAGTTCAAATTGGTATTCGTGATTTTTGCGAAGATGAGTATAATTTAATTCAAAACTCAGAAGATAGAATCAAAACATTTTTTGATAAAGATATAAAGCAAGCCCTTTATGAAGGACAAACTTGGAAATCAATTACCGATAAAATAATTGCTGAATTACCACAAAATGTATTTATTAGTTTTGATATAGATGGTTTGGATCCAAAACTTTGTCCAAACACCGGAACACCGGTACCTGGCGGATTAGAATTAGAGCAAATCTATTATTTATTTGAAAAAATTGCAGAGTCAGGCAAAAAAATTATCGGCTTTGATTTAAACGAAGTTGGTACTAGCGAAAACGAATGGGACGAAAGCGTAGCAGCAAGAATAATTTACAAACTTTCTAATATCACAGCAAAAACACAAGGAATCATTTAAATGAATTCAGAAATTTCATTAGAAAACAAAATCAAATTGATTGAGTTTCTAAAAGATTTTACCACAGAATCAAGGATGAAACGTTTCGAAGACGTAATTCAATTTCGCACACGGCATATTACTGTTGCATTAGAAGACATTTATCAATCTCACAACACCAGTGCTGTTTTGCGAAGTTGCGATTGTTTCGGAATTCAAGATGTTCATATTATTGAATCTAAAAATGAACATATTGTAAACCCAGATGTTGCTCTTGGCTCCTCACAATGGCTTGATATTAAAAAGTATTCTCATTCCGAAAATAATACAAAAGACTGCATCGAAAATTTAAAAAATCAAGGATATAAAGTTTTTGCCACTACTCCGCACAAAAACGATTGCTTAATCAACGATTTAAACATTGAAAATAAAGTAGCCCTGATTTTTGGAACCGAAGCCGATGGACTTTCTGAAACTGCCTTAGATTTAGCGGATGGTTTTGTAAAAATCCCGATGTTTGGTTTTACCGAAAGCTTTAATATTTCAGTTTCAGCAGCAATTTGCATGTTTAATTTAACCCAAAGATTAAGTGAATCAAAAGTAAACTGGAAATTATCACATCCTGAAGAGGTTGATATCAAGCTAAACTGGCTTAAACAAACAATAAAAAGCTCAGAATCACTTGAGAAAAAATTCCTAGCAAATTTGTAATTTTTAAATTAACACCTAATATTTGACGATTTTTATAAATTCAATAAATATTTTTCCTAATTTTAACCCCTTATTAAAAACGTAAATTAAATAAATCAATATTATGGGTAAAGGTGATATTAAATCAAAAAGAGGTAAAATTGTAAATGGCTCTTATGGCGTTAGCAGAAAGAAAAAATCAACAAAAAAATACGTTGCAGTAGCAAAACCAGAGGTAAAAGCAAAAGCTGAGCCTAAAGCTAAAGCTGTTGTTGAAGAAGTAGCTGAAGTTGTTGAGAAAAAAGTAGCTGCAAAAAAAGCTCCTAAAAAAGTAAAAGAAGAAACAGCTGAGTAATCTTTTTTGCGAAGAAGTAAAAAAAAGTCATTGAGATGAATAAAAATTCATTTTGATGACTTTTTTATTGTCAATTCTTTATCAATTTTTTAAACACGTCTCCCCTTTCTTCAAAGTTTTTAAACATTCCGTATGAAGCTGCTGCTGGAGAAAGTAAACAAATCATATTCTTAGAAGTCTCTTTTTGGGAAATACCAACTGCTTCCTCCATTGTTTCAACCACAAAAAATCGAGAAGATTGAATATTATTACTTTTTAGTAGTTCAAAAATTCTTTTACCAGCTTCTGCAATAAAAATGATATTTTCAATTTTAGATCCTCTAATAAAATCAACTAAAACAGAATAATCAATACCTCTATCATGCCCACCCAATATCAATGTTGAAACATTTTTCAGTGTTTTTACCGCTTGAATAGTAGCTTCCGGAATTGTAGAGATTGAATCATTATAATAATCAACTTCATTAAAACTACCAACAAATTCTATTCTATGAGGCAATCCTTTAAATTCTTTAATTGAATTCACAATGAAATCAACAGGAATTCCACTTAGAATTGTTGCATTAATTGACGCCATGACATTTAAAAAATTATGATCGCCCTGCAAAAAAATCTTTTGACTTTTATCAAAAACTTCATACAAATGATTACCATTTCTGAAAAAGATTTTATTGTCTTTGATGAAGCAACCAGCTTCACTTTTAGCAGAATTACTAAAAGAAAAAATATGACTATGGAAGTTATTAGTTCTTAAAAACTCTTGAATTAACTCATCATCCTGATGAAAAATAAAGAAGTCGTCTTTGCTCTGATACTTCAGAATATTAATTTTTGCTTTCTGATAATCTAGGTAAGATTTATAATGATCTAAATGTTCTTGAAATAAATTGAGCAAAATCGAAATATGAGGAGCTACAGTAATAAATTCGAGTTGATGTGACGAGAGTTCACAAACAATTTTTGTTGATTCATCAATTTTATCAATCACATCAAATGGGGGAATTCCAATATTTCCAACCAAAAGCGTATTTTTCGAAAAACTGTTCAAAATTTCAAAAATCAAACTGGAAGTTGTGCTTTTTCCTTTTGTACCAGTGATGCCAATAACTTGCTTGTGATATTTGCGAAGAAATAAATCCGTTTGTGAAGCAATTTTTTCAGGATTAAATTCAATATCAATGTTATTTAATGAAATCCCAGGAGATTTTATTACAATGTCAAATTTTGAAATGCACTTTAAATAATCCGCGCCCAATATGGTTTCAAAATAATTATCCTTTTCCAGGAAACTGTTTTTTGCAATAATATTTTCATCAAGATCGGCAATGGTAAGAAAAAACTCTGGAAAATACTTTCTCAGCAAATGATACGTAGATTGACCTTCACGACCAAAACCGAGTATGAGCACTTTTTTTCCAGAAATTAAATTATTTAATAATGTCTTCATGGAGTTTTTCTGTTAAAATTGCTTCAAATTCCGGAATGAGAAAATGCTCTGAATTAAAATGATTGATTAGATTTTCATCAAATTTCAATTTAATATTTTGAAAATTATGATTAGAAACATAATGTTTTAACAAATATGGGAGTTCTGAATCTTTTTGCTTTTCGATAATTTTATTGAGCGACCAATTTACTTCATCAACAGTACCAATACATTCAAAAGGCTTCACTTTTTCAATTCCTGTTAATTGATCGAAATACAAGGTCAAATTTTTATCTTCCAACAAGTTTTTACCGAAAATCTCAATCATTTTTTCCTTTTCTAAAAAAGGAGAAAGGATAATGTAAACAAACATACATTTTGGGCAATTACCGCACCATACATCAGTTTTGCTTCCTGCGTTACAACTCCTAAAAACCTTGTGATATTTTGGAAATTTTGAAAATAATTTGGCTATCTGAATTTCGTCGAGCGGCCTTAAAAAACTGAAATAATTAAAACTTTCGGAAATATTTTCGCTTACATAATTCCTAAAATCATTTTCAAATTCGAATGATTTAGAATATTGATGATTGATATTGGTATCAGCAACTGTAGATTCGTTTGCACTGTTCTCGTTCGACAAAGCAATGTGCTTCCTATTCGTTAACAAGGCCGCCAATACCGTAACGAAAGCAAGCAATGCCGAAAATGGCGTATGACCATTCAAAAAACCTTGTGAATTTAACTCCAAAAGCAAAGGATCAATTTTTCGGTGAATCTCAAACACATCATTCATTGAATAACCCGCAGTTTCAATGGTTTTAACTGTGGCTCCTCTTGGATTCATGATTAAACAGAGGTTATTTTCAGAGAATTTCCTCAGCAATTCAAGTGTTACAATGGAATCTTTGCCTCCACCAATTGGAATAATGGTTGAAGAACTATTGTTGATATTTACTTTAGTAAACTTTTTATCAGAATCAACCTCAATTTCCATGAAATTGTTGATATCTGCTTCTATTGAATTTAAATAGAAAAACTCTCCCAAGCCATTGAAATAAATCTTTTTCCAAAAATCAATTTGAGATTTTGAAAGTGAAAATGGCTTAATAATTACTTTTTTTGGACAAGCAGTTTTCCAATAACTTACCAATTCTATCATTCCGATATTGAAAACGATATTATTCAATAAATCATCTGACATATTGTCATTGACAAAAAAGGATTTTTTGGGAATTCGTATTTCGGGATTAAAGTAATATAGATTTGACAAATTAAATTGAAAGTTCAAAACTACTTCCGCTTCATTCTTATTGATAGTATAGCATTCGTAAACAAAGGTTTCGTATGTTGTTCGGAACTTTTTATAAATATGATTATTATCAGCCCTTTTCATTCTTTCATGGTATTATATTTGTAAATACAAAATCGATCACCATTATAGCATTGCGATTTGATATTTAAAAGCGTTTGCTAAAATAAGTAAAAAAAATAAAAATTTGTTAATTTAAATTTCAAGTTATGAAACCGGAATTATCGAATCCTTCGCAAGGGAAACTTTTAGTTTCTGAACCTTTTCTTAAAGATTACTATTTCAAACGTTCGGTTATTTTATTGGCTGAACACGGTGACGATGGTTCTTTTGGTTTGATTATCAATAAGCCTATCGATATAAAAATTAATGATGTTTATTCTGATTTCCCAAGGTTCGATTCAAAAGTATACTTGGGAGGTCCAGTAAAACCAGATAATTTATTCATGCTTCATACTGTTGGCGAGAAAATTGATGGAAGTATTGAAATAATGAAAGGTTTGTATTGGGGAGGAAACATTGAAACACTAAAAACTTTAATTGCAAATGAAGAAGTTGTTCCTGATCAATTTAGATTTTTCGTTGGATACGCTGGATGGCAACCAAAACAATTGGATAAAGAATTAGAAGAGCATTCATGGTTGGTAATAAAGGAGGAATTAGATCAAATTTTAGGAGTTTCTCCAGAAAGTTTATGGAAAAATGTTCTTAAAAACTTAGGAAAAGATTACGCCCAATGGGTTAATTATCCTTTGGATCCAATTCTAAATTAGTTGAAATAGGCCTGTATTTGGTGGATAAAAAACATGAAAAGGGATGGTTTCACTGCAATTGTAAACATCATTCCGAATAAAGCTCCAAAAAAATGGGCATCATGGCCAATATTATCTGTTCCTTTTCTGGACATATATGCAGAATAGACTAAATATAAAAGTCCAAAAACAAAGGAAGGCATTGCGAATGGAAGAAACATAAATCCAATTTTACCCATTGGATTAAAAATAATATTGGAAAACACAACTGCAGAAACTGCTCCAGAAGCACCAACAGCATTGTAATATGCATTTTTTTTATGTTTTTCGAACGAAGGAACAACTGACATAAAAACAGAACCAATATAAAGCAGACCAAAATACAAATAACCTTTTGAGTCGAAATAATTTACAAAGTACCTTTCCACAATTCCTCCAAAGGAATAAAGAACAAACATATTTATCATTAAATGCATCCAGTCGGCATGGATTACTGAGTAGGAAAAAAATCGGTACCACTGTTTTCTATTTAAAATGATGTATGGATTGAATTTTAAATTATCAAATAGACTCTGATTGCTAAAGGCAAGGAAAGAGAAAATAGCGGAAATTGCAATAAAAAGATAAGTCAACATCTGAATATTTTAGTTTGAGAAATCAAAATTAAACATAATTAGCAAGCAAAAAATAGAATAATTCTACTTCACTTTTATACCCACTATTTTTTTATCATCCGCAATTACCTCAACAGAATCGCCTATTTTGACAGGTTTGGTTTTCTGATATGTATTGATAAAAATAAAATCTCCAATTTTCAATAAGAAATATTTAGAAATCTCTTCGATTATGGCATCAACATTAAGTTTAAAACTAGAATTAAAAAAATTGGAATCCATATTTCCATTAAGGAAAAGCTTTATTGAAAAATTCTCAAAACCATCAATTTCATCAATTTTGATAAAATCACTTATGACAGTTGAATTATCAAAAGAAGTTGCTAAATCCCAGGGCTGCTTATTTTCAATAGCTTCAGCTAAAACATCATTAGCAAGAAAATTTAAACTTACACCAAATTCACTATAATATGTTTTTGCAAATTTTGATTTAATATTCTTCCCTAACTTCGAGATTTTAATAACAATAGCAGTATTGCAATTTACTTCCTTCGAAAAATCAGGGTAAAAAAATGGTTGCTGATTTCGAATAATAACAGTCTCGGGCTTTAGATAAATAATTGGATTAGGATAAATGTTATTGCAATAGTTAAAATCAACACAAATAATTTTCATATTTCCTTAGCTGATATTCACAGATGAATTATTAAACCCTCTCAATTTTATTGCAGTTATCGCATTTTTGGTTGATAAAGGAAAATCACTTTTTATCATCCAATCGTAATATGAAGGTTCCATTTTAAAAACAGATTCCACAGTTTTACTTTTATGTTTACCAAAATTAAATGTTTCAACACCTTTGTCATTATAAACCAAATGCCCCACTAAATCAACATTTTTCGAATTATAAGAAAAATCATGTAAAGCTTGAATATCATTAACAATTGGTTTAACTAAATTGCCCTTGGCATCTTTTACTTCAACATTTTCATATTTATCTAACTGTGATTTTAACACTTCAAAGGTTGCCATGGTGTCAGCTTCTGCTCCATGTGCATTTATTAAATCTTGATTACAATAAAATTTATAAGCTGCAACCAAAGTTCTAGGTTCCATTTTATGAAAAATATTCTGAACATCAACCAATCTCCTGCCCTTTAGATCAAAATCAACACCAGCCCTTAGAAATTCTTCAACCAAAAGCGGAACATCAAATTTATTTGAATTATATCCAGCCAAATCTGTATTGGCAAGAAATTGTGCCAGACTTTTCGCAAGCTCTTTAAAAGTGGGACAATCTTTAACATCTTCATCTGTAATTCCATGAATTGCAGTAGTAACAGCTGGAATTGGAATTGTGGGATTAATTCGTAAAGTTTTTAATTCCTGAGTATTATCTGGGTTCAATTTTAATAAACAAATCTCAACTATTCTATCAGTTACAACATTAATTCCTGTTGTTTCTAAATCAAAAAAGGCGATTGGTTTGGTTAGTTTTAGATTCATTTTATTTTTTTATTTCAGCATTTTGGTTTAGAAAAATTGTTTTTGACATTTCGTTATTCCCAACTCCTTCTTCTCTTATAGTAATATCTTCGGTATACTTTTGATACTTGTTACTTTCACAAACTAAGGAATATTCACCAGGAAGCAAAATTATGGTAAACTTTCCAGTAATATTATTTGGAGTATAAACTCCCACTATTTTTTGGGTAATCTTATTGATAATAGATAATTGAATTACGGGTTTTGATTCCACAACAGGTTTTTCAACCTTCACTTCAACTTTCTTAGGAACATTCTTCTTATTCGTTGATTTATTTTTTTGCTCTTTTGCTAAATTAATAGAGTCTTTAATGGCAACTGAGTCAATAGCAACTGGTTTTATTTCAAAAACATTTGAGGAATCCTTATTCAATAATACTCCTTTTATAACAGTATATAAAGGAGCAATATCATTGAAAGTAACCCTGTAAATATCCATATCTCCGAAACCTTCTTTTCGGAGCGCTGAAATATAAGCATACCTGCCCGAAGCTGAAAAAGAAATTGTTTTTTCATCATCGGTTGTATTTAAAGGATATCCTAGATTCATTGCATCAGACCATGAATTTGCTTTTTCGTCCCAAACTGATTTAAAATAATCAAATCCTCCCATGCTATTGTGACCTTGTGAAGCAAAGTATAATGTTTTGCCATCGGAAGCCAGATAAGGGAAATCTTCGTCATATTTGGTATTGATAACATCGCCTAAATTTACTGGTTTACCCCATTCACCAGATGGTAATTTATTGGAAATATACAAATCTTTTCCTCCATAATTATTTTCTGCCCTATCACTCGAAAAAATCAAAGTTTTTCCATCAGGAAATAATGCTGCGGATGATTCAACTTCACTTCCATTAATCATTGGACCTAATGAAACAGATTTTTGAAAAGTTTTACCTTTTCTGTTTGAAATAAAAATATCATTTAAACCCTCAGCATTGTCAACAAAAACAAAAATATTATTTCCATCTGCCGAAAGACCAGCAGTTTCTTCAACCAAGGGAGAATTAATATTGATTCCCAAACTTTTTCCTTTTAGCCATTTATCGTTTTTTTGTGTTGAATAAAGAATATCGGATGTTGTAAAACCATCAAAATCTTGCAATCCTCCGCTATTCCCAGGTCTTTTAGAGGAATATACAATAAATGATTCATCAGTTGGTACATATGCTCCAAAATCAGGAAAAGCCGAATTAATTTCTATTCCAAGATTTTTAAAACTAACATTGATTGGTTTCTTCATTAATTCAACCGCATTTTCACACATTTCAATCATTCTGGTTGAAGGCATATAAGGATCATCTTTAACTTCAGGTGTACTTTTAAATTTCTTAAAAGCATTTATTGCATCTTCAAATTTATAATTCAGCAAATAAGCCCGACCTAAGTCAAACCAAATAGTTCCATCGATTTTGGTTTGTTTAGATGCAACTTCCAAATATTTTATTGCTAATGATTTGTCTATGTTCGTATTTAGATAACAAATACCTAATTTATAATTATTTTCGGCATTTAGACTATCTTTTTTTAATAATGGTTTTAAATCATCTATAGCTGCCTTGAAATTTTGTTGAGAAAAATTATCAACTCCATTTTTCCCTTTTTGTGAAAATGCAAAGTTTTGGAATATTAAAATAAAAACAACAAAACATAAAGTACTTTTAATCAAATATAAAGAATAATTATTATTCATGCAAAAAACAATTTTAAATTGATAATGAATAGAAATTTTGACCGTCTAAATTAAAAAAATCTTAAGCGAAAACTTATTTTAGAAAAAAAAGTTATAAACATAAAACCCTTAATTTTCTAACAAAACTTAAGATCAATCTTTCCTTCAACTAAATGGATTGCTCAGCGTTAAATTGCTCAAGATACTGAGAAACACGGGTTAAAAACATTCCTCCTAATGCACCATCAACAACACGATGATCGTAGGATAAAGATGCATACATCATTTGACGTATTCCGATAGAATCGCCATCAGGAGTTTCTATTACCATTGGCCTTTTCTTAATGATTCCAACAGCAAATATCCCAACTTGTGGCTGATTGATGATTGGTGTTCCAGTTAAATTGCCGAAACTACCAAGATTGGTAATGGTAAAGGTTCCACCTTGAATTTCATCTGGAAGCAACTTGTTATTTCTAGCTCTTTCTGCCAAATCATTTACGGCCTTTACAATTCCCAAAAGACTTTTCTGATCAGCATTTTTAATAACAGGAACTATTAAATTTCCGCTCGGCAAGGCAACTGCCATTCCAATATTAATATTTTTGTGTATTATTATTTTTGTTCCTTCAAGAGAAGAATTTACCATTGGAAAATCTTTAATGGCTTGGGCAATAGCGTGAATAAAAATTGGAGTGTAAGTCAGTTTTTCATTTTCACGTTTTTCAAAATTGATTTTATTTTTATCACGCCATTTTACAAGATTGGTAACATCAACTTCATTAAAAGATGTGACGTGCGGAGAGGTTTGTTTCGACATTACCATATGATCGGCAATAAGCTTACGCATTCGATCCATTTCTACAATTTGATCACCTTGAGAAAAATCAACTTGAAAACCAGCTGATGGAAATGGTGCTTTTTCAGGTTTAGATAATTTTCTGGATTCGAGATATTTAAACAAATCGTCTTTTGTAATACGACCTTCTGTGCCACTACCAATAATTGAATTCAATTCACTTAAAGATACATTTTCTTTTAAGGCAATATTTTTTATTAATGGAGATAAAAACTTTCCATTCGATTTCAATTCAACTTTTGGTAAATCAACAACAATCTCTGAGGGAACTTCAGTAAGCTTCTCCTCCATTTTTGGCAATTCTTTCATTTCTTTTGGAGCTTCAATTTCCCCACCAGTATTTACAAATGCGATAACCGAGCCAACTGGCACAACATCGCCTTCATTAAAAAGCCGCTCAGCAAGAATTCCATTCACTGGTGAAGGAATTTCTGAATCAACTTTATCAGTAGCTATTTCGAGTATAGATTCGTCTTCTGAAACTTGGTCGCCAACATTTTTGAGCCATTTTGTTATTGTCGCGTCAGTAATGCTCTCACCAAGTTTTGGCATCACTATTTCAAATTTCGACATAAGTATAATTTTGAAGTTTATACAAAGTTAAGTAATTGTTTGGAATCTTTAAAAATAATAATTGAAAAAGTTTGAAGCCGAAGAAAAAATCGACTGAATATTTAAATAAAAATGTTTATTTGACAGCCATTTATGCCACAACTATTTCCTTCCTAAAAACTTCATGCTATTAAAGAAAATATTGATATCATTGGATATCCTATAATCCCTTGCGTATAATAAATTGACTTTAAATGCAATTTCTTCTGAAATTTCCTTGCTTTTTGTTATGTCTAAAGGATTTAAGATTCCTGATTTTATTTTTGGCAATTTATGGATAGTATTTTCAGGAACATAACCAACCCAAGATTTTTTAGAAAGCAATACCAAAATAATATTTACTAAAAGCCCAAAAAAGTTTTTCACAATAAAAATAAAAACAGGAATAAACGCCAGAAGAAATAAGGAAAGGATGATATCTATTAACCTTTTATTCCTTCTGTTTTCAGTTTTTGAAATTGCATTAACATTTACAACATATAAATCGCCAGAATCGTCAATTGAATTAGAACCAATAATATAAAGACTTTCTGGAGGTGCAATTTTAAAATCAACTTCCAAACTCTGAAGCTCCGTCATATTATCAATAATTTTTTGGGCTGAAACATCCTTTGCACAGAAAATAACCTCATCGATTTTAAAAATTTGGATAATCTCTTTAATTTGAAGGATATTTCCAATAACAGTATTATTATTTGAAATAGAATCAGTTACCGTAACAATGCCAATAAAATTTGGATTAATATTGGTTTGTTTTATCAGTCCTGCAACTCGTTCAGCTTCATCTTTCTCCCCAATAATTGAAATACGCTTGGTTTTTGTTGAACCAAGTTTAAATGATTTCAAATTAAGCAAATGCAGAATTATTCTAAAAAAGGACATTGCAATTACCGACCATAAAGCTCCGATTAAAATTATCGCTCTTGAAAAACGGTAAGCTTCGCTAAGAAGGGAATAAATCAGTAAAATGATGATGGTACCAATAAGGATACCACGAAATACTTTTACTAATTTCACGGGCTTATCGTAACCACCGCTAAAATAGACGGTTAAAAGCCAAATCAAAATATAAATTGGCACCGCAATTTGTAAAAACGCTGAAGGATAATGAGCCCCATTTGCTGAAATAACATTAAGTTCCCAATAATTTTTTATGGCATAAATTCCTCCAAAAATCATAATTGAGTCAATTAATGGCAAAAATATTTTTTTTGAAAACCGATTTGCTATTGCCATGAAAGCCCTAATATAAATAGCAATATTAATAAGCATTGAAAACATTTTTGCATTCTTTTGTGAAAAATGCTTTTTGGCAAAAATGATCATTGCATTATAAAACACAAAAACATAATTAATGCTGCTTTTTTTTGTGCTTTCGCCTTTATAGTGGATTATTCGTGTTTCTGGAAAATAATAATTTTTATAGCCAGCCTTTATTATTCGATACGATAAATCAATATCTTCTCCGTACATAAAAAATGCCTCATCCAATAATCCGATTTTATTTAAGACTTCTTTTCTAATAAGCATGAAAGCACCAGAAAGAATTTCAACTTCACTGATTTCGTCTTTATCAATAAAACCCAAATGATATCTTCCAAATTTCTTGGATTTTGGAAATAGTCTTGAAAGACCAAAAATTTTATAAAATGCCACCTCTGGTGTTGGCAATCCACGTTTTGATTCCGGTAAAAACCGACCCTTTCCATCAAGCATTTTCACTCCCAAGCCACCAGTATCGTTGTGACATTCAACAAAAGCTATTACTTTAGAAAATGTATCATCTTCAACAACGGTATCGGGATTGAGTAATAAAACATATTTTCCCTGCGACTTTTCAATAGCCTGATTATTGGCCTTGGAAAATCCGACATTTTCTGAGTTGGAAATTAATTTTACCTTAGGAAATTTTTCCTGAACCATTTTCACGGATCCATCAACGGAATTATTATCAACAACAAAAACTTCAGAGTCAATATTCTGCATTGCTTTTTGAACAGCCAATAAACACTGCTCTAAAAAGTATTTTACATTATAATTAACAATAATAACAGATAAAGTCATTGTGGAGAGGTGAAATCGATTTAATTATTTTCACAAAAATAGGCAAAGCCGACAAATAAAAAAAATGTTTATTTCTTGAATCTTTAGAAATGCAGAATATGGAATTAATTTCTTCCAATTAAAGTAATGGTTCCATGGTATTCTTTTTCCTTTTGATTTTTTACAGGAACTCTTAGGATATAGAAATAAACACCTTCTGCAAGTTGATCTCCATTCCAATTATTTTGATAATTATCGGTCTCATAAATTATTTTCCCCCAACGATTAAAAATCGATAACTGGGAATTTGGATAAAATTCAAGGTTTTTCACTACGAAATTATCATTATATGCGTCATTATTTGGAGTAATAACGTTTGGAACAATTAAATCACAGGGTAATATTTCAATTAAAACAGAGTCGATCGCTGTTTTTCCACAAACACTTACTTCGGCATAAACAGTAATAGCTGAAGGTTGATATAGCGAAGCATCAAAAGCTATTTCAGAGCTCGAACCAACAACCGGAAACCAATTGTAATTGTAATGAGAATTTTGATTTAAATTTCCTAATTCAATTTGTTGCTGATTGCATATTTCTCGGTTGTCACCTAATTCGCAAGATGGATTAGGTATCATTTCTATCGTAATATTTTTATTTGCAAAACAGCCATTGGTATCAGTAATAGCCAAATGATAAACCCCAGAATTGATTTGACTCATATTAAAAATGAATGGATTTTGCAAATTTGAAACAAATCCATTTGGGCCAGTCCAGGCATATTGATCAGCACTAATAGTTGAAAACAAATCCAATGTATCACCTTCACAAACAGGACTATTCGAATTCAAATTTAAGCTAATTGCTGGATAGCTTTGTAAATTGATAGTTTTAATATGTTTGCATCCGTATTTATCAGTTATTGTAAGGCTATAATTTGCAGCAGAGAGATTAGAAATCGAAGAATTAGTATTTCCATTCGACCATAAATAACCAAATGGAGAAACAGAATTGCAACTATTTGGGATACTAACACTTAAAATTCCGTCATGTGCTGTTGGACAAGATGGTTTTGTTGACAATAATGTTGATTCAAATTGGAAGCAGCTATCTATGCCTCCATTGCATGTTCCGGGAGTTCCATTTGGACTTGATAATTCCCAAACAGGATCGCCATCAGTTTTCCTTGACAAACTCAAAGAGGAACCTGAAATAACGTTTCCAGCATATTCAATATTTGGAATATCTTTTGCACGTGGGAAAAAACCTGGGCTGCAGCAAGTGCATTTTATTGGATTTGTTTCAACCTCCTGATTAAAAACACTATCTGTAAACAAGTTTGTAGCATTTCCTGTCAAAGTCCAATAAACACCACATACTGGTTCTGCATTTTGTTTATAAATTCCAATCCAACCCGCATTATCTCTTAACCACCATCTAGGACTAAGACAAAAAGAAGTATTTATTGAATTTATCAAATTAAAGTCTTTAAAAGCAGATGAGTTTCCTCCAACAACAAGGTGACCTAAAGGAGGAATGACTGTTCCTCCTGGAAAAAGAAAAGTTCCCCAATTAGCTGATGTGGAATCCCCCATATTAGAAGCCAATACAAAACAGCTAATATCTGCCGAATCGCATGAACTTGGGTTATATAATTCAATCCATTCAGCATCATCAGTTGGTCCACTACCAGTCAATGCACCATTATCGTATAAAGAATTGGTACTAACACCGCCTGCAGGAGTTACCATAACCTCGTTAATCACTAATGGAAATGGAGATTGAGAGTGAGATAATTTCGAATTGAAAATCACAATCAAAAAAACAATACAATATGAAATTCTTTTAATTGACAATACTTTTAGCAATATTTTATTTTCAGAACAAATTTATACAAGTTTTTCTATTTTTTGATTTTTTAAATAGAAAATTTCACATATATTTGTTTCTTAATATGGACAGTTTTACATATTTGTTTTTTTGAATATTAAAATATTTAACATGAAAAAAATTCTAATTCTTGGTGCTGGTACTGGTGGAACCATCATGGCAAATAAACTTCGAAAATCGCTTGAAAGAACAGAATGGGAAATTACTATTATCGATTTTGAAAAAACTCACTACTATCAACCGGGATTTCTTTTTATTCCATTTGGTATGTATACAAAGAAAGATGTTATTAAACCAAAAATGGATTTTATTCCAGTTGGTGTAAACACTGTTTTTGCAGAAATCGATTCTATTGCAGCTGAAGAGAATTCAGTTAAAATGAAAAATGGCGATATTTATAAATATGATTATTTAATAATTGCAACAGGAACAAGAATCGTCCCTGAAGAAACACCTGGCATGTTAGGTGAATTATGGCAAAAAAAGATTTTCGATTTCTATACTATTGATGGAGCAATAGCCTTAGCCGATTTTTTCAAAACATGGAAAGGTGGCGATTTGGTATTAAATATTGCTGATATGCCAATTAAATGCCCAGTAGCTCCTCTGGAATTTGTAATGTTTGCCGATGCATTCTTTTCGGAACGTGGAATGAGAGATAAAGTAAATATTCACTATGTTACACCAATGAGTGGTGCTTTTACAAAACCAAGAGCATCAAAAATATTAGGAAATTTATTGGAGGAAAAAAATATCAATATTATTCCTGATTTCTATCTAGAAAGAGTTGACAATGAAAACCAAAAGATAGTTTCTTATGATGAAAGAGAAGTTCCTTTTGATTGTTTAATAACCATTCCTGTTCATAAAGGATCTGAGGTTATCAGTCGAAGTGGATTAGGTGATGACATGGATTTTGTTCCAACAGATAAATTTTCACTTCGGTCGCATAAACATGAAAACATTTTTGTAATAGGAGATGCAAGCAATATTCCTACATCAAAAGCTGGTTCAGTAGTTCATTTCTCTGCAGATGTTTTATTTGAAAATATACATTGCGCAATTGAAAACAGACCTTTTACTGCAAGTTTTGATGGACATTCTAATTGTTATATAGAAACTGGACATGGAAAAGGAGCTCTTATCGACTTTAATTATGATACGGAACCATTGCCTGGACATTTTCCCTTTCCTGGAATCGGGCCATTTGGTTTGTTGAAAGAAACTCGAATGAATCACTACGGAAAACTTATCTTCCGTTGGATATATTGGCATATTCTTCTAAAAGGAAAAGAAATGCCTATTAATTCGAAAATGGATTTGGCTGGAAAAAAATTAGCTTAATAAAAAAAGGAAGCTATGAATGAAATAGAAATGCAACAGGAAATTCAGCAACTAAACAGAAAACTCGATTTGGTTCTTGAACAAATGGAGGAGCAAAAGCGAAGACGCGAATCTTACGATGATTTATTCGATGATTTATCAATTATCAGTAAAGATGCGGTTAAAAACACTGTAATTGCTTTGGATAAAGCAGGTTTCGAATTAGACACTGAAGCTCTCACCAGATTAGGCATTAAGTTGGCAAAAAATGTTGAAATGTTCAACAATATAATAGAAACTGTTGAAAGTGCCAACGACTTGATAAAAGACGTTTCTCCAATAATTAAACAAGTTGGATTAGACGCTATCAATAAAATGGCTGAATTAGAAAGTGAAGGTTATTTGGAATACTTTTCAGAATTATTAAATCTGATGGGTAAATTCAAAGAGAATTTCACTATTCATGACATTCAAAATTTAACATCAAATATTGACATTATTGCAAATATTGCCAGAAATATAAGCAAACCTGATATTCTAATAGGAATTGAAAAAGCGAGTTCTGTAATTGGTGAATTAAAAATGGACGAAAAACTTGATAATAAATCATTGTTCAAAATTTATGGTGCAATGAATAAACCTGATGTAAGAACCGCACTGTTTTATGCACTTAGGATAATTAATGAAATCGTTAAAAACTCTAAAAATAAATAATTAAAAAATAAAATTATGGCACAGAAAAATTATACTGGCATTTCCGTTGAGGTGAACGAAGAAGGTTATTTTCTTGATTCCACAGTTTGGACAAAAGAAATGGCCGTTGAAATTGCAAAAGAATTAGAATTAGAGCTCACAGATTTGCATTTTGAAGTTCTAAATTATTTACGAACTAGATTTAATGCAGGTGAAGCATTGACTATCAGAGGGGTTGGAAAATCAGGAGTTATTGATATTAAAGGATTTTATGGATTATTCCCTGGTGCTCCAATGAAAAAAGCAGCAAAGATTGCTGGGATACCTAAACCTGCTAGTTGTATTTAAAAACCTTAAAAACATAATAAAATGGAAAACAAAGAAGAATTCCCATTAAAGAAAGTTTGTATTATTTGCGCAAAAGGCACTATTGAAGATGTTTATGCAACACTTGTTATGGCTAATGGCGCTGTGATGGAAGGTATCGAAGCAAAGGTATTCTTTACATTTTTTGGGCTTGATGCAATTACAAAGAATCGTATGAACAAAATTCATACAGGAACCATTGGAAATCCAGCAATGAGAATGCCAGGTGGCTTACCATTCCCAAGTCTTCTCGGGATTTTACCAGGAGTTGAATTAGGAGTTTCGGCAATGATGAAAAGCCAAATGGCGAAATTAGACATTCCGCCAGTTGATGAATTTTTAGAAATGATTGTTGCCGGTGGTGGCGAAATTTATGCCTGTAAATTGGCTGCCGATATGTTCAAACTGAAAAAAGAAGATTTTTGTGAACATGTTTCTGCTATTATTACTGTTGGTGATTTCTACGCAATGGCTGGGGGGCAAGGAACTCAAATTATTTTCACTTAAAAAATAAAGCCTATCAAATTTGATAAGCTTTATTTTTTCCAATTTAGCATTTCAGTGTCATCATAATAAAGTTTGTCATTGTCTAATAACCATTGAATCACTTTTATGGTTCGCTTTTCAGGAATTCCCTTCACAGCTGAAACCACTTGATCAAAATTCATTGGCGTTTTTGCTAAAATTGGTTTTATTTGTTCAACAACGGCATCAAATTCAATTTCATTTAACTCCATTTTGTTTCTCTCCTTGCAAACATCACATTTTCCGCAACGAAAGGGATTTTTTTCGCCAAAATAACCAAGCAAAATTTGACTGCGACATTTATTCGAAGAAGTAGCGTATTTAATTACCGAATTCATTCTAGCCAATGCATTATCTTTCAAAAAAGCATAATGCTCTGGAGAAATTGAGATTTCTTTGGAATCTAACCTTTCAATAGAATAAATAATTTGAGGTAATTTTTTTTGAGGTTTATAAGCAATAACTCCAAAATTTTGAAGTTTTTCAAGAAATTGAGTAACAGCTTCAATGGTTAAATTCGATCTCATTGCAATTTCACTCTCATTTATTTTCACAAATTCTGTCAATAATCCAGAATAAGAGCGCAGAAGTATTTTTATAAATCCATCAAAGCGAGAATGAGAAACCTGAAAACTGTACAAATCTTCTTTTTTCATTAAAAAGAAAATCTGTGTGGGATTGTAGAGAGCCTCAGTGGCAAAAATATATCCTTGTTTCTCAAGAAATTTCAAACAACTATAAACTGATACAGGCTTAAAATTATAGTTATTTGAGAATTTGATAATGTCGAAATCAAAACTATTGTCTTTTCCACTTCCAACAGCTAACTGGAAATAATTTCCTAAAGCGTGATAAACATTTTTAATTTCTTGGGGCTCAGGAAATGAATTTTCGAAGGAATGTTTTAAATCAATAATATCTGCATCATTGTATAACAAAATCGCAAATGCTTGATTTTCATCACGTCCTGCCCTGCCCGCTTCTTGAAAATAAGCTTCAATATTATCGGGTAAATCAACATGAACCACTAAACGAACATTAGACTTGTCGATTCCCATTCCAAATGCATTGGTAGAAACCATAATTCGTTTTTGACCTTTAATCCATGCGCTTTGCTTATCATCCCTAACTTTTGGTTCTAATCCAGCATGGTAAAAATCAGCTGAAACACCATTTTTTATTAAAAAACTGGCAATATCTTTGGTTTTCTTTCTATTTCTAACATAAATAATTCCGCATCCTTTAACATTTTCCAATAATTTCAGTAAACGATTGTCCTTATCTTCTTCTTTTAATACAGCATACGTTAGATTGGTTCTTTCGTAACTTTTCTTGAAAACATTTTCCTTTTTAAACAATAGCCTATCTTGGATATCGCTGATAACTGGTGGCGTTGCAGTGGCGGTTAAAGCTAAAACAGGAACATTTGGCAGCAATTCCCTAAAATCTCCAATTTTCAAATATGGTGGTCTAAAATCGTAACCCCATTGAGAAATACAATGCGCTTCGTCAACAGCTATCAGATTGACTTTCATTTTTTTTATTCTAGTCTTGATAATATCAGTTTCAAGTCTTTCGGGAGAGAGATAAAGAAATTTTATATCTCCATAAACACAATTATCAATAGCAATATCGATTTCGTTTTTATGCATTCCTGAATAAATTCCAATGGCTTTTATTCCTTTTATTTTCAAATTCTCGACTTGATCTTTCATTAAAGCAATCAAGGGCGAAACAACAATGCAAATTCCTGGCATTACCAATGCTGGAACTTGAAAACAAATTGATTTACCTCCACCTGTAGGCAAAAGAGCTAGGGTATCATTTCCAGACAAAACAGAATTAATAATATCTTCCTGTAAAGGCCGGAAAGAACTGTGGCCCCAATATTTTGTAAGGATTTGTTGTATTGTCAATTGCTATATTTTTAACGAAGATACAAAATGATTTAATATTTTCAAAAAGGCAAATTTTAAATCATTCGTTTTTATAAATTTGCAAATAAGGATTTTTGACTCAATAAATGAAAGGCTTCATGAATTATCGACTTTATTTTATTTTTACCATAATTTCTATTCTATTAATATATGTGAATGCTGGCAAGTTCTTAAGTGAAACTTACCACGAAAAGAAACCAATAAAATGCAAATTTGAATGTGATATTTTCAGAGTAAATCCAAAACTTCACCAAATAGAAATGTATTGGAGAGATGACACCAATCACATTTTCGCTTCAATCGGTGCATTAAAAAAATACCTTGAAGAAAACAACAGGGAATTGCTTTTTGCTACAAATGGCGGAATGTATCATCGAGAGCATGACCCAGTTGGTTTGTATATCGAAAAAGGAATAGAATTTAAAAAATTAGATACTACTTCTGATAGAGGAAATTTTTATAAGAAACCTAATGGCGTATTTTATGTTGGACTCAAAACTTGCGGAGTTATTGAAACCAACAAATTCAATACCGTGAAAGATTCTATTATTTATGCCACCCAATCAGGACCGATGTTGGTGATTGAAAACCAATTGCATCCTAGTATGGATTCATTATCCAGAAACAGATATATTAGAAGCGGTGTTGGAATCAATTCAAAAGGTGAAGTTGTTTTTGCAATTTCTGATATAGATGTTACTTTTTACTGTTTTGCAAAATATTTTAGAGATGTTCTTGACTGCAAAAATGCTTTATATTTAGATGGAGATATTTCTAAAATGTATATTGAAGGAACCAATCGTCAAGATTTGGAAGGTAATTTAGGTCCTTTAATTGCAATTATGCGAAAAAAATGATTCTCTTTTGAAAAGAATCGAATATTCCAATAAAAACTTATTTACAATTGGTTGTTAATTAAATAAAATTTGACACAAAAATTTGTATAATCTTATTGCTACTTTTATCAAAAAAATAGAATACCTTTTTCTTTAAACAAAATCAATTAATGAATTTATCAAGTAAAACAAAAAATCTTTTTAGAAATGGCTTAAAGTTATTCATCTTAAGCTTTATTTTTGTTTTTACCATTAATAATTCTGTTTTTGCTCAAGCAGAGGAAGACACCACAAAAATCTTAGAAAGTTTAAATGACAGCATAAACCTTACTTCAGAGGATTTTGGTTTTGTTTTCACAGATTCTCTTGCCTCTTTTTTCACAAATGATACTTTATATAAAGATTGGGATAATAAAATGATTCGCTATCCTAATTTTGACATTGCAAAAAAGAATGATACCACTTCAATAATTTTAGAAAATGGCACTGATCAATTTTATGTTCATCCTATTAAATCATTTATTACTTCAAATTTTGGATTTCGTGGGCGACAATTTCATTATGGAATAGATTTAGCCTTACATATTGGAGACACAATTAAGTGTGCTTTTGATGGCGTTGTTAGAATTCAAAAATATGACAGGCGAGGCTACGGTAATGTTATTGTTGTGAGACATCATAATGGTTTAGAAACTCTGTATGGGCATTTATCAGTACCGCTCGTAACTATTAATCAACCTATTAAAGCAGGAGATATTATTGGATTAGGTGGATCTACTGGCCGTTCAACTGGACCTCACTTGCATTTCGAAGTTCGATATTTAGGAGCACCATTAAATCCCAATGACTTAATTGATTTCAAAAATTTTGATTTGGTATCTGATACCTTCTTTATTACAAAAAAGAGTTTCAACTATTATAATGCAATTTCAAAATTAAAAAGTGCAAAATTCTATGTTGTAAAAAAGGGAGATTCACTTTCAAAAATTGCAAAGAAATACGGAACAACGGTTAAAAAACTGTGTAAATTAAATAGGATTACAACAAAAACATTAATAAAACCTGGGAGGAAAATTAGAATTAGATAATTCTATTTCTTTAAAATTTGAAGTTGGGAAATATCGTCTACACCTTCATTTGCGCGATTTGCGTTATTAGATAAATTTAATTTCTGTTTTTTTAACTCAGTAAAAGAAACCACCACATTTCCATTTTCAATTTCATAACTTAATATATAGTTATAATTTGGTTCTTTAATTTGTAATAATATTACCAAATCTCTTCCATTATTGGTTTGAACAGTAGATCCTCCTATTTTTTCGGCAAATCTATCATAAATTGCAACATTGGTGACTTTTTGCGTATTTTCTAAATTAATATATAATAAGCCATTTTTATAATTAACTTTTGATTTCTGATACCCAGGAACTTTGACATTTGTATAATTTGAAACATTTGAAGAATGACCTTCAATATCAAAAATCAAAACAAGAATAGAAAAAATAAATAATGCGATAAGAAAAAATTTTACCGCTTTACGAGGATGTTTAGATTCTGGGATATTTGTATACATTTTTTCTGAATTAGTTTTTAATATGCTAAAATTATTTGAAACCAAACAATCCTACAATTGTGGCAACTACTAAAATTGATTGTGGAAAACCCTTATTATTTATTAATAAAATCGCAAATTTAACTCTCCTGGCTTTCCATATTGGATTTCCTCTTCTTTAACTTCTTTCTCTTTAATTTCGATTTCAGAATCAATTTCAACTTCGATATTGGTCTCAGATTCAACTTCAAAATCAGTATCTAATTCATTATTATCAACCTCATCATCAAAATCAAAAAGTTGTAGTTGGTTTTCAGAAATATAATATTCATCATCTGGCAATGATGCATTACGCATAATGTATTCCTTGATAGCAGTTTTAATCATTTTATTGGGCGTCGTTCTCTTTGCGATACAATAACGATCAATAATAGATTTCTGCTTTTCAGATAATTTGAAAAGTACTTTTTTATATTTTATTTTCTTGACTTTTTTGTACTTGACCATATTATGGAGCGAATTAAAAAAATCAGTTTAAATGTTGAACCAATTTTTCAACCGTATATTTCACTTCTTCAACATTATTGTACCTACCAAATGAAAACCGGATTGATGGCCGATCTATATCTGTGCTTATTTCTTCTAAAACATGCGAAACATGCACACTCCCAGATGCACAAGCACTTCCGCCAGAAACTGCAATTCCATTTATATCCAAATTCTGTAATAGCATTTCTGATTTCATAGTTTTAGGAAACGAAACATTTAGCAGCGAATAAAGCCCACCATTTTCGCAATCACCATTAAATGAAATTCCGTTTACCTTTTCTTTCAAAAGCGCTATCATCAATGATTTCATTTCGGAAATATTCTTTTGATCTCTTTCTAAATGCAAATAGGATAATTCCATAGCCTTTGCCAAACCAACGATTCCATGAATATTTTCAGTTCCAGATCGCATTCCTCGCTCCTGTCCGCCTCCAAAAAGCATTGGAGAAATTTTATTGTTTCCATTGATGTATAAAAATCCAATTCCCTTGGGTCCATAAAATTTATGAGCCGAACATGCTGCAAAATGCAAATTAAAATTCTGGAAATTATTGGCATATTTGCCCATCGTCTGAACGGTATCCGACATGAAAAATGCATTGTATTTTTCGCAAATTCCTGATACATCTTTCATTGGTAATAAATTCCCGATTTCATTGTTCGCATGCATTAGCGAGACCATTGAATTAGAAGTTGTTGATAAAATTTCTTCGAGGTTATTTAAATCAATGTGACCATTTTCTGTAAGTTTCACAAAACTTACTTTCACTTTGTTTTCTTTTTCAAGAATATCCAAAGTATTTAAAACTGCTGGATGCTCAATTTTACTGGTAATGATATGTTTTACTCCCAAATCGAAAACAGCACCACGAATGGCGGTGTTGTCAGCCTCTGTGCCACCGGATGTAAAAATAATTTCAGATGGACTTACATTTAAATTATTGGCAACAGATTTTCTAGAGTTTTCAATTAAAACACGCGCTTTTCTGCCGTACTCATGAATGGATGAAGGATTCCCAAAAACATCGTTCAGAGTTTCTGTCATTGCCTGAATTACTTCAGGAGCAACGGGCGTTGTAGCAGCATTATCAAAATAGATTTTCAATATTTTGTTATTAATTGTTCGAAGCTTTTAATATGTCTTTAATATCACTAATAATTTTTTGTGCCAAGCAATCCGCTTTAGCCATTGAATCGCTTTCAGAATAAATTCTAATGATTGGTTCGGTGTTCGACTTGCGAAGGTGAACCCATTCTTTATCAAAGTCAATCCGCACGCCATCAGAAGTATTCATTGGCTGGTTTTTGTATTTTTCACGAACTTTACTCAGAATTTTATCTACATTGATTCCTTCTGAAAGTTCAATTTTGTTTTTCGATATGCAATATTCAGGATAAGTGGCTCTTAAAGATGAACAAGATTTTCCGTATTTTGCTAAATGGGTTAAAAATAATGCGATTCCAACCAATGCATCACGACCATAATGAAGTTCAGGATAAATTACGCCTCCGTTTCCTTCGCCACCAATAACAGCATTGCGAAGTTTCATTAATTCAACCACATTCACTTCGCCAACAGCAGAAGCAGAATATTCACCACCATGTTTTTCGGTAACATCTTTCAATGCTCTGGTTGAGGACAAATTAGAAACCGTATTTCCTTTTGTATTTTTTAAAATATAATCAGCAATAGCAACCAAAGTATATTCTTCACCAAACATTTCGCCGTCTTCGCGAACAATTGCTAAACGGTCCACATCAGGATCCACAACAAAGCCAACATGAGATTTATTTTTTAGAACTGCCTTCGAAATTTCTTCCAAATTTTCTGGTAAAGGCTCAGGATTGTGAGGGAAGATTCCATTTGGTTCGCAGAAAAGTTTCTCTACAGATTTCACTCCTAAAGATTCCAATAACATCGGAATCGCAATACCTCCGGTAGAATTCACGCAATCGATGGTAACTTTGAAATTCGCTTTTTTTATAGCTGCAACATCCACCAAAGGAAGGGCTAATATTTTTTCGATATGTTTTTTTATGAATGTATCGTCTTTGCTGTATTTCCCGATATTGTCAACATCGCAAAAAGAAAAACTTTCTTTTTCAGCGATTGCCAAAACTTTCTGACCTTCTTTTCCTGAAATAAATTCACCTTTTGCATTGAGCAATTTAAGGGCATTCCAGTGTTTTGGATTGTGACTTGCAGTAATGATAATTCCCCCATCGGCATCAGAATCAGGAATTGCAATTTCAACAGTTGGTGTGGTAGATAAACCAATATCAATAACATCCGCACCCAAACCGGCAATAGTTCCGGTGACCAAAGTGTTTACCATTTCTCCAGAAATCCTAGCATCGCGACCAACCACGATTTTCAAACGTTTTTTTGAGCTTTCAGCTTTTAAAAAAGTGATGAAAGCCGCAGTAAATTTCACAATATCAACAGGAGTGAAACTATCTCCAACTTTACCACCTATTGTTCCTCTAATTCCTGAGATTGATTTAATTAATGTCATTTCTATTTTTTAATGATTTAGGTGCAAAGTTAATTTTTTGTGGAATAATAGAAAAAGCTTGTTGGAAATTTTCTTAACAATTTTGAAAACATGGCGAAAAAAATATGTTTCAATGACTATTTCGTATGCTAAAATCACCAATCCTCACTTCAACCTTTTATCCTCAAAATAATCGCTACTATAAGTATAAGCACAACTGCATTCAAATTTTATTTTCTTGTTGGGATAAAACTTTTTGTAGAATTCAATTCTTTTTTCCAAAGAAACATAAATTGGATCGTAATTGGTATTGAGCCACATTCCTAATATCAATGCGGGTTCATGAATTGGAGGTCGCCAGCCATCGAATTCACAAAAACGAGTGTGATAAATAAAATGCATTCCCAAAATCTTTTCTGTCATATAAGATTTTTCAAATTTATTGAATCCACTTTCCTGAAATCGACTTATTTCCGAAATTGCTTTTTTGTATTCATATCCAAAGTAACCTGCAATTGAAAATGAAATCAAAATTCCAGTTAAAAAGAATATCCTTAATGATTTTATTTTCGGCTTTATCAAATTCTGCCATAAAACCTGAGTGGCAAAGAAATACGGAATAAAAGTCAGAATTCCGATTCCCCAAATTATTAAAATTAAGCTCAATATCTGAACCTGCCATAGAAAAATTATGCAGTAAATATTGACGCAAAAAAAGATTCCATTAATAAAACTAGTGAATAAAAGCAATCTTTGATTTCTAAAAAAAGGAGAAGAAATAAAATTTGCAAAACAAATTATCAGTAAAATAAAAGCCCAAATGGAAGGAATACAAAACACCTGGATTAAAGTATTGGTTAGAATTGAAATAAAAACTAAAATTGTATTGATTATCAATAGTTTTTTTGGTGAAATTTTCAATAGTTCTATTCTTTCAACCATTTGCAATAATTTTCATTTATCAACGAGAATAATTGGTTAATATTTTATCCTAGAATAAAAATTTAATACATTTGGAATCTCAATTCAATTAAGAATGAAGAAATTAATTTTTATTGCGGCTCTAATTCTTGGTGTAAATCAAATTATTGCCCAGAATTCCAAAATTAAAGTGTATTTCACAAAACCAGTTGATAACAGTATTTCGCCAACCGCCGATGGAATTTATATTCCAAATATGGATGACACTGTAGTAAGTTATATTAACAAAGCGAATTTAACACTTGATATTGCTGTTTATGACAATGGTTCCACCAAGATTGTTAATGCAATTAACAGTGCATATTTAAGAGGAGTCGTAGTTCGATATATTTCTACATCCCTTGCATTAAATTCTGCTTTAGGAAGTTTAAATTCTGGCATTCAACTTTTAAAAAGATCCAGCACCGATGTAATGCACAATAAATTTATAATTATTGATGCAGGAACTGCTGCTAATTCCTATTTGCTAACTGGTTCAATGAATTTTACTTCAGGAAATATTTTTGATGATCCAAACAATTTCATTATCATTCAAGACCAGGCACTATGTCAGGCATATAAAACAGAATTCGAAGAAATGTGGGGAAGCTCCACGGCTTATTATAATTCAGCAAATTCTAAATTTGGACCGCAAAAAACTGACAATACTCAACATATTTTTAATATCAATGGAACAAATGTTGAAATGTATTTCTCTCCAAGCGATGGAACCACCTCAAAAATTGACTTTGCATTAAATACTTGCAATTTTTCTACTCAGTTTGCCATGTTTACTTTTATCAACAACACTTTAGGGGATAATATCATCAATCTTCATAATTCAGGGAAGGATGTTAAGGGAATAATTGAAAATATCAGCTATTTTGGCTCAGAATACGCTGGTTTTATTTCAAATGGAATTGATGTTTTATCTCATGAGAACATACCCAACTCTTTTCATCATAAATATGGTATTGTGGATGCTTTAAATTCGAGTTCAGATCCAATGGTAATAACTGGTTCACACAATTGGACAAATTCGGCCGAAAATGATAATGATGAAAATACACTTATTATTCATGATCCTTTTATTGCAAATCAGTATTACGAGGAATTTATGACCAGATATAATGAAATGATATCAAGCATTAGCGAAATTGAATCCCAAAAAACCATTACAATTTCTCCGAACCCAAGCAATGGCCAATTTAAATGGAAATCAAAAAACAAAGAAGTAAAATTGATTTCAATTTCAAATTCATTGGGAGAAATAATTCCTATGGAAACAAATTCAAAAGACATTATTTTAAACAACCTAACTGATGGCTTGTACTTCTTAAAATTCAGCGACGGAAAAAAAGATTATTTTTGCAAAATCATAATAAGCAAATAGAAAATTTTTATTCAAAATCTCTGTAAAAAAGTTTGATAATTCTCATTTTCAAATAAATTCATTTTGTTAATACATTTAAGGTATTTTAACAAATTATCAACAAATCATGTTTCTTTTTTTGTACCTTTGCAAGTTAATTAGTGTTTGAAATTCTTAGAATAATTTGTATCCTAAAGTTTCAAAATAGACAGATTTTTGCATGGGAAATAATAGCGAAGAAAATTTCATCAGTGTATTGATTGACAAATTCGAAAGAATGTTGGAGCAAAACGATCATTACTTTTTTGATGTTGAAGAATTTGAGGAGATTATTGATCATTATTTTGAAATAAATGATTTAGTAAAAGCATTAAAAGTTATCCGTTTTGGAAAGCAGCAACACCCAAGTGCTATTGTTTTTCTTTTGCGCGAAGCTCAACTTTATGCTACAACAAACAAGGTTGAAAAAGCTCTTGATATTTTAAAGAAAGTTGAAGAAATTGACCCTAATAATAGCGAGATTTTTATGACAAAAGGCGCTATTTATAGTCAATTGAAAAAATACAACGAAGCAATTGAAGAATACAACAAAGCCATTGAAGATGCTGAAGCGCTTGATGAAGTTTATTCAAATATTGCTTTTGAATATGAGAATCTTGGAAATCACGAAAAAGCTTTAGAATATTTAAAGAAAGCAATAAAAGTTAATCCTGACAATCAATCTGTTCTTTATGAATTGGCATTTTGCTTCGAAATAACAAATAGAACCGAAGAAAGTATCGAGTTTTTCGAAAAATACCTTGATATTAATCCTTATTCTTATGTTGCATGGTACAATATAGGTATTGCCTTTAATTTAATGGATTTGTTTGAAAAATCAATTGATGCTTTCGATTTTGTAATTGCAATCAGAGAAGATTTTGCGTCAGCATATTTCAATAAAGCAAATTCACTCGCCAATTTAAAAAGATATGATGAGGCAATAAAAGTTTACGAAGAAACCTTTGCTTACGAAGAACCAGATTCAATGACGCATTATTATATTGGAGAATGCTTTGAAAAGCTAAAGCAATATGATAAAGCCATTTTAAATTATAAAAAAGCTTTGGATTTGGATGATAAACTTCCAGATGCATGGATTGGAATTGGCGTTTGCAATGCAGAACAAGACAATCATCTTGAAGCAATAAGTTTTATTGAAAAAGGCGTTAGTTTAGATCCACTTAATTCGGAGTTTTGGTATATCCTTGCGGATTTCCAATTTGAATTAGGTTTGATTCAGGAATCAATTTCTTCTTATAAAAAAACTTGCGAATTAGAACCGACCAATCCTGAGGTATGGCTGGATTATTCAGACGTATTTGCCGAAAGCGATAAATATGATAAAGCAATTGAAATAATTAAAATAGGAATTGAAATTCAACCAAATAACATTTCATATTTGTACAGATTTGCAGCCTATTTATTTTTGCAAGGAAGAAAAAAAGAAGCTATTATTGTTTTTTCTGATGCATTAAGCCAGAATTATGCAAGACATACGGAAATTCTAGAATATAGTGACCAATTATCCAATGATTCTTGTGTCTTAGAATTAATTGAAACATATAAAAACAGTTAAAATATCCCAATAATGAAATTTACATTATCCAATTTACCAGAAAGAACAATAAAACCAAGAAATAATGGCCTTACCATGATGATGGATAAAGGTCTAAGCATCAGGGAAACAGAAGATTTTCTTACTACTGGTGGAGAATATACTGATTATGCAAAACTTGGATTTGGAACCTCAATGGTAACCCAAAATATTATTGAAACAAAAATCAAACTTTTTAAAGAAGCCAATATTAAAGTATATTTTGGAGGAACTCTTTTTGAAGCATTTATTATCAGAAATAAATTTGATGAATATCGTAAATATATGGATCATTTTAAAGTTGATACTGTTGAGGTTTCAGACGGTTCTCTTTTAATGGATCATGATGTAAAATGTGAATATATTCAAAAACTTGCAAAAAATTATACTGTTCTTTCAGAAGTCGGTTCTAAAGAGGCTGGAATCTTAATTGCTCCAGGTAGATGGATTTCGATGATGAACGAAGAAATTGCAGCTGGTTCTTCTCAGGTAATTGCTGAAGCACGTGAAAGTGGAAACGTTGGAATTTATCGTCCAAATGGAAATGCGCATGTTAGTTTGGTTGCCAAAATAATTGCGAAGGTTCCTCAAGAAAAAATAATTTGGGAAACTCCTTTAAAATCGCAACAAGTTTGGTTTGTAAAACAATTAGGAGCCAATGTTAACCTTGGAAATATTGCTCCAAATGAAGTAATTCCATTGGAAACATTAAGAATTGGATTAAGAGGTGATACATTTTTCCAATATTTATCCGAATCAATGCAAAAAGCTCGTCAGCTAAAACCTGAAATTAAATAAATTCATAACACTTTCTTATTATGGGAATAACGGAATTCATTATTGAATGGGCATTACACCTCATCGACACAATAGGTTATCTGGGAATTGCATTTCTGATGATGCTTGAAAGCATGATTGCCCCGGTTCCAAGCGAAGCTGTTATGCCTCCTGCCGGAATGCTAATTGCCAGTGGTCAATTGACATGGTTTGGTGTTATCTTATCAGCAACTATTGGAAGTGTTGTTGGCTCATTAATAGGTTATTATATGGGAAAATGGGGAGGAAGACCATTTGTTGAACGTTTTGGAAAATACCTTTTGCTAGATAAACATGATCTTGATATTACAGAAAACTTCTTCAATAAAAAAGGAGAAGCAACCATCTTTTTTTGTCGTTTCATTCCAGTTGTGCGTCATTTTATTTCGATTCCTGCTGGTATTGGAAGAATGAATCTTGGCAAGTTTATCCTTTATACAACCATTGGAGCCACTATTTGGAATACCATTTTAACCATTGCAGGTTTTTATCTTCAAAAAAATTGGGAGGTTATTTTAAAATATAGAGAGCCAATTGATTTGGGAGTGATTTTTCTTTTAATTCTGGTTTTTGGATATTTCGGTGTCAAGTTTTTTAAGAATAGAAGAAAAAAGAAAATCTAATATGCATTATGGTATTATTGGGTTTCCTCTTTCCCACTCATTCTCAGAAAAGTACTTTACTAATAAATTCCAAACCGAAGGAATTCTTGGATGTGATTTTAAGCTATTTCCAATAAAAGAGATTTCTGAATTACCAGAATTATTGAAAACTAATATACTTTCTGGTTTTAGTGTTACCATTCCTTATAAAGAAAAAATTTTAAATTTCCTAGATGATATAGATGAAACGGCACAAAAAATTGGTGCTGTAAATTGCGTTAAAGTAGATTATGATGCCGTAAACAAACCCTTTTTAATAGGTTATAATACAGATATTTTTGGTTTCTCGATGTCAATAAAACCTTTTTTAGCATCCCAGCATGAAAGAGCCTTAATTTTGGGAACTGGTGGTGCTTCAAAAGCAGTAAAATATGTTTTGGATGAACTAGGAATCCAATCAACTTTTGTTTCGAGATTACCACAAATTTCAAATTGTGCTTCTTACGAAATGCTAAATAAAAATGCAATAAAAAACAATTTATTGATTATAAACACTACTCCTGTTGGGATGTTTCCACACACTTTTGAAAAACCAAACATTCCTTATGAGTTTTTAACCAAACAACATTTGCTTTTTGATTTAATTTATAATCCAGTAGAAACAGAATTCCTGAAAGAAGGAAAAAAATACGGCACTTTAGTTGAAAACGGAATGAATATGTTGGCACTTCAAGCAGAAAAAGCTTGGGAAATATGGAATGCGCAATAATTTGACAGAAATTTCGTTTTTGCTTTTTAAAACTTAATAATATCTTTGAAGAATTATCGGAACCAATTGAAATGAAAAGACTGCTTTATTTAATTTTTATCTCTTTTCTTTTTATTCTTTCATGCGAGAAGGATGAATTTCCTGCTTGCAATTGCGGGGGCAATAGTTCTGACAAAATATGTAGCCAATACCTTTTTGAAAATGATGAATCAATTGGATACATCAATTTTGAGTATAATTCTCAACACTTGCTTACAAAAAAATCATATTTCAATAAAAATGGTGGAATTAAGAAATTAAGCATTTTCGAATATTCCAATAAATTATTAACCAAAGAAACAGTATACAAAAGCAATAACTCTATTGATTACATCCGCCTATACACTTACAATTCTTACGATAGCATTAATTCTATTTCTTGCGTGCGAGATGATATCGAATTTTCAAAAATTACCATCGAATATAATAATGAACGAAAAAGAATCACGCAAAAAGAATTCGAAGCAAGTACCTTAAAAATAAAAAGCGCCTACGAGTATGACTCTGAAGGATTATTGTTGAAAATTAAAAAATATGACGGCAATGACAGTTTACAATCAATGAATATGTATGAGTTTTTTCTGGATAATATAATAAAAATTCGAAATTACGGAACTGAATATTCCTACCTCGGAAATGATGTTTTTAAGTTTGATGACAAAAAACAAATTATTAATGCTTTCCATTATGGATCTGCAAACAATTTAGTTTCATCAGAAGTTGGAGAATTTGAGAATTCTTTACTTTCAAAAAAAACAGTTTACAATGCTGAGAATAAAGTAATTTCTTATGCTGTTTTTAAATATTACTAAGGTTTTTCCATTGCTCGCCAGCCATAAATAAGCAAAAATAAAAAACTCACACCAAAAAGCACTCCTGTTAAGTCTTTTAAACCTTCCCATCTGTCAAAAATTAAATGAGTGGTTCCAAAAAAACAAGCCAGAATACCAAACAACATCATTATATAAAAAAGGACTTTATCGACTAATGTTTTCACATATTTAGCTTCTTCACGTTCTTTTCGCCTTGCCTGAGCATATTTAAAATCGTATTCCCTAGAATATTGATTTCTGATAGAAGATCTTCTTGCATCTCGTTGCTTTGGGGTTTCTTTTTGAGGAATAACTCTAGTTGTCCCGTATTTTAATTTAAAGTCATACCATTTCCTTTTTTGTGGATCTATCAATGTTTGGTAGGCTTCATTAATAATTTGAAACTTCAATTTCGAATTTTCATTTTTGTTAATATCTGGATGAAATAATTTTGCTCGTATACGATAAGCTTTTCGAATTTCATCAATCGTAGCCTCTTGAGATACCCCTAATATTTGATAGTAATTAGACAATTTTCTTTAATTTCTTATAAAAGGTAAATTTAGTATTTTTTGCAGTTTTATGCAAGGCGAAAAAAACAATGAACATTAGTGCAATTTTTTTTCCATTTTTCTGTTTTATTTAAAATCGTATTTTCGCAAAAAAAAATTATGTCAAATTTTGGATTAAATAGAGAAGAAGCAATTGTTTTGCTAAACGAATTTGTGAAAAACGAGAAAATGATTCAACATTGCCTTGCTTCTGAGGTAGTTCTAAAAGCCCTGGCCGAGAAATTTGGCGAGAATACAGAAATGTGGAGCCTCGCTGGCCTTCTCCATGATATTGATGTGGAAATTACCAATGCTGATTTAAAAATCCATGGACTTGAAGCTGAAAAAATCCTTACCAATAAAGGAGTTGATAAGGAAATAATTGATGCAATAAAACGTCATAACGAAGCAGCCCACGATTTAAAAAGAGAAACACAATTCCATTTCGCACTGGCAGCTGGAGAAACAATTACAGGTTTAATAACTGCAACTGCATTGGTTTATCCTGATAAAAAACTTGAAAACGTAAAGGTGAAATCCATTACAAAAAGAATGAAAGAAAAAGCTTTTGCAGCCTCAGTAAATAGGGAAATTATTATGGAATGCGAGAAAATTAACTTATCGATTGATGAGTTCGCTGAAATTTCTCTAAAGGCAATGCAATCGATTCATGAAAATCTAGGTTTATAAACTTTAAACTCAATCAAAATGAGGTATTTAAAATCCATATTTGCTATATTATTAATTTTTGTTACCATTAGTTCTTGCAGGCAAGTAAAAGAACTAAAAAATCTATCAAAATGTGAGTTCAGGATAAAAAGTGTTGAGAATATTTCGGCTTCAAATGTAAAAGTTCAAAAATTAAAGGACATTTCCGACTTAAGTTTTATGGATGCTGCGAAAATAACTACTGGAATTCTCTCCGGAACATTGCCACTTTCTGCCGATTTAAATGTTGAAGTTAGGAATCCAAATAAAGGAACTGCTGCCTTAACCAAACTCGATTGGATTGTTATGATTGACGATTATGAAATTGCAAATGGAATAATTGACAAAAGAATAGAAATTCCTGGTGGAGGAACAGCCATAATGCCAATACATGTGCAAACTGATTTAAAGAAAATAATTTCAAAGGACAGCGGAACTTTTCTTGTAAATTTCGCCTTCAATCTGGTTGATAAAAATGACAAACCAACCAGAATATCAATAAAAGCTAAGCCAACTTTAAAAATAGGAAAAAGTGAAATTACATACCCAAACTATATTTTAGTAAAAGATGTTTTTACTTCAAATTAGCACCTATTTTACAATGGTAACTGGACCATTATATTCATGTTTATATCCATCTAAATCTTTTATTAGAATCTTATAAACATAAACTCCCATATGAGCTTTTTCGTAGTTTCCAGTATTTTTAAAAGTTCCATTCCATGGTCTGCTAATATTTTTCGAGGAATACATTTCTTTACCCCATCTGTCATAAACATAAAGTTCAAAGGAACTCATATCAATATAGGTTCCTGTGGAATTAAAGAAATCATTGATACCATCACCGTTTGGAGAAAAAGAATTCGGTATGTAAAATGTATAAACCCCTTTTACAATTACAGTATGTTGCGTAGAATCTAAACAGCCACTATTATTTGCAACGACTAAGGTGACAAGATATGTTCCTGTACTTTCGTAGGAGTGCGATGGACTTATCATTGATGAAGTTGAACCATCACCAAAATTCCATGCCCAAGTTGTTGTATTTGTTGAATTATCAGTAAAGGTGCAGTTTGGATCATCAATTGTCATAATGGATGGACTTGCAGTAAACTCGGCATTAGGACCTGGAATATTTCCAACAGTTCCATTAACGGTTATTGAGCAGACTCCATCATCAACAACAACACTATAAGTTCCTGGTAATAAATTAGATATAGTAGATGTTGTTGCTGTATTGCTCCATAAATATGTATAAACTCCTGAGCCATTTTGAGCCAATACAGATGCTGAACCATTTGGTTGATCGCATGCCGCCTCAACGGTTGTAACGGTAGCAGATGGCCCGCCAATTAACCCAACAGTTGCAGTTACAGTATCTTTACAACCATTTAAATCTGTTATTGTCACACTATAGTTACCATTTGTCACATTTGTAATATTTTGACTTACAGCATTATTACTCCATAAAAATGTCATTGGACCAGTTCCACCAACATACTGTATTGTCACGGCACCATCTGTTTGACCACAATTTTCGTCGGTAACAGAAACAACACTTCCAACGGGTGGAGGACTATTGATGATTGAAACAGAATTTGTTGCAACACAGCTATTTGCATCAGTTACTGTAACTGAATAAGTCCCTGCAGGTAAATTTGAAATAGTAACTGTATGTAAAACAGGAACGGTGCTCCAGTCATAAGTATAAGGACCAACTCCATTTGCTGGAGCAGCCGTAATTGACCCATTTGATTGACTACAAGTTTCATCAATAACATTAGTAAATGGAACAGAAGGACCAGCAACATTGTTAACCACGACGCTGGCTGTTGCTGTACAACCAATACCGTTTGTGACAGTAACAGAATATGTTCCAGCGGTTAAACCAGTTATTGTTTGTGTATTTCCTAAATTACTCCATGCATAACTAACAGCACCAACCATGTTTGCAGTTGCCGTTCCATCAGAATGTCCACAATGTTCGTCTGTAGAATCAGCTGTGGCTAAGCCACCCGGAATATTGATAACAGTTCCACTGGATGTTGCTGAACATCCATTTCCATCTGTTACTGTTACTGTGTAAACTCCAGCTCCTAAACCTGTTATTGCTTGAGTTACTGCTGTGGTATTCCAAAGATAACCTTGACCGGCAGGATTTGCAGTAGCGGTTCCATTATTTAAACCGCAAGATGCATTTACAATTGTGACTGTTGGAACTGGCAAAGGGTTCACTGTAACAGTTGAAACAGCAGTACCTGTACATCCTAATGAAGTTCCGGTTACAGTATAAGAAGTTGTTGTACTTAAAGCACCTGAAATTGGATTTAGAGTGGAACCATTATCCCATTCGTAATTTGTTGCACCGTTTGCGGTTAAGGTAGCAATATCGCCAGCACAAATCGTTGGACTATTCACAGTAACGGTGGGATTTGGATTAACAATTACTGTAGTCGTAACAGGTGGACTACTCACACCTCCTACGGTAATTACAAGCGAATAAACACCGGCCATTGCGAGAGTTACTGACGGTCGTGTCGGGTTCATTGTTGCAGAAACAAATCCTCCCGGACCTGTCCAGGAATAGGTTGCCCCTGCTACCGGACTTGAAACTGTTAAATTTAAAGTTTGACCAACACATAAGGGTCCATTATTGGTAATTGGTGGAGCCATAATGCTACAATCCGTGGTTCCTGTTCCGCCTCCTTGATTGAATGTAATATTTCCAGCTTGACCAGAGTAATTTGTTAAAAGCAAAAGATAAAACTGACCAGTTACAGCACTCGGAATATTACACTGTTCAACCGCGGCAGTGGAGAAACTGCAGTCGACAGTATTTGCTGCAGTTAAATTGTTACAAGCACCGGCTAATGTTGCAAAAGGCCCATAACAAATAAAATCCACATCAATACCTGAGCTAGCTGTGGTTGATTGTGAAATATCAATACTCAAATTCCCAGAATTTGCAATTTGCATGAAATACCAAGCAGGATTGGGCTGAGTTATTAAACATCCATAATCAGGTCCAGTTTGAGAAGTTGTACTGGTGCTATTTGGGAAAGTATAAGTAGTTCCAGTACAAAAAGGATCTGCTGAAGCACAATCAACTCCTTGAGAAAAAGAGTTTAAAAAACTAAAAATAATAAATAATAACGTAAACAGTTTTTTCATATTTTTATTTTTTAAGATTTTATAAACCAGGAATAAATTCCAAATTCGAAATTTAATCTATAAGATATTTATACTTAACAACTTAAATATTGTTTCAAATTACGGTAAATCAAATAAAAAAAACAAACCAAACTTTTATTGATCAATAATCAATTCATTTAAATATAGCGAGTAAATATATTAACATTTTTTAATAAAAAAAAATTTTTAATGATTATTATCACTAATTTATGTAAAAAAACTAGTTTCGTATATATTTAGGTAATAATTATATAAATTTTCTTAGCATTTCGTCTTTGAATAGCTATGGTAATATTCAATTTTTTTTAAAATAATTCATCATTATTATTAGATTTAAAAGTTTAATTAGCCTAATTTTGCAAAACAATTTAAAAAACTAGTATATGAGCAAGTCTATTGATCCAATTGGAAAATTAATGGGATTAAGATATAAATCACATCCATGGCATGGTATCGACCTAGGTGTTGAAGCACCAGAAATATTAACTTGCTTTATCGAAGTTGTCCCCTACGATACCGTAAAATACGAAATAGATAAAAAATCAGGCTATTTGAAAATTGACAGGCCGCAAAAATATTCAAATATTATTCCTGCTCTTTATGGATTTATTCCACAAACTCATAGTGATAAATATCTTGCGAAACTCACCAATGATGCTTTGGACAGAACTGATATTATTGGCGACAATGACCCTCTTGATGTTTGTGTTTTAACTGAAAAAGACATCACACACGGAAATCTTCTAGTAAAAGCTCGTCCAATTGGTGGATTTAGAATGATTGACAGGAATGAAGCTGACGACAAAATTATTGCTGTTTTAATTGACGATGCAGTTTATGGTGACTACCAGGACATTCTTGATTGTCCTCCTGCTGTCATTACAAGATTAAAACATTATTTCCTGACTTACAAAGACATGCCAGGGGAAAAAAGAGGTTGTGAAATTCCTCAAATTTATGGCAAAGATGAAGCATTAAAAGTCATCAATGCTTCTATGGAAGATTATAGAGTTTATGTTGAAAAATTGCTTTTTAGCTAAATTAAAAATTCAATAATTCTATTGCTGCCTTTTCAATTTTTTCAACATTTGGCAAAATTTTCTTTTCGAGTATTTTATTAAACCCAACTGGAGTAAATGTTGATCCTACTCGTTTTACTGGTGCGTCTAAAAAGTTAAAGGCTTCCTCGCCTATCATTGAAGCCAGTTCAGCACCAAAACCACTGAAAACCTTATCCTCATGAACAACCAATACCCTATTTGTTTTCTTTACAGAATTTAAAATGGTTTCTTTATCTAAAGGAATTAATGACCGAATATCAATCACTTCAACACTTTTGCCAGTGTTTTTTTCAATATTTTCAGCAGCTTTCAAGGAAAAATGCGTTGTGTTTCCATAAGTAACAATTGTTAAATCATTACCTGGTCTCCTTATTCTTGCTTTTCCAAAAGGAACCTCAAAACCATCGGGAATAAAAGCTTCTGCTTCCTTAGAATTGTAAATAGCCTTCGGTTCTAAAAACAAAACCAGGCCTTTTGATCTCAAACAAGTTCTTAATAATCCTGCGGCATCATCAGCAAAAGAAGGATACACAATTCGAATTCCAGGAAATGTAGTTAATGCGCCTTCAATATTTTGTGAATGGTATAAACCACCACCTATATAACCACCTGAAGCAAGTCGAATGGTAATATTTGGCGAAAACTGACCATTGGTTCGCCAATATTCGTGCGTTAACTCTACAAATTGCTCCATGGCTGGCCAAAAATAATCAGCAAATTCAGCGCCTTCAATTACAATTCTGATTTTATCGGAAAACCGACTCATACCATTTGCAGTTCCAACAATAAAATCCTCAGCAATTGGAGCATTAAAAACCCTTTGATCGCCAAATTCCTGTTGCATTCCTTTTGAGACATTGAAAATTCCGCCCTTTTCTTTATTCGCAATATCTTGTCCCCAAATAAAAGTGTCCGGATTTAATCTAAATTCGGCTTTTAAAGTTTCATTAATGGCTTGAATTAATTTCGACTTCTCACCCTCTTGATTATGAATCCCTTCAGGAAACGATTTAGAAATATAGGGTTCGGGATAAACAAAGTTAAAAATTGATTCAGGACTTGGATCAGGAGAAGAAATTGCATAGGCATGAGCTTCAGAAACTATTTTCTTAGTTTCAATTTCTATTGCGTCAAGTTCTGACTGAGAAAATTTCTTGGAATGAATCAATTGCTTTTGAAAACGGATTAATGGATCTGCTGCTTTAGTGCATTGAAGTTCATTTTCATCACGATACAATTCATGACGATCCGAATTAGAATGAGCACCAATCCTCACACAAGATGCATGAACAATAACGGGTTCCATCATTTCGATTGCATGCTTTTTTGCTTCTTGCATGGCATTCATGGAATCAAATACATTTTTTCCATCACAATGAATAATGCGAATATTTTTAAATCCCGAAAAATTATCGGAAGAATAATGGTTAGCAGTTTGATCGCTTTTGGGAACTGAAATTCCATATCGGTTATCCTGAACAACAAAAATTACTGGTAATTTCTCTCTGCTAGCACCATTAATTGCTTCATAAACATAGCCTTCAGAAGTTGAAGATTCGCCTTGCGAACTAATAGCAACACCATTAACCTTATAATATTTTATAGCTCTTGCTACACCAACTGCATGCAAAGTATGATTTCCAGTTGCAGAAGATACATTGTGAATATTCCATTCAGGTTTTGCAAAATGGTTCGACATATGGCGCCCACCACTTGCTTTATCTTCTGCTTTTGAAATTCCATTCAGAATAATTTCTTTCGCTGTAATGCCAGCCGAAATTGCTGTAAGCATGTCCCGATAATAAGGAAACAAATGATCTGTTTCTTTATTAAAAGTATGGCCTATAGCCAATTGGATTCCATCATGACCAGCATAAGGCGCGTGATAGGACCAACCAAGAGCTTGTTTTAAGTAATTTGGAGCTTTTTCGTCAAGCTTCCGACCTAAAAGCAATAATTCGTACCACTTCTTTAAAGTTTCTTTATCGGTATTCGTGATGGTATATTTTTTTTCAACTTCCATTTTGTAAATCTAAATTATTTAAATAATTCTCCATATTCATCTATTCGTCTATCTTTGAATATGTGATTTTTAGGAGTAATTTTTTTATTTCGCACAATTGAAATATCAATTTCTGCAGTGCAAATTGTTTCATCTTTTTCATTGGCATGAGCCAACACTTCCCCCAAAGGATTGCAGATTAATGATTTTCCTGTAAAACTCAAATTTCCTTCAGTTCCAACTCGATTTGCAGTGATTGTAAAAACCTTATTAATTAATGCATGAACCGGCACTGCTTGCTGGGCATAAGGTAAAACCAAATTTGAAGGATGACAAATAATGTCGGCTTTTTTAAGAGCTAAAATCCTCCATACTTCTGGAAACATCCAGTCATAGCAAATCAACATTCCAATATTTCCAATTTCAGTTTTAAAAACCGGAAATCCAAGATTTCCTTTTTGAAAAAACTTTGATTCATTAAAAAAAGAATGCATTTTTCGATACTTTCCGATATAACCTTTAGGTCCTAACAATATTGAAGAGTTATAAAGAATTGAACCTTCTTTTTCATTGAAACCAGAAACGATAAAAATGTTTTGTTTCTTGCAGAAATCAATTAGAAATTCAAAATACTTACTCTTTTTTACAATTTCGGCAGATTGGACTGCCATTTTTTTTGAAATAAAATTATATCCGGAATTAGCCAATTCTGGAAGAACCAATAAATTCGAATTCTTTAATTTCTTAAAATGATTTTCGATTATTGAAATCGTTAAATCTAAATCAGCTAAAACTGGAGCAAATTGTAAAAATGAGGCATTAATCATAAAATATTTTTTACTTAAAAGAAGGACAAGAATTACCTTTCTTCTTTCTTTCTTTAATTTGTTTTGGATCCTTACGATCATAAACCCTCATTTTCAACTCGTTAAAGGACTCATTTTTCAATTCTTCTTTTTTCTTTTTTTGAACTCTAATGTATTCCATCAATTTTGCTTCGTGCTGGTCTTCATTTTCATTGGCCAAAATGGGGACTTCAATAACATTATAATGGATTACGATTCCATGAAATAGCTTTCTTGTTTCCAAATCAGTTTTACATGAAGTTTGCAAAACAATATTCCATTCAATCGCCGAATTATTTAGCAATGAATCGATTCTGAAAAGTTCCTTTAGTCTGTTGGCGAGCAATTCATGATAGTTTGTTAACCAATCTTCCTTTTTAAAAGGATATTTTGTAAAAACAATATCAATGCTTTTTACTTTCCGATTAGGAGTATTTTTCTTCCATGCATTGGGATTAGAAATTTTATATTTCGCATAGGAATTATCTAAAATTACCGAATTTTCGATAATAGTATCTCGATTAAACTTATAAATTTCCTTATATTTAAATGATTTTTCTAGAATTTCTTTATTATTATTTGGATTTTTCAAAACGGTTTTAGGAAATTTTAATGTTCCCGAAACATTTTGAGCAAAACCAACCCAAATACTCACAATAAAAATAACGCTATAAATAAAAGACTTTAGCATTCGTATTCTTGTTTTTTTTCTTTCAATATTTTACTTCAATATTCTTCAACTTTGCCCACCAAACTGCTAAATTAATCAATTTGTTTCAAACTTAAAAATTTATTTAAAATGGCTGTTTTTTTATCTTGGTCGTTTCATATTAAGTTGTATTTTTGACCCGAATTTTAACCTTTTATTTTAAAAGATTATGGCAAAAAGAACTATCGTAGCAATGCCTGGTGACGGCATAGGAAAAGTTGTACTTGAAGAAGCAATCCGCGTTTTAGATGCAGCCGGATTTGAAGCTGATTATGTAAATGGTGACATTGGATGGGAATTCTGGTGCGAAGAAGGAAATCCACTTCCTGACAGAACCATCAAATTACTTCAAGAACACAAACTTGGCTTATTTGGGGCCATTACCTCAAAACCAAAAGACGCTGCTGCTGCAGAACTCTCCCCTGAATTGAAAGACAAAGGATTGGTTTATTTCAGTCCAATTGTGGCAATGCGCCAGCACTTTGACTTAGATATTTGCATGAGACCATGTAAATCATTTCCAGGAAATCCATTGAATTTTATTCGCAAAGGTGCTAATAACACTATCGAAGAACCAGAAGTTGACACGATGATTTTCCGTCAAAACACCGAAGGTTTATATGGTGGAGTTGAATGGAGCAATCCATCTGATTTAGTTTATGATGCCATGATGTCACATCCAAAATTCAGAGAAAATTTTGCTTGGTGCCCAAGATCAGAATTAGCTATTTCTACACGTATCTTAACAAAAAAATATACAACACGAATTTTAAAAGCAGCATTTGAATATGCTAAATCAAAAGGTTACAATACAGTAACAGTTTGCGAAAAGCCAAATGTTATTAGAGAAACTTCTGGAATGATGTTAAAAATTGCTCAAGAAATGAGTAAAAACGAATATCCAGAAATATGGGTGCAAGATACCAATATTGATGCTCAATTGATGTGGCTAACAAAAAACCCAGAAACTTATCATGTAATAGTTGCCAGTAATATGTTTGGAGATATTATTTCTGACGGTTTTGCTGGTTTAATTGGTGGTTTAGGATTTGCTTGCAGTGCCAATATCGGACCTGAAGTAGCAGTTTTCGAACCAACTCATGGCTCAGCACCAAAATATGCTGAATATGAAACTTCAATTGTAAATCCAATTGCAATGATAATGTCAGCTTGTATGATGCTTGATCATATTGGCGAACATGAAAAATCTTCTAGAATCCAAAAAGCAATTGCTGCCGTTGTTTTAGAAGGAAAAGTGGTTGCTTATGACATGGCAAAAATGTCAGGATCTCAAGATGTTATCAATAAAGGCGCTGCTTCAACCAAACAAATGGCTGATGCAATAATCGCTAAATTATAGAAAAAAGAATAAAAAGAAAGGGTCAATTTGCTTTTGCATTTTGACTCTTTTTTATAAAATTAAAACTTAGAAAATATGATAAATAAAGTAAACCAACTTTGGGGCGAAGAACTAGCATGGATAAAAGATGCTGATTTACGCGAAAAAACTGCAAACACTTGGGCTTTAGCTTTAGAAAAAAGTGTTTTAACCGCAGAAGATTTAAAGACCATTCCTTTTACATTGCTTTGCGGACCAGACTTTAAAGTTTCTTTTATGACTCATAAACGTTCTGTAGTTCACATCTGTAAAGATTGTGGTGAGCAGATGAATCGTTTCTTCAAAACAGATTTACCAGTAAATATGGACGTTTTAATTGCAGGAGCCATTTTAGCTGATGTTGGTAAATTACTGGAATATGAAATGAAAGATGGAAAATCAGTTCAAGGAATGTACGGAAAATACCTTCGTCATCCTTTTTCTGGAGTTTCTTTAGCCGAACAATGTGGAGTTCCAGCTGCAGTTTGTCATATTATTGCAACTCACGCGGGCGAAGGCGATATGGTAAAAAGAACTACCGAAGCTTATATTGTTCACCATTCAGATTTTATGACATTTGATCCATTTCGTGATAGATTAAAGTAAGATTCCTTTATTAATAAAACTCATTGAAACAAACATATGAATATCATAGAAAAAATACTAGCAAAACACACCAACCAAACCGTTGTTGTCCCAAACGAAATAATTGATGTTTTTATCGATACCCGTGCAGCCCGAGATTTTGGTGGTGCAAATGTTGTTAAGAATTTACTCGACAATGGTTTAAAGGTTGCTGATGCATCAAAAACAATTTTTACTTTTGATTGTAATCCTGGTGGTTCTGATCAAAAATATGCTGCAAATCAACATTTTTGCCGCCAATACGCCAGGGAAAATGACATTAAAATCTATGATGTCGATTCTGGAATTGGAACTCATAATGCCATCGATTTAGGTTTGGCATGGCCAGGAAGTACTTTTGTTTCAACAGATTCTCATGCAAATATTATGGGTGCCATTGGTTCTTTCGGACAAGGAATGGGCGACCAAGATATTGCAGCTGCATGGGCAAAAGGAGCCGTTTGGTTTAAAGTTCCTGAATCCGTAAAAATTAATATCACAGGAAAACGTCCTTCAAATATTAGTGGAAAAGATATCGTATTGAATTTGCTTTCTATTTTTGGAGCTAACAAATTATTAGGCTATTCAGTTGAAATGTATGGTGAGGAAGTTGATAAATTTACGCTAGATGAAAGAATCACAATTTCATCAATGGCAACAGAAATGGGTGCAATCATCATTATCTTCACTCCTACCAACCAAATCATTGAACTTTTTGAGAAAAAGACAAATAAAAAATTAGAAATTATTTCTCCTGATACTGATGCAAAATATGTTCAGGAATTTAACATTGACATTTCTACTTTCGTTCAAATGGTTGCTCGCCCTGGACATCCACACGACGATACTGATATTAAATCAGTAATTGGAACAAAAATAGATTCTGCTTTTATTGGAAGTTGCACCAATGGAAGAATTGACGATTTACGGATCGCTGCTAATATTTTAAAAGGAAATAAAATTGCTCCAGGTTTGGTTTTAAAAGTAGTTCCAGCAACCAACGAAATTTGGGATCAGGCTTTAGAAGAAGGATTGATAAAAATATTTAAAGATTGCGGTGCAATGGTTGCAAATGCTGGTTGTGCCGGTTGTGCAGCTGGACAAATTGGTCAGAATGGTCCTGGAGAAGTTACTATCAGTACCGGAAACCGAAATTTTGAAGGAAAACAAGGAAAAGGATTTGTTTATCTAGCTTCACCTTCAGTTGTTGCGGCTTCGGCTATTGCTGGATTCATCACAACACCAGATAATTTACCATTACAGCCTTCTTTCTTTGAGAAATTAGGAATTATGAAACCATCTGTTGCCCAAAAATCAGAAAATATTCAAAAACCAACTGTGGTTGAAGGAAAAGTATGGTTCATTGAGAAAGATGATATTGATACTGATATGATTTTCCATAATAGATATTTAGCAATTACAGATATCAAAGAAATGGGACAATATACTTTTGATAATCTAAAAGGTTACGAAGATTTTGCTAAGAAAGTAAATTCGGGAGATATTGTAATTACTGCAAAAAACTTCGGTGCTGGTAGTTCTCGTCAACAAGCTGTTGATTGTTTTTCTGCTCTTGGAGTTGCTTGTATTATTGCAGAATCTTATGGTGCTATTTATGAAAGAAATGCTATAAACGCGGCTTTGCCAATTTTAACTTATCTTCCTGAAAAACTAAAAGAAGCTGAAGTAAAAAATGGAGATACCATTCGTATTGATTTTTTAAATGGAGAATTGCAGAATTTGACAACTGGTAAAAAAACAACTATCAATAAATTTTATGATGCACAATTTGAGATTTACAAAAACGGTGGACTTTTAAATTAATTATTTCACCCTTTAAGAATTGTAAATTGCAAAAATCGAAGTACTTCATTTATTTGCTGGCCCTAATTTCAATGATGTTTTGGGGCTTCTCCTTCGTATGGTCGAAAATTGTATTTCAATATTACGGGCCAATAACAACAATATTTCTAAGATTGGTTATTTCCTCCGCAATTTTATATGTGGTGGTAAAGCTTTTAAAGAAGAAACAAAAGATTGACCGATCTGATTATAAATCATTTATGTTATTGGCCTTTTTTCAACCATTTTGTTATTTTATTGGTGAAAGTTTTGGGTTGAATTTAGTTTCCACTACGGTAAGTGCGGTTGTAATTGCAACAATTCCAGTTTTCACCCCAATTATTGTTCATCGATTTACAAAAGAAAGAATTTCTGTTTTAAATTACTTTGGATTGATTATTTCATTTTTCGGTGTTCTTTGCATGATAATCAATCAGGATTTCACTTTAGATGCTTCACCCCTAGGAGTTTTATTGTTATTTTTTGCCGTTGCTTCAGCAATTGCTTACGGAATCACTATAAAAAGATTATCAGAAAAATATTCGTCATTTACCATCATCACCGCCCAGAATGCTCTAGGAGCGTTGTATTTTTTGCCTTTGTTTTTAATTTTCGATTTCAGAACATTTATTACAATTAAACCCAATTTCGAATTGATTTCGGCACTTTTACAACTTTCTATTTTTGCTTCATCACTGGCTTATTTGCTGTATATTCCTGTAGTCAGGAGTCTTGGAATTAACAAAGCAAATATTTTTACCAATTTTATTCCTGTTTTTACAGCTGTTTTTTCTTATTTCCTAATCGATGAAATGTTCAATTTCAATAAAATTATCGGGATGATTATTGTTATCGCCGGAATTTTCCTTTCCCAAATTAATAAACTTGGATTTCAGATTTTTGGGATTATCAGCAAGAATAAATAAATTCATAAAAAAAATTAAAAACAAGGCTTTTTACCTGAACAATCTGAGGTTATTAACCCAATAATAATCAAGAGATAATGCTCTATCTTTTTCTTTTTAAAATCATTAATTTAGTAATTATTGATAGGAATCAAAGTTTACTAATTACTAAAACCAAAAGCCATGAAAAAGTTATACCTACTAATCCCAATGGCATTAATTTATTTAAATAATTGGGCACAAACCTATGTTCCAGTCGCAGTTACAGGTTTTAACGCCGACATTATTGCAAATGGTAGTGGAGGAAGCAATAGAGCATATGCCACAACGTCTGGTTTATTTGATAACGAAAATCCTGGTGGTTGTAATGTTATGTACGCAAAAGATTTCAGAGGAAATCACAATCCAAGTTCTGCACCAACCTATGGACTTCCAACTAATGGAATCATTAATAGTTTGAACTTGTCTGGTGCAACTTATAACTTGTCAGATTATTCCGCAAATAATACACTTTTACTTACTACTAATGGTCAATCTGGAAC
>JACAAW010000069.1 GCA_013377115.1 Bacteroidota bacterium | reverse complement strand
AATAAAATATAAATTTGCATCCTAAAATTAATACCTTTATTTTTGAAGAGAATTCAAAACAGCTGTTGCTTTAGATTGGAGATTCTAATAAGTAACCAATTTAGATTACAATCATGAAAGAAAAAATAAAACTATTCGGAATCATCATATTATGTTTACTTGCTTTTTCATGTAATAATAAAAAAGCAAAAGTCCAGAAATCTGATTTAAAAGGCAAAGTAAAATTAATAGAGGAAGTTTCTTATAGTGCTAAATATAATATAAATGGAGAAATCGTGCGATCTAGTGATAGATTTTTACAAAAACTGATTCTGGATTATGATGAAAAAGGAAATTTAAAAGAGTCTAAGAATATTGAATCTGATGGATTGATGAGAAGTTACAAGCAATATTACAATTTTGATTATGATGGCAATATAATAAAAGTGAAATCACAATTCAAGGATAAAACAGTTCTTTCTTGTTATATGATTTATGATTGTGCTGGAAATCAAATTGAACGCATTACTTATATGGCCGATGGAACCATTCAAAGAAAGGAATCTTATGTATATGATAATTGGGGAAATCAAATCGAAGAATACAAATATAATTACAGTACATTCAGATATTTTACTTTAAAACTTATTAATAAATATGATGTTAAAGGTAATAAGGTTGAAACTACAACTTTTAAATATGATGGTGAAAGGGGTTCGAGAAATACATCGAAATATGATAATAATGGAAATCAAACTGAAATATGTTATTTCAATTCAAAAGATAGTTTACTTTATAAAAATAAATTCAAATATGAAGTGGATAAGATTGGGAATTGGATAAAAAAGATACATTTTATAAATGAAAAACCAGATTTTATTGTAGAAAGAAACATTTTATACTATTAAATCCAAAGAGATTTTTAATGCCAATTTACCTCTTCGTCAAACCCAACAAGCCATTAATTATTGTCAGCGGATGAACCGGATTTCCTGGTAAATATAAATCGATAGGATATTTATTTAAAAAGCTACGATCAACAGCAGGGCTGTTTTCGAAAATACCACCGCTGATTGCATCGGTACTAGCCAAAACAATAATTTTCGGATTCGGAATTGCATCGTAGCAAATTTGTAATGGTTCAGCCATATTCTCAGTAATAGGTCCGGTAATTACAATACCATCGGCATGCCGCGGAGAAGCCACAAACTCAATTCCAAAACGGCCCATGTCAAATTGGACATTGTTGGCTGCATTCAATTCCCATTCGCAACTATTATCGCCACCGGCACAAACTTGACGAAGTTTTAATGAGTTTCCAAAAAAGTTTTTAATTTCGTTTCTGATTTTATCTTGATTAATCTGAATCGCATTTTGATCACCTTCTTTTACTATCAAATTTTCGCGAAGATTGGTTGCTAATTTATAATCCGTGGTGAATTGAATTTTATTTGGAAAACACTTTGCACACTCACCGCAAAAAGTGCATTTTCCTAAATCAATTGCAAGTGGATTTGCAGTAATGGCGTTTGTTGGACAGATTTCAACTAATTCTACTTCATTTACTTTTTCACTGCTAATAATTGGTCGTCCTCTAAAAATGCCAGGTACTTTAGCAGTTTGCACATTCGGAATAAATTGTTTGCCCTGATGGTAAAGTATTTTGAGATTATCTAACATATCTTTCTTTTTTATAAATCGTGACCACAATACGACAAATTAAAACTTTTATTATTAATCGGAAAATCAGAAATTTCATTGTTTCTCACAGCTAAAGCCAATGCTAGCCAATTGTGGAATGATGGATCTTTGATTTTATAAATGACAAGTTCTCCATTAGAATCCGTAATTGCACAATGACAAATTTCACCACGCCAGCCCTCAACTAAAGAAATTGTAAAAGAATTGGTTTTTGGTTTTCCTAAACCTACTTTCTCCTTTGAAATTTCAGGAACATTTTCAACCAATTTTCGAATGTGTTTTATTGACTGAATCACTTCCTGTCTGCGGATTTGAACTCGAGAATAAACATCACCATGATGCTTAATAATTGGTTCATGATTTAATTCAGAATAAATCGAATTTGGATGAGACACGCGGATATCGCGATTCAAGTAGTTCATGCGTGCAACCATTCCAACGGCGCCAATATTCAAAATATCTTCCTTTGAAACAACGCCTGTTCTTTCGAAACGTGATAATGCACTTGGTAATTTAAAAAGTTCCTTATTCATTTCCACAAAATCATGTTCAAACGAATCAAGAATTTCAATAATTCTTTTAGCTAATTCAGGTGTAAAAGGAAATTGATTTACACCAGGGCGAATTAAGCCTTTTCCCAATCTATTTCCACACCATTCTTGTAGAAAATTAATAATTGGAGTTCTCAATCTTCCAAAAACTGAACTTCCCAATTGATAAGCAATATCAGTACAAATTCCACTTAAATCGCCAGTGTGAACAGCAATTCTCTCAAGTTCAAGTGCTATGGTACGGCCAAATTCAATTTCTCTAGGCTTTTGAAAACCACATAAACTTTCAGTAATATTTGCAAAAGCAGTGGTGTGACCAACAGTTGTATCTCCAGCAATATTTTCAGCAAGTGTGCTTCGTTGAAGTAATTTTTTCTTTTTAAGGAATAGGTCTTCAATGCCGCGATGCTGGTAACCTAATTGTATTTCGAGATGAAGAATTTGTTCGCCATTACAAATAAAACGAAAATGCCCTGGTTCAATAATGCCAGCATGAATGGGGCCTACGCCAACTTCATGAAGTTCTTCACTATCAATAGAGAAAAATGGATAGTTTGCAATCGTTTTTGTTTTGTCAAAACGGTTAAAGGCATATCTGACGGGCTTTAGCCAAGGATGATTTAAATATTTTATTCCAAAATTCTCATGAATTTCACGTTCAAATTTTTCGAAGCACAAAAGTTTTGCAGAAAAAGAATGGTAATCATTGGTATTATTAACCAAACAGGAAGAAACAAAAATTTCATGAGTATCATCATCTGCAATGCAACAGATTAATTTGATATCATTTTCAACTTTATATCCGAAATAATTAACGCAATGCCTTTCAGAATGGTCTAAAATGAAATTGGAATTTAAATCGAAAAATACATCGTATTCCAGTTGTGGAATTGTTGCAATATCAATTGTTTGGTTGTTATGTATGATTGTGTAGTTCATATTATTTAGGTAATATCATTATACTATCGTTAATTAATTGAACAAATTCTACTGGTGGATTTAATCCTAAATAAACGGCAGCAGCTAACAAAATAAATTGCGTGGAAGATTCCCAAGGACTTATTTTTGGCAAATAGCTTTCGTCAAAATCAATTGGCGGGATGAACAATATCTTGAAAATGTTTTTTCCAAAAGCCCAGATAATCATTGTTAACAGTAAGAGTACAGCAATTAGAACAATGATTTGATTCGCTTCGAAAAGAGACCTGAAAATTAAAAATTCACTAACAAACAAGCCCGAAGGAGGCATGGCTGCAGAACTAATAAAACCTAATAATAAAACAATAGCGCCAGTTGTATTGTACTTGAAATAATCACCAATATGATAAATACTCTTGGTTTGATAAATTCTATAAAGCTGATTAAACTGAAAGAAAAGACTTGATTTCACGAATGCATGAAGCACCACATGTAGAATCGCAGCATAATAGCCAATCCCACCAGCAGCAATTCCCAACATCACCAATCCCATGTGTTCTAAACCTGAGTATGCAAACATTCGTTTTATATTTTTAACTTTAATCATATACACCGTTGCCACAAAAATGGATAAAAATGCAGCAATTCCGATTACAAGGTTTGCCCAATGATGGAGTGGGGAATTTGCAACCACGCAATAAAATCTAAAAACACCCACGAATCCCAAGTTCATTAAAACTGTTGAAAGTAATGCTGCTGCTGGTCCTGGCGCTTTATCTTTTGCATCAATTCCGGCAGTGTACATTGGAACTATTCCCAATTTTGCTGTAAAACCAGTAAAAATAAACAAGAAGGATAATTGCAACCAAAATGGATCTAGCTTTTTCGAAAGTTTCAATAAGTTTGCAAATGAAAGATCGGTTGAGCCTGCATGCTGGACAGACAAGCTTAAAAATAAAATTCCAATAAAAATAAAGGTGATGCTGATTGCACAAACAAAAACATATTTCCAGGTTCCTTCTAATGCTAATTTATTGCGATGATGATAAATTAATGCTGAAGCGCATAAAGTTGTTATCTCAGTAAAAATCCATGTTACAGCGATATGGTTCGAAAGATAAGCAGCACCAATTGCTGAAATTAACACGACCATAGCAGCAAGAAAAATTGCTTGAGTTCGTGGCGGTGAATGATGTCCTTCCAAATAAATATGACTATGGATAATTGCAGGAACCGAAACAACACTTAAAGTTAGCAATAATAGAACACCTAGAGAATCAAAGGTGAAATACGTTAATTCTGTGCTGTTCAAATTTAAATATGCATGAATCGTGAACGTCCATTGCAGAGCAAGGAATAAAACCAACATAATATTTGTCAAAACAGTATTTCTATTGAAGAAAAGTCCGACTCCTATTAAAAACGCACCTATTAAATATATTTCTATCATGAGAAATTTCTAATTAATTTGTTTAATAATCTTTTAAATGACTCAACTGGTCAACATCAATATCTTTAAAAACATCACCAATTTTATTTAGAAAAACACCTAAAATTAAAACGCTGGCAAAAATATCGAGCATAATTCCTAAGTTAACAAGCATTGGCATTTCGTTACCAACAGCAAGCGACAAAACAAAAACTCCATTTTCAATCACTAAATATCCCATAACATGCGTAATGATTTTACGACGCGATGCAATGATGTACAAACCAGTGAAAATTGTTGAAAGTGCTACGACAAAAAACATTTTATCTAAATGAGTTTCGATGATGGAATTGGATAATAAAATAGTGATGAATACAATAACTGTAACAATTATTAATGAAACAAAATGAGGAAGAAACGGTTCTGCTTCACGCGTTATTTTATTACGCTTGAGAATATGATTTATGAAAAGAGGTACAACGATTGCTTTAAAAATCACTGTCTCTAGAAGAATGAAAATCAAATTCAAGGTATTTATTTCTTCAAGTTGAAGAAATACAATTGCAAATAATAAAATTCCTTGTAACGAAAGTACTTTTACGTAAGTAAGCATTCGATTTGCTATCGACATATAAAACAAGGTAATCAGAAGTGTAATTAATAAAACGTCTACCATTTTTTCAAATTTTAAGGATTAAATAAATTTTCCAAGAATGAGCATTACTACAAAGAATATTAAAAATGAAACTGATGAAAGTACCAAAATGAATTGCGCATTGTGATTCATTCTAAATCGGGCCATAAACGATTCAACCAGACCAATTGTAACTGCCATTGAAAATTGAATTGCAAAAAATAATGGAATTGAATATTGATAACCTACAATTCCAATAAATAAATTCACGATTAAAGCCCCATAAACAGCGAATTTTAAATAACCAGCTGTAAGAATGAGTCCCAAATCAAAACCACTGTTATCAAGGATCATTACTTCATGAATCATCGTTAGTTCGAGATGTGTTTTGGGATCGTCGATCGGCATTCTACTATTTTCAATCATTGCAACCATTACTAAAACAAAAGTTGCTAAAGTTGCCAATGCGTAACTAATTGTAGATCCTAAATGCAAAGCAGCAAATATTTCCTGAAATGAAGTGTGACCAGTTAACAAAGAAAATGAACCCATCAAAATAAAAAATGCTGGTTCTGCAAGCATTGAATAAAGAGCTTCACGACTGGCACCCATTCCTTCAAAACTGCTACCTGTGTCCATTGCAGAAATTATATTGAAGAATTTTCCTAATGCTAAAACGTAAGCAAAGAAAACAAAGTCGCCATTGAAACTGATGATTCCTTTTGATTGTCCAAAAGGTACTATTAACATTGCCATTATAATTGAAGCAAAATAAATCGTTGGTGCAATTTGAAAAATAAAACTAGTGGTTTCGCTGTAAATTGCTCCTTTCTTGAAAAGTCGAACGACATCTTTCAATGGTTGAAAAATCCCCGGACCTTTTCGGCCTGATGCAATGCTTTTGGTCCGGCTGATAATGCCTGAGAAAAAGAGTCCAGCAATGATTATTAAAATAAAACTTAACATAGTTATAGCTGTTTAAAGAAGTTCATTAATTCAATTATTTTTTCATAAATCAAAGGCAGTCCAATTACCAGAATAATAAATATAATTCCATACAAAATGTAAAATTGAAGTTTCCCATTTTGAAGGAAAAGAAACCTGCCCATAAATGATTTGTAGGATTTTAAAGGATTGTCTATTAATTGCTTTTCTAATCCATCGTAAGGGTGAGTCTCGTAATGAGTTTCTTCGCTTGGAAAAATTCCATGTAATTTATGTTCCTTTTTTGAAATCACCAAAATGGGCTTGAATAATTTTATAAAGGAACGAACAAATGAATTAGCAGTATATTGTAATTTGGGATTGGGTGCAATATAGCCGCATCCCCAAGTTGGAGAGGTTTCAATAATTCGCTTTCGCGTTGCGAGTTTCCTTATTAGAAAAATACCACCAATCAATAATACGAATCCCCAAGCAGCGTATGAAAGCGATTGAATTGCATCGAATGATGGTCCTTGAAGAGGAATAAATGAAGCTTGTTGAATTCCTGTGTATAAACTTACTGGCTTCATCATTAAATTCAAAAATAATTTTGGGAAAAGACCAATTGAAATGATTAATGCTGCAATTAAATACAAAGGAAACAGCTGTTTAAAAGGAACTTCTTTTATTTCGTGTTTAAATTGATGGCGAGGACTTCCTAAAAAAACAACACCAAATGCTTTCGTGAAACACAGCATTGCTAAACCACCAATCATTACCAAACCTAAAATACTGAAGATTATCATTACCAAAGAAGCTAGTTTTGCTTCATGGAGCCATGAATAAAGGCCGTTGTAAATAAGAAATTCAGAAATAAATCCATTGAAAGGTGGAATTCCGCATATTGCAATTGCCGCGATTAAAAAAAGCAAGGTGGTTTGAGGCATTTTTTTTATCAGACCTCCTAAATGCTCAATATCTAATGTATGAGTAGCCAAATATACATTTCCGGCTGTATAAAACAATAAGGATTTGAACAAAGCATGATTTAAAGTGTGAAGCAAAGCTCCAGCAAAACCAATGGAAGCAAGAATAATATTTTCTGAACCTAAACCAATACAACCCAAACCAATTCCGATTCCGATGATTCCAATGTTTTCAATACTATGGTAAGCGAGTAATTTTTTCAAATTATGTTGAATAATTGCCAGCATCACACCATATAAACCAGAAATTAGCGAAACAATTAAAATAATATAACCAATTATTGTGAAATCTGGTTTTATTAAAAGAAGCATTCTTAGAATACCGAAAATTCCAATTTTAATAATCACGCCCGACATTATTCCTGAAATATGTGCTGGAGCCGCTGGATGTGCATAAGGTAACCATGTGTGGAAAGGAACAAATCCTGCCTTTATTGCGAAAGTTACAAAAAAGCAAAGGAATAAAATGATTCCTATTGAGCTATCGTGCGTGGCTGTGTAAGTGCTGATTGCCGCAAAATCATAAGTGCCAGTTTTAAATGCCATCCACATAAATCCAAGCATTAAAAACACAATTGAAATATGAGATTGTATAAGGTAATTGATACCAGCTTTTAATGTTGTGATTTTTCCATGTTCAAAAATAATTAGGATGAATGCGGAAAGTGCCATTATTTCCCATGCAACAATAAAAGCAATACTGTTTTGAATTACACATAAACTAATTAAAGCCGCATGCAAAAAAACAAATGAAATACTATGAAGACTGAGATTATTTTTTTGTGATTTGTAATTATTCATATAAAAGAATCCATAGAAGCCGCCAGTAATAAATACAATATTGATGACCATCATAAACCAACCCGATAAAGCATCTATTCGAAGAGGAATAAGTCCAGATACTATGCTTCCAGGTAAAATGAATTCAAACTTTTCTCCAAGGAAAGTGAGAAACGCGAAATAGGACGAAATAAGCGTGTTTAATAAAATTGCAATAAAAGTGACAATTCCTTTTCCTTTCACATTAAAAAAAGGAATGAGAACTGTTATCAGCAACAATAAAAGTAAAAACGCTTTTATCAATATCATTTTATAATACTTAAAGCTGTTATAACAAAAATTACAACAATGAATACAATTCCATAAATCACGTATGATTGAATCATCCCATTTTGAATGAATTTGAAATAATTCACTGTATAAACTAATCTTTTTGTAATGTTACTTATAAATCGATGTTCGAAAAAATCGAAATAATTAGAGACATAATTTCTTTTTGAAGGAAAAATTTCGCCGGGTTTTATTTCTTCAAATTGTTTTTTCTCTATCAATAAAAAGTTTAGAATTTTCCCTAATGGTTTTGAAAAAGATTTTGCCGTGTATTGCATTTTAGTATTCGGAACAACATAGCCACAACCCCAGGTTTGTTGTGATATTTGAATTTTATTTCTCATCACAAAGTATCTAAGGCCCCAAATTATAACAGCAATTCCAATAAAAACTGCCGAGAAAAGACTAATATTAGACGCAATTGTTGAATAGCTATTAAATCCAAAAGGCTCAAATCCTAAATGTGGAGCACTCATTTTGTACAGCAAATTGCTGACTAGATTCAAATACATCTTTGGGAAAAATGCAACACTCAACATAGCAGCAATGATTAAATATTGAGGTAATAGCATTGAAAATGAAACTTCTTTTGGTGGGTGTTCTAATTTCTCTCTTTGATTTCCTAAAAAAATTGTTCCAAAAGTTTTTGTGAATGTTAGAATTGAAAGTCCACCAATAATACTTAATCCGGCAAAGGATAATATTAATAAACTCAATTGACTTACACTGTTTGATTTCATTCCTTCAAGAAGTCCGCTATAAATTACAAACTCCGAAACAAAACCATTAAATGGAGGAATTCCACCAATAGCAATGGCCCCAATTAGAAAAATAATTGCTGTTTTTGGCATGAATTTTATTAAGCCGCCCAATCTTTCGATATTGCGTGTATGGGTTTGCTGGTATATGGAACCTGCAGAATAAAAAAGTAAAGATTTGAATAAAGCATGATTTAATACATGCAATAATGCACCACCAAATCCAAGATAATATAAGAGTGGCGAGCCATTTCCCATACCCATCATTCCAATTCCAATCCCAATCCCGATGATTCCAATATTTTCGATGGTACAATAAGCAAGCATTCTTTTAAAATCGCGATGAACAGCTGCATTTAGGATTCCAAACAATCCTGTCAACACTGAAACTGTTACCACAATTTCTCCAAGTAAAATCAAATCAGATTTCAAATAGGATGCAATTCTTATAATTCCAAAAATTCCAATTTTCACCATTACTCCCGACATTATACCTGAAACATGCGATGGTCCGGCTGGATGCGCAAGTGGCAACCAACTGTGAAAAGGAATAAATCCGGCTTTAAATCCAAAGCCAATAAAGAAAATCAAAAATAAGCCAATGTTTGCATTGCCAGCAAAGAATATTGGTATTGCGTTGAAATCAAATGAGCCCTTCTGAAAATAAACCCAGATAAAACCAATGGTCAACAGTATAACACAAATGTGCATTTGAACAAGGTAATTAATTCCAGCTTTAAATGTTATTGGATTGTTATGGTCGAAAATCACCAAGAGCATTGATGAAATCGACATGATTTCCCAAAGTATTAAAAATACAATGGAGTTTTGAACAACACAAAGGCCAATTAAAGCGAAGTATAATAATACAAAAGAAATTCCATGAAGTTGAATATTGCTTTTTTGTTCTCTGTAAGCTTTCATATAGAAAATCCCATAAAACCCACCTGTCAGAAAAATAAAGTTGATGATCATAATAAACCATGCAGATAAGGCATCAATACGAATTGGAATGGGACCAGTAACTTGACTTCCAGAAAAAATAAATTCTATTTGTGAGCCAATTAATGAATTTACGGCAAAATATCCAGATAGAGCAGACCCCAATATTATGGAGATAAATACAATAATGCCAACTCCTTTAGGCTTTAGAAAAGGAATTATACTGGCAATCACAACAAGAAATGCAACAAACAAATTTATTAAAAACATTTACCAAATTTAGACGCTATGCGGAAAGTAACACAGTTTATTGTTTAACATACTGCGGTTTTTATTTTTAGTAAAAATCGTAGAGATTTAATAAAATTTCCCGACAAAATTAGAGATTAATCCTATCAAAAATTTTACAATTTAAAAAAGTTTTTACCAAGTGGCGGTTAATAAAAAAAATATTAAAATTTTAGCCTACATTTGTTAAAACAAAAATTGAAAAAATGAATAAATTTCCACTAATACTTTTGTTTTCCTTTATCATACTTTGTGCAAAAGTATTTTCACAAACCCATTATATATCAAAGACTATTTCTTCCAGAGATTACAATCCAACAACAAAAAAGTATGGAAATTGGTCCGAATTAAAAGATTTTGATGCTACTATTTCAATTGATTATGGAATAAAAACAATTAAAATTTATGATGCTGTTACTTCAAAATATTTATTAAACGGCAAATACCTTCTTGAAGTAAATCCTGACAATATCAAAGGTGATTGGCAAAATGAATTTACCATTGATCCAAAAACAAACACAGCAAAAATAAATCGACTACGGATTTTTCAAAGTCAAAGTATTATTGGAGGATTTGAATATACACTTGATACTCAAAATGGCAGTCAAATGTTGATAGGCGATGTCGAACCTGATGAAGATCAAAATGGCATTGGAGATATTTCTCAAAACGAAACCCCAAATGTTGTTATCTCCGACAATTCAACTATGGGGACCAAGCATGTTTATTTCACAAATAAAACAACTGGAAATGTTTACGTTTCATTAAAATCAATGGAAAGATGGCTCGCAAATGAAGAATGGACTGTTACTGACTGGATGAAAATTTTACCTGGTGAAAGAAAATTTGTTGGGGAAAATGTTGAAGAATATCTGTATTATTATGCTTATTCAAAATTAGCAGATGGAAGTTTTATAGAATGGAAGGGAGATGCTTCCTATAATAAAGTTGGCACGACTGAAGGCAGCTATGGTTTCAGGAAAGTGGTAATTGATAAGAATTATATTAATTCGAAAGATGAATGGACCATGGATATTTCTAATTAAATTTTGCCTTGCATAAAATATTTTTTTTTGATGCTCTTTTTTTAATAAAAAGGTTTGAAAGCATAAAAAAAATGAAATGGTTTCTGTTTTTAATTTTAATATCCAATTAGGTTTAGATTTTTTGCAGCCAAAATTTACACTTAAATTATTTCTTTATTTCAATTTTTTCATCCTTAGGTTCAATAATTTCTGTGGCTTCATGACCTAAATTAGTGATCACTTTTATTATTTTTTCTACATCGGTTTTCTTTGGTTTGTAGGTAACCGTTAAGATTTGGGTTTCTCTGTCCAATTCGGATTCTACAATTCCTTTTTCAAAAGCCAGGGTTTTCTCAATTTTGGCTTTGCAGTTTTCAGAATGTGCAGAAGTTTGTAATTTAACAGTTTTCTGCTCTTTGTTTTTTTGAGCTTTTATCAAATTTGGGGATAAAATAAAAACCAAAATAATTAGCGAAGTGTAAATTGTAATTTTTTTCATTCCATATTTTTTTACAAAAATAAAAATTTCTTACCAAGTACCGTCAGGTGAAAATAAAAAATCTGTGAGCGAATCAACATCATAAAGATATTGGTATCCCTTCGATTCTTTTTTGCAAAATGGCTCTAGCAATGGAACCATTTTTTCGTAGCCTTCAATGGTCATATCGCAAAAGTAATTTAGATTATCTTCGGTGGTGATTCCCAAATCTTCATCAGAAATTTGGAGTGTCAGATTGCAGTTGCGCGACTGAATAAAATTAATTTTTGAGAAATCGAGTGACTTCTTATTTTTAATAATCGTTTCTTTAAAAATATCCAAAAATTGGATTGCTTGTGTAAAATCAAAATGATATAGCCGTACTACATTGTCGCCGTATCCATTTATTTTATCAATGTAGTCGAGATTCATTTAGGTTTAATTTAGTATCAATAATTTATTACTCCGCAGCAATACCAATAAAAATCTGATTTACTTTTTTGTTTTCAATGCCAAAGATTACTCCGCCATAATGGGTTCCAGCTGCAATAGAACTTGCACTTGAAGATGCAGGATCAATTTCTTCCTGGTAAGCTGTTCTCACTTCATCAACTCGGCTGCCGATTCCTATCTTTCGTTTTGTTTTAAAAGTACAGGGCTCAGTAATGGTAATTCGGCTTAAGGTTTGTCTTTCGCCTTCTTTTCCAACTATGTCAAGCGAAATTCCTTTTTCTGTATAAGTCCAGCTTTGATGGTAAAGTCCATCAGCTCCCCAAAGCGCTGGATCGGTTTTTTCTTCTGGTTCGCCAATGATTTCACTTACTTTTTTAGAGCTTAAATCCAAGCGTAGTCCACTGAGACTTTCACTTTTCATTAATTTAAAGCCAATTTGATTGTAATTTACTTTCTTTTCTTTCTTAGCTTTTGAAATAGAATCTGCTTTACTTTTCTTTATCGCAGATGAATCAATTTTTTCTTGTTTGGTGGTCGATTTGTCTTTCTTTTCAGAATTATTGCCGTTATTACAGGATATTAGAAAAGAAAGAATCCCCAGCAAAATAAAGGTTCCAAGAAATGGTCTCATATTAAATTTCATTTTCAATTAAAAGGTAAAAATACAATTTCTTCGGAATCATTAATGTTTTTATTGAGATTTATCTTAAAAACTAGTGTTTCAATTTTGCTTAAAATGTGTTACCTTTGCCTATCAATTTAGCATTCTGTGAAGATTAATATTGTTTCTGATTATCCACTTTGGTTTTCCATATTTTGCTTAGGTTTAGGCGCTTTGTACGCTTTTATCCTTTATAGGAAAGAGACTCAATTTGTTGATGCCTCTAAATGGATTAAACGAATTTTATTTGGAGCCCGATTTTTAGCAGTTTCAATAATTGCTTTTCTTTTATTGTCGCCACTAATTAAATCAATTTCAAAAAATGTTGAACCACCGCTAATTATTTTTGCTCAGGATAATTCTCAATCAATTAAAATTGGTAAGGACTCCGCTTTTTATAAAACAGAATATCCCAAAAAGGTAAATGATTTATTAGAAAAATTAAAAAGCGAATATCAAATCGCAACCTATTCCTTCGGCGAGAAATTTAATGATAAAATTGCAACCAATTTCAACGACAAACAAACCGATTTTGATCAATTTTTAGATGAAATTCAAAATCGTTTCAGCAATAGAAATGTTGGCGCGATGATTATTGCATCTGACGGAATTTATAATAGAGGTGAAAATCCATATTATTCTTGCGAGAAATTAGGCTTTCCAATCTACACAATCGCTTTAGGCGATACCAACATTAATAAAGATGTTATTTTAAGTAGAGTGAATTATAACCGCGTTACTTATTTGGGGAATTCGTTTCCGCTCGAAATTATTGTTGATGCTCATAAATGTCAGGGTGCCAATACTGATTTGACGATTACAAAGGGCTCTGAAGTCGTTTTTTCGAAAACAATCAATTTTAGCAATAATTCCTATTCACAAACCATCAATGTTCTTTTAGACGCAAAAAAAAGCGGAATTCAGCACTATAGAATTTCTTTGTCACCAATAAATGGAGAGATTTCTACTTCAAACAATTTTCAGGATGTTTTTATTGATGTTGTTGATGGGAAAGAAAAAATTCTAATCCTTTCAAATTCGCCTCATCCTGATGTTTCTGCCATAAAATCGGCATTAGAAAACAATAATAACTATGAAGTAGAAACTGCAATTGCCAGTGATTTTAATAAATCGCTTGCTTCGTATAACATGATTGTTTTGCATCAATTACCTTCTGAAAGTAATTCTGCCTTGCAAATAATTTCGGAAATTAAAAGATTGAATATTCCAACTTTGTTTATTATAGGAACACAAACAGATTTGAATGGCTTTAACAATTTTAAAACTGGTTTGAATATTTCTGTCACCAAACAAAACCCAAATGAAGCTGGTTCCATCTTAAATAATGAATTTGCACTGTTCACTTTATCAGAAGAAACCAAAAGATTTACGGATTATTTTCCTCCTTTAATTTCTCCTTTTGGAAATTACAAAACAACACCATCAGCTAATTTCCTTTATTTTCAGAAAATCGGAAGTGTGTCAACACGTCAACCATTAATTATGTTTAATCAAAGCAATGATTTTAAATGTGGAATTATTGCTGGAGAAGGCATTTGGAAATGGAAATTAATCAATTTTGCTCAAAATAATAATTTCAATATTTTCAATGAAATCGTTTCAAAAATAGCCCAATTTCTTTCTGTGAAAGTTGATAAAAGCTTCTTCAGAGTTATTCACAAAAATAATTTCTTCGAAAATGAATCGGTGAAATTTGATGCGGAAGTTTATAATGAAACCTATGAATTAATTAATAATCCTGAAGTCAATTTAGTTATTTCAAATTCTGAAAACAAATCGTTTAATTATTCATTTAGTAAAACCTCCAATGCCTATACTTTAGACGCAGGAAGTTTACCTGTTGGGGAATATCGTTTCCAGGCCCAAGTAAAAGTAGGAGAGAAGATTTACAAAAAGGCTGGAAGCTTCTCAGTTTCTGCATTAAATTTAGAATCGATCAATACCGTTGCCGACCATCAATTGCTTTATAAGATTTCTAAAAAACACAATGCTGAAATGGTTTTCCCAAAAGAGATGGAGCGTATTTTAGAATTATTGAGAAAAAGAGATGATATTAAATCTGTTTCTTATTCGCAAAAAATACTTAACGAGATGATTAATTTATATTGGGTTTTCTTCCTGATATTGATATTGTTGTCAACGGAATGGTTTCTCCGTAAAAGATTTGGAGGGTATTAAATGTTTTTCCTTTTGTCAAAAATCTTTGCTTTTTTCTTAAATCCATTAATCTGGGTTTTTATTATTCTAATCCTTTCATTGTATTATTTCAGAAAAAACTCGATTAGAGCCCGAAAACTGCTCATTGCATCATTGATCGTTTTTTATGTTTTCTCCAATTCTTTTATTTGTGGTGAATTCATGAATTTGTGGGAATCAAAGATTACTACTGATAAATATCTCACAAAAACTTATGATGTTGGAATTGTATTGGGCGGAGGAATGATTACATATGATAAAGACAGTGCCAGAAGCTCATTCAGATATAATACAGATCGAATTTTACAAACAGTAAGACTTTATAAAATTGGAAAAATTAAGAAAATGCTTATTTCAAGCGGTTCGGGAAGACTTGTTTATCGAGATATGCTGGAATCAGTTCTTTTAAAGGATTATCTTGTTACAATTGGAATTCCCGATTCAGTGATTTTAATTGATTCTACTTCTGACAATACTTTTCAAAATGCAGTTTGTACAGCAAAAATTTTAAAAAATGAACCGAAGAATAGTAAATATCTTTTAATTACTTCTGCGATTCATACAAAACGTGCAAAAGCTTGTTTCGAAAAGCAAGGAATAAAAGTGGATATTTATGCCACGAACAAAATTGCAGGAAAGAGAAAATGGGATTTTGAATTTCTTTTTCTACCAAGTATCAGTGCTTTTGACGAATGGGAAAAACTTTTGCATGAGATTTTCGGATATTTTACTTACTGGATTGCGGGGTATTTATAAGCTATGGCAAATTTTTTATTTTATTTAATTGTTGGAATTATTGCATTTGATTATGTTCTAGATCGTTTTCTAGAGTATTTAAATTCAACGTATTGGACCAATGAACTTCCAGAAGAACTTTCAGGAATTTATGATTCTGAGAAGTATGAGAAGTTCTTAAACTATGAGAAAACAAAGCATAGATTTTCCTTATTTACTGACAGTTTTTCTTTAATTCTAATGCTTTTAATGCTTTTTCTTAGCGGATTTGCATATGTAGATTCAATTGCGCAATCTTATTCTGAAAACCCAATAATAATTGCTTTAATTTTCTTTGGAATCATTGCCTTTGGAAGTGATTTAATGTCAACTCCATTTTCTTTATACTCAACTTTTGTAATTGAAGAGAAGTTTGGATTTAATAAAACAACAAAAAAAACGTTCGTACTTGATAAAATAAAAGGCTGGATTTTAGGCGGAATTATTGGTGGATTGCTAATGGCTTTTATTATATGGATTTATCAAGTTTCAGGAAATTTGTTTTGGGTATATGCCTGGAGTGCAGTTAGTGTATTTAGTTTGTTTATGATGTTCTTTTATTCAACGCTAATTGTTCCAATGTTTAATAAGCAAACTCCGCTTGAAGAAGGTGAACTTCGAAATGCAATCGAAGAATATGCCAAAAAAGTTGGATTTAATCTCAAAAATATTTTTGTTATTGATGGTTCAAAAAGATCCACAAAAGCAAATGCTTATTTTACAGGCTTTGGCTCCCAAAAAAGAATTGTATTGTACGATACATTAATAAAAGATCATTCAACAGAGGAACTTGTTGCCGTTTTGGCACACGAAGTTGGCCATTATAAAAAGCATCACACTATTTACGGAATGATAATTTCAATAATTCAAACAGGTTTTGTTTTTTTCATTTTATCATTATTTATTGATAATCCTGAGCTTTCAAAGGCTTTAGGAACAACAAAACCAAGTTTCCATATTGGCATTCTTGCATTTGGCTTATTGTACAGTCCAATTTCATTGATTTCGGGTTTGTTAATGAGTATAATTTCTCGAAAACATGAATATCAAGCTGACCAATTTGCAAAGGGAACTTATGGTTTTATTCATTTGAAATCTGCTTTAATAAAACTTTCTGCGAATAATTTAAGTAATTTAAATCCGCATCCATGGTACGTTTTTATTCATTATTCGCATCCAACATTATTACAACGAATAAAAGCAATGGAATCAAATAAATAGTATTCCACAATAATTTGGTACCTTTGCAAAATCAAAAATAGCATGATATGATGAAAGACATGACGGTTGGCAATGAGGGTAAACTCATTTTTTATTTTGCATTGCCAATGCTTTTTGGAAATGTTTTTCAGCAAATGTACAATGTTGTTGATAGCGTAATTGTTGGAAATTATATTGGTAAAAATGCATTAGCAGCAGTTGGTGCTTCTTTTCCCGTTATTTTTGTTCTTATTTCATTAATTGTTGGAATTTCTTCCGGTTCTACAATTATTATCTCTCAATATTTCGGGGCAAAAGATTATAAAAAAGTAAAAGCAACAATGGACACGATGTTCATTTTTCTTTTTTTTGCTTCTCTTACCATCACAGCATTGGGTCTTCTTTTTAGCAGGAATATTTTTGAAATGATGGATCTGCCTAAAGAAATACTGCCGGAAGCCATTATATATTTCAATATTTTTATTTCTGGAGCGGTTTTGCTTTTTGGCTATAATGGTGTTTCTGCAGCGTTAAGAGGGATGGGAGATTCAAAGACGCCACTATATTTTCTAATAATTTCTACCATCTTAAACATCATTTTGGTGATGTTATTTGTTGTTGTTTTTCATTGGGGAATCGCGGGGACAGCAGTTGCGACTGTTATTGCTCAAGGTGTTGCATTTTTAATTTCTGTAATCTATCTAAATAAGTACCATACAATTATAAAATTTTCTATTAAGGATTTTACTTTTGACAAAGAGATTTTTATAAAAAGTATCAAAATTGGAATTCCTTCTGGATTGCAACAAACTTTTGTAGCAATTGGAATGATGGCATTAATTCGAATTGTAAATGGTTTTGGAACAGATGCAATTGCAGCCTATTCTGTTGCTGGTAGAATTGATTCCTTCGCAATTATGCCAGCAATGAATTTTTCCATGGCACTTTCTTCATTCGTTGGTCAGAATATTGGCGCAAATAAAACTGAAAGGGTAAAAAAAGGATTTAGAGCCACAATGCTTATGACTGGTGCGGTTGCAATTTTTATTACAATTTTTGCTGTGATTTTTGGTGAAACAATTATGGGGCTTTTCACAAATGACCAAAATGTTATTAAAATAGGAGAGTCGTATTTGGTAATTGTGAGTTCGTTTTACATTGTTTTTTCGTTTATGTTTGTTGTTGGTGGTGTTTTAAGAGGGGCAGGAGATACGCTGATTCCAATGTTTATTACGCTTCTTTCATTGTGGCTTTTAAGAGTTCCTTTGTCGTGGTGGTTTTCTAGAAGTTATGGAACTGATGGAATTTGGTGGGGAATACCTATTGCCTGGATTTTCGGATTTGTAATGTCCTATGCATATTATTTAACCGGAAGGTGGAAACGAAAAGCCATTATCAAAAGACCAGTTGTTCAAATTGAAGAACCATTGGTTGAATAATTTTGGAATGATAATTGATTGATTTTTTAACTCACAAAAACTATTTATCATGAAAAGAAATGCACTATTTGGTTTATTCGGCGCAGTAATATTATTATTTGTTTTTGGGTTTACTGCCGAAAAAAAAGAAGTCCCTTCAGAATCTTCAAAATCTAATTCAAAAGAAATCGGTCCAGATTGCACTTACAATGGATTTAAACTTTATGGGAATATTAAAATTGTTGAAAATTTCCCTGATATTAAAGTTCAGATTGTAAATAATTTCCCCGATTTAAAAGTAAAAATAGTTGAAAATTTTCCTGATGAATGTGGTGAATGGAAATTGGTTGAGAATTTTCCAGATGTAAAAGTCCAATTGGTTGAAAATTTTCCAGATATTAAAGTCCAATACGTTGAAAATTTCCCAGGACTTCCTTAGCTTATTGCGTGAAATTCTTCGTAACTTTTGCAAGTGTCACACATTTTAGGACATGGCTCAACGTGGATATGAATTTCTATTTTAGGAATCTTTGCTTCAATTGCTTTTTCAATTTTATCACATAAATCGTGTGCTTCGGCAACAGTGAATTTTTGTGGAACTTCAAGATGTAAGTCGACATACCTTTTATTTCCGGCTTTTCTTGTTCTGAGTTGATGAAAATCTATGCATCCCCAAGTCATACTTTGAATACTTTCCGTAATAGTTTTTATTTCGTTATCTGGAAGATTAACGTCAAGCAATGGAGCGAAAGCGGTTTTCAGCATTCCATATGCCTCAATCATAATAAAAATCGCAACAATGATGGCAACTATTGGATCAAGAAAATACAATCCTGTTATCCAAATTAGAAGAAGGCCAACACCAACACCCGCAGAAGTGTAAACATCAGCTTTTAAATGAAGAGCATCTGCCTCTAAGGCAACAGAATCAGTTTCTTTTGCAACCTTGTATAATTTCCGAGAAACAAGAATGTTTACAATACATGAAATAAACATTACAATAAAGCCGAGCCCAATAGAATCGATTTCTTCTTTAGAAATGATTTTTTTTACGGCTTCAAAAATTATCCAAAATGAAGCAACAAAAATTAATAATGCTTCAATAACTCCAGAAATGTTTTCAATTTTCCCATGTCCGTATGGGTGCCTTTTGTCTGGCGGATTGTCAGAAACCTTTACTGAGAAATAAGCAATAATTGCTGCAACCAAGTCCATAGTGGAGTGAATTGCTTCTGAAATAATACTCACCGAACCACCAATTAAGCCAACTATTAATTTAATAATAATTAAAAAAACGTTAGACATTATTGAAAGTCTGGCAATACTTGTCTTTTTGCTCATTTCTTTTTAATTTTTAGCAAAATTATTAAAAGAAATTCCATGAATAAAACGATTTTTAAATTATTTATTACCACGTAATAATCAGTTAATCAAATTGATAATTAATTTAATGCTTAGTTATTAATTATTTGAATGGAGATTTATAGTCGAAAAATCAAGTAATTAAACATTTAAATAAAAAAGATGTTTCATTATTCAAAAAAATGTAATAAATTTGCACCTTCATTGGCTCCGTAGCATAATTGAATAGTGCATCTGACTACGGATCAGAAGGTTCTAGGTTTGAATCCTAGCGGAGTCACTTATAAA
>JACAAW010000068.1 GCA_013377115.1 Bacteroidota bacterium | reverse complement strand
ACTTTTTTTGTCCATTTTTACACTTTTTTGTGTAAACCTATTTTAGGACAAGACATTTAGATGATATAGGAAATAGTATTGCAGTTGATACCAATGGGAATACATACATAACTGGTTCATTTACAAGCGCATCTATTACTTTTGAAACTGCTGTCTTGACAAATGCTGGGGGTTCATATAATCCAAATGATCTTTTTATAGTAAAATATGATTCCAATGGGAATGTGCTGTGGGCAAAAAAAGCTGGTGGTTCTTCTAATGATTATGGTAAAGCAATTACGTTGGATAAAAATGGAGATTGCTATATTACTGGTAGTTTTTCAAGTTCTTCTATTAGTTTTGATGGGTTAACCGTGGTAGGGCCTGGTTCATTTATTGTAAAATATAATTCTTTAGGAGTAGTCCAATTTGTGAGCAATTTTGGGGGTAGCGGAATTAGTGTTGATTTAAATAAAAATATTTATTTGACAGGTGAATTGGGAAGCCAGATTATTTTTGGACTAGACACTTTAAATTGTGCCGGTGCTATGGACTTTTTTATTGCTAAATACGACTCTTTGGGAAATAAAATTTGGGCTAGAAGGGCTGGAGGAACTTTACAGGATTATGGAAAAAGCATTGCTACAGATTCAATTGGTAATTGCTATGTCGCAGGTTCTTTTATGAGTCCATCAATGAATTTTGGGGGCACTGTATTAACAAATAATAGTGGGAATATTGACTTTTTTATTGCTAAATTTAATACCAACGGTAATGTTATTTGGGTCTCTTCCTATGGCGGTATTTATAATGATTTAGCATATTCTATTTGCTCTAATCCAGCAGGCGATATATATGTAACGGGTTCTTTTGACACCCCTTCTCTTAGTATTGGCTCTATTGTATTAACCCAAACAGGATCAGTTTTCCCAGATTTATATGTGGCGAAATTTTCTTCAGTAGGGAATCCACTTTGGGCTAAAAAAGTTGGCGGGGTATATGTAGAGGAAGGTTACGGAATTTGTGTTGATAATAGTGATAACATATATACAACAGGTTATTTTAGCAGCTCTCTCCTTTCGTTTGATGCTATTGTGTTAAATAGTTCTAATTATGTGCAGTTTTTTGTTGCAAAATTAGGTGCTTGCCCCACCCCCGCAACAACTATAATTTCAGGGACAAACGCAGTTTGTCAGGGACAAAATAATGTAACTTATTCTTGTACAGCAATACCAGGGGTTACTTCTTATATTTGGACGAAGCCAACAGGTGTAACAGGTACAAGTACCACCAATAGTATTTCTTTAAATTATGGTGCAACAGCAGTTTCAGGGAATGTTACTGTAAAAGGGCAAAATACATGTGGTTTTGGTCCATTAGCTATTTTAGCTGTAAATGTGCAAGGTTTACCAATTAGTGCTGGAGTAATATCGGGACTAATGTCAGTTTGTCTTGGTCAGGATTCTGTAATTTACTCTGTGCCACCAATTGCAAACGCAACCATTTATAATTGGGCATTACCCACTGGAGTTACAGGCACAAGCACCACCAATAATATCATGGTAAATATTGGGATGAGCGCAGGTTCTGGTAACATTGCAGTTTTTGGAAGTAATCTTTGTGGAAATGGTAGTTCGTCCACTTTAGGATTAGTGGTTCAAAATTCATTAAATAATGCTGGAGCTATTTCAGGTCCAACATCAGTTTGTCAAGGGCAGAATTCAGCAAGTTATACAACTCCAATAATTGCAGGTGCCAATAATTATATTTGGACCTTGCCTACTGGAGCTACAGGTAACAGTAATACCAATAGCATAACTGTTAATTATGGTGCAAGTGCAGTTTCTGGAAACATTGTAGTAAAAGGAAATAATGCCTGTGGCGATGGTGGTGCTTCAACATTAGCTGTTGCCGTTAATCCAATGCCTCCAACGCCAATAATCACCGCTAATGGAATAATTTTACAATCAAATTCTGCAATAGGCAACCAATGGTACAACCAAAATGGAATTATTGCTGGTGCAACTTCACAGAATTATTCTCCTTTAGCAAATGGCAATTATTATGTAATTGTTACGGTTAATGGATGTAGTTCGAGTGCATCAAATACCATAAATATTACTACAGTTGGAGTAGAACAAACGATTTTGAATAATGGCATCAATGTTTATCCAAATCCAGTTAGCAATGAATTAACAATTGAATTTAAAGGCAATCAGGAAAACATTAATTTCGAAATCATTAATTCTATTGGTCAGGTGATGTATAAAGGAATCCTAACAGAAAAAATTACAGTTCCCACTTCCAATTTTGCAACTGGAGTTTATTTAATAAAATTAGAAAACGGAACGAGTTATGAGTTTAAGAAGATTGTGAAGGATTAAAGGAGTTTTGTGGTTAACAGAAAAGAAATATTATCAATCAATTAAAATTTAAAAAACATGAAAAATCTTATTTTATTATTATGCTTATCCATTGGTTTTATTGCTAAGGGACAAGAATCCGAAATGAAAGAAATTGATACCAGGGCAAATTCCTTTTTCGAATCTTATGAAGATTATCAAGCGAATAAACCTATTGAAGGCGTTAAATTAGCGGAAATGAGTTTTAATACCGTGAAAATTGACAAAGATGGAAAAATTGTAAAAGTTAAAGAAGCCAATATGCCATCTAGTTGGTTTTGTGATGAACAAGGCATATTGATGAGGGTTTTTGATAAAAACATTTATTTTGTGATTGTTGATGGTGCAATTTGCCATTATGTTAAATTTAAAGAAGCAAATGCACAATTTCCATATAATCCAAAAACAAATTTAATTAGAACAGATTATATTTTTCAACCTTGGAATTCTGAACAACCATTTAGGGAGTATTATTCAGAAAGTATTACAAGCGAGATTTTGGTTTTAAAAGGTAAATATTGGGAAGAATTATTAACCAAATATGATTTGAAAAAGCAGTATGACTCTGATAAACTAAAGCGCGAAGCCAAGGATTCTGTTTTGGATTATAAAAATAAAGAATGGCGCAAAAAAGTAAAATATAAAAAACTAATAAACGAAAAAATTAAAGAAAATTAGAAAATAGTTTTTTTTGCAATTTAAAGTGATTAAAAAATAGGATTCTTTGAATAATTTAAAGAATCCTATTTTTTATTGCTGTCATTCATATCCGGAACAATGATTGACCATTTTTTGATATTAACTATCCAATAATAAAGTGCTACTTTTTATTTTGTCAAAAAAACAATAAACCTAAAACAAAAAACTTTGAACAATCAGCCAAAAACATTGTTAATTATTTCTCAAATTATTATAAAAATTATTTGCCCTTTTGTTTAATTTTGCTTTATGCAAACAATCCTTATACTTGATTTTGGTTCTCAGTACACTCAGCTAATAGCTAGGAGAGTGAGAGAACTCAATGTTTATTGTGAGATCCATCCTTTCAATAAAATTCCAGAAATAAATGAAAATATCATTGGCGTTATTTTGTCTGGCAGTCCATTTTCTGTTAGAGACGATGGTTCGCCTTTTCCTGAATTGAAAAATATTAAAGGAAAATTACCTCTTTTGGCAGTATGTTATGGTGCACAATTTCTTGCTCAAAATTATGGTGGCGAAGTAATGCCATCGAAAATCAGAGAATACGGCAGGGCCAATCTTTCATTTGTTGACAAACAAAATGTTTTAATGAAAGGCATGAGCGATGGTTCGCAAGTATGGATGTCGCACGGAGATACCATTTCTAAAATTCCTGATAATTTTGAAATCATTTCAAGTACCAACGAAGTGAAAATTGCTGGTTTCCAAATTCAAAATGAAGAAACTTTCGGAATTCAGTTTCATCCGGAAGTTTATCATTCCAGAGAAGGAATGGTATTGTTGAAGAATTTTATAGTGGATGTTTGTAAATGTGATCAATCTTGGACTCCAGATTCTTTTGTTGATTCAACCATTGCGGATTTAAAGCAAAAACTAGGCAACGATAAAGTTGTTTTAGGTTTGTCAGGAGGTGTTGATTCTTCGGTTGCAGCAGTATTACTTCACAAAGCCATTGGCAAAAATCTCTACTGCATTTTTGTTGATAACGGATTATTGCGTAAAAATGAATTCGAAAATGTATTGGATTCATACAAACATATGGGATTGAATGTTATTGGTGTTAATGAAAAAGACCAATTTTTGAGCGCCCTTGCAGGAATTTCAGATCCTGAAACCAAGCGAAAAGCCATAGGAAAAACATTCATCGAAGTTTTTGATGCGGAGGCACACAAAATTGAAAATGTAAGCTGGCTTGCACAAGGAACCATTTATCCAGATGTTATTGAATCTGTTTCAGTTAAAGGTCCATCAGCTACAATTAAATCTCATCACAACGTTGGTGGTTTGCCCGATTTCATGAAATTGAAAATTGTGGAACCATTGAAATCACTTTTCAAAGACGAAGTTCGCAGAGTAGGAAAGACGCTTGGTATCGACAATAATTTGTTGAGTCGTCATCCTTTTCCAGGTCCTGGTTTGGCAATCCGGATTTTAGGTGATATTACTGAAGAAAAAGTTCGAATCCTACAGGAAGTGGATGCAATTTTTATTGACAGTTTGAAAAGTTCAGGCTTGTATAATGAAGTATGGCAAGCTGGTGCAATTCTTTTACCGGTTCAATCTGTTGGAGTTATGGGAGATGAAAGAACTTATGAAAAAGTAGTTGCTTTAAGAGCAGTTTCTTCAACTGATGGAATGACAGCTGATTGGTCGCATTTACCATATGAATTCCTTGCAAAAGTATCAAATTCAATAATAAATGGTGTAAAAGGGGTGAATCGAGTTGTTTACGACATCAGTTCAAAACCACCAGCCACAATTGAATGGGAATAAATTTGACTTTACTCACTAATTAGTCTATTTTTAACAAAAGTTTTAATCTCTGTGAAATATCCAACTAAAATACTGATTTTTTTCCTGATGACGATGTTGAGTGTAAATATTTATGCTCAAGATACAAAGTCTACAAAAATTGAAACCGAAAACGGGAAGAAATATTATATCCATACCGTTCAGAAAGGGCAAAGTTTGTATTCAATTGCCAAACTTTATTCAGTTGAAGTGGATGATATCAAAAATGTTAATTCCGGATTAAACAACGAAATAAAACCGAAGCAAATATTAAAAATTCCTTTTAAGAAAGAAAGTTCAACAACCATTGTTAAAGATAAACCCGCCACTTATCTTGTGGTTAAAGGTGATAATCTAAATTCTATCGCAAAAAAGTTCAATACCAATGTAGATGAATTGATGAAACTGAATCCTGAACTGAAGGATGGATTAAAAGCTGGACAAACTTTAAGATTAATTGCCGAAAAAAAAATCGTAGAAGATGTTCGCAAACCTCAAAAAGACTCTGTTGTTGTTAAAGAAGTTGAAAAGGTTTATTCTTGTGGTGATCCTAAACTAAAAGAGGTTTATAATGTTGCATTGATGATTCCACTTTATTTAGAAGATGTTAGTAAAATTGACGTTGAAAATCATTCTACTGGCTCGAAAGTGAATAATTTGTACCGCTCTTTCACCTTTGTGCAATTTTATGAAGGTTTTTTGATGGCTTTAGATTCATTAAAAAAACTAGGTCTTTCTGTTAAACTTTTTGTCTATGATGTTGATGAAGATACAGTTCTAATGCAGAAAATCATTAAAAAACCAGAAATGGAAAAAATGGATTTAATCATCGGACCTTTTTTTACTAAAAACCTTTCTACCATCGCAAAATTTGCAAAAAAGAATCAAATTAGCATAATTGATCCAGTTACGGCTGACGGAGAAATTCTAAATGGAAATCCAAATATTTATAAAGCAACACCTTCAATGGCAACACAACTTGGAGAAGTTGCAGAATATATTATTGCCAATCATTTTGATAAAAACATCATTATTGTTCATAATAATAAAGAAAATGAGAAACCAATTTTAAATACATTTAAAACGGAGTTTGATGCTCATTTAAAAGCAAAAGGAGAATTGAAGGAATTAAAAGAGTGTGTATTCAATGTTTCAGGAGTTGGAGGATTGACCAAGCTAATGTCCAAATCAAAAGAAAATGTAATTATTACTTTGACAAGCGGGGAGGTTTTTGTTACAAATTATGTAAATAAATTGAATGATTTAATCAAGGATTATAAAATTACTTTATTTGGATTGCCTAGCTGGAGATCATTTGAAAACATTGAAATCGAGTACTTCCAAAATTTAAACTTACATTTATTTTCCTCATCATTTATTGATTATACAAATCCTCGGGTAAACAATTTTATTCTTGCATACAGAGAAAAGTATAAAACAGAACCTGATAAATTCGCTTTTATTGGTTATGATGTTGCCTCTTATTTTTTAAATGTCCTTAGTAAATATGGAAACAACTTTGAAGATTGTATTTCTCAATATCCTTACGAAGGTATTCAGACCAATTTTGTATTCAAGAAAAGTGTTGACAACTCAAGAGGAAGAGAGAATACTTATGTAAATATTTATAAGTTTCAAGACTTCAATTTGATTAATGTAAAAAGCAAGAAATAAGACTTTTTATTACCTCAAATCTTCAACGTTTACTCCAGGATAATCAGCTTTCTTGAAAATGAATTTTGAATCATCAACTGCTGGATTTGGAGTATATTTATTAACAGTATAAGTAAATGTGCTATTGTTTTTGTCGTAAACAATTGAATTTACAATTTGTTTGTTTGCTTTGTCAATTGTTAAGCGAATTTTATAATAAGATTTTGCTTTAATGGGAGTCATATCAATAATAGCAACTGCTTTTCCTCCTTCTGTTGCGTCTTTAATATATTTTGGTTTAAAATTCTTACTATAGTTGTTAAGAATTTTTGTAGGATTAACTGCATCATCATCACTTTGATTGGCACTTATAGTAGCTTCGTTTTCGGTTTTAAGATAAGTCGTTACCGATTTTCCATCACAAAAAATAAGTCTTCCAGAAATTTCTAATTTGTATTTGTCACCTTTCATTACTAGAGATCCACCCTTAGTTTCGTTGATCTTTTTTTCCTTGTTTTCCATTTTATAAATGAAATCAATTTTCAAGGTTGAATATGATTTTGTTTTAACACTGACAGCGTCGAGGAGGGTGTTAGCGTTTTTATCAAGTTGAGCTTTTACAGTAATACTACTTAAAAGAATAACAGATAGCGTAATGAGCGTTAATCGTTTCATTTTATTTGAGTTTTAAATATTGTTGTTATTGCCTTTCAAAAATTGTTCCAAAGAATATAAGTCTTTTATTTTTACATCTCTTGCTTTACTTCCTTCAAATTGGCCAATAATTCCCGCAGCTTCTAATTGGTCAACTATTCTGCCTGCACGGTTATATCCAAGTTTGAGTTTTCGCTGAATTAATGAAGTGGAGCCATGTTGGTGCTCAACAATAATTCTCGCTGCCTCTTCAAATAAATCATCTCTATCAGTAGGGTCATAAACTGATTTTCCGCTATCTCCGGTAGTTTCATCAGCAACCTCAGGAAGCATATGCGCTTCGGGATAGGCTCTTTGATTTCCAATGAAATCTGTAACTGCTTCAACTTCTGGAGTGTCTATAAAAGCACATTGAATACGGATTAACTCATTTCCATTGGATAAAAGCATATCACCTTTTCCAATCAACTGATCAGCACCGCCGGTATCTAAAATTGTTCTGGAGTCAATCTTTGATGAAACTTTAAACGCAATTCTCGCAGGGAAATTTGCTTTAATAGTTCCAGTAATAATATTTACAGAAGGTCTTTGCGTTGCAATAATTAAATGAATTCCAATTGCTCTAGCAAGTTGCGCCAATCTGGTGATAGGGGCTTCAACTTCTTTACCAGCAGTCATAATTAAATCAGCAAATTCATCCACAACCAATACAATATATGGAAGAAAGTGATGGCCGTTATTTGGGTTCAATCTGCGACTGATAAATTTCGCATTGTATTCTTTGATATTTCTAACTTGGGCATCTTTTAATAAATCGTAACGTTGATCCATTTCGATGCAGAGCGAATTTAAAGTACGGACAACTTTTTTGGTATCTGTAATTATGGCCTCTTCAGAATCAGGAAGTTTGGCGAGGAAATGTCTTTCTATTTTAGAAAACAGACTTAATTCCACTTTTTTTGGATCCACCAACACAAATTTTACTTGAGATGGATGTTTCTTATATAATAATGATGCTAAAATTGCATTCAATCCAACCGATTTCCCTTGTCCTGTGGCACCAGCCATTAGTAAATGGGGCATTTTTGTTAAGTCGGCAACAAAACTTTCGTTCGAAATTGTTTTTCCCAAACCAATTGGTAAATCGAAATTTCCATTAATAAATTTCTCCGAACTCAAAATTGATTTCATTGGAACCATTTCAGGATTTTGGTTTGGAACTTCAATTCCGATTGTGCCTTTACCAGGAATAGGAGCAATGATACGAATTCCAAGTGCTGATAAACTTAGCGCAATATCATCTTCCAAATTCTTGATCCTAGAAATTCTAACACCAGGAGCTGGAATTATTTCATATAATGTAACTGTTGGTCCAATGGTCGCCTTTATCTTGTCAATTTGAATTGCGTAATTATTTAGAGTTTCAACAATTCGATTTTTATTGGCTTCCAATTCTTCTTTCTGAACTCCAGTGGTGCCACCAGTGTAATCATTTAATAAATCAAGAGTAGGGAATTTATAATTAGAAAGTTCAAGAGTTGGATCGTAATCTTCCATTGCAACAGGAATCTGATTCAAAGTATCATGGTCATCCATAGAAATCATAACTTCAGAGAGTTCAATGTTTGAATTGTTTTCTTCATCATTTTGGTTTTCAACAGTGAATTCGACTTCAGTATTTTTTGATTTTTCTGTTTTATTTTTTTCTATTTCAATAGGAGTGGTATCTTCGGTGAAGATAACTTCGTTGATTTTAGATTCCTTTTCTTCTTCAATAATTACTTCTTTTTCTTTTACATCGAAAGTGAAAATATTTGCTTCAATTTTTTCATCCTCATTTAGTTCTTCCTCTTCAACTTTGGCTTCCTCAAAATCAGATATAACTCGATTGGTTTTATTTTCATGAGTATCAACAACCTCAATTTCATTTTCTGCTATTTCCTTCTCAACAGCAGGAGTTCTTTTTATTTTTTCGGCAATATTTTTTAAAGAAGTATTGTAAACAAATATGATGATGCTTACTAATGTAAAGAAAATTAGAATTCCAGCTCCAATTCCTCCAATTGCACTTTCTAACCACTTAACAGATTGAAATCCAAATACGCCGCCCAAAATTTGAGAGTTTCCAGATCTAAATAAAAATGCCAATGCAACGGAAAACCATATTAATCCAATTAAAGAATATTTAAGAGTATTAATTAAAGGGAGAATAACAACGTTTAAAAAGATTTTCAAGCCAATTACAAATATTACGATTACAATTAAATATGATGAAATTCCGAACCAATTTTTGATAAATAAATGAGCGAAAATAGCACCTAATTTCCCCATAACATTATCAACCTTGAGCGCTGAATCAAATAGGATTGAGGAAGATGAAAAAATATGATCGTCAGCTTTCCAGGTGAATAGGTAGGAAGTAAAAGAAACAAAAAGGAAAATAGAAAATAAGGTTAAAAAGAGACCAATAACTTTGTGGAATTTTTCATCCTTAATAAAAGCAACAATGGATTTTAAAGCAGAACCGTCAGATTTTGGCTTTACTTTTTTGGGCTGTTTTTGCAAATCATTAAATCCAACTTTTGAAGAAGATTTCATTTTTGGAGGTGTTTTTGCTTCCTCCGGCTTCTTCCTTAAAGCGTTTTTCTTGAATTTATTAGTCTTTTCTACCATTAAATTGAATTAGTTTGCAAAAGTAATAATAACTAAAACATAATAGTTAATTGTTAATAAAATAGATAAAAAAAATCCTCTTTGTTCAAGAGGATTTTTTTTTGATTCAATTTATGTCAATATTATTGACCAAACATCTTTTTTGCTTCCTCTTTGGTGAGTTCTTTAAAATCACTAGGAGTTAAAAATAATTTATCAGAAATTTTTGATTTTTTAATTTCTGTAGCAGTATATTTTATTACAATATCTGTTGTGGCTTGAACATTGTATTCCATCATAAGACCAGGAATTGCGCTATAAGGAGAATTGAAATTAAAGTCTTTGCCACCAATTTCTTCAGTATAATAAATTACTTCAACAACCTCTTTTCCTTCTTCGTCTTTTGTAGTAGCTTCAGCTTTTTTGCATTTATAACCAGCTATTTCTTTTGTTTCTTCAGAGAATTTAATTGTAGGAATGGCATCTTTATCTTTTTCTAATCCTTCTTTAATTTCCTTCTCAGTTGTTTTAATTGCGTATTTTTTTTCTGGCATTTCAATCAAAATAGTCATTGTCTTTGCTGTGCCATCAGTCATTTCAGTAATAACAACTGGACCTTGTGTTGTAACTTTCTTTGATTTGGTATCTTTAATAGTCAAAATAGCTAATTTAGGAAGTTGCATTGCTGTGGCAGCATCAACCTCACCAACAGGAGAGATTTTGAAATTAACTGTTCCCTGAAATGGTTTGTTATCTTGACCTTTTAAAATGGTTAAAGAAAATGTAAAGACAAGAATAAAAGTGAAAATGAATTTGATGTTTTTCATGATTGTTAATATTGGTTTATTTTGCAAATATATTAATTTATTAATTCGACTTGATTTGATTTAATAAATATTAACAATAATCCGGTATTAAGATTAATATCCCAGTGTTTTCAACATTGATTTATAACTCTGCTCTTTGGCAAAAAGTTTAAAGAAGACTTCTCCATTTTCGTCATGATCTATAATAATGTGTTTTGGAGCTGGAATTAAACAATGCTGAATTCCACCATATCCACCAAGAGATTCTTGATAAGCGCCGGTATGAAACAAGCCAATATATTGAGTTTCTTCTTTTAGTTTTGGTAGAAATACAGCATTTGCGTGAGCTTCTGCATTGTAGTAATCATGGCTATCACAAGTTAGTCCGCCAAGGTTAACCCTTTGATATTCTGAATCCCAGTTGTTAATGGCAAGTAGGATAAATCGTTGATTGATTGCCCAAGTATCTGGTAATGTAGTCATGAAAGATGAGTCAATCATGTTCCATAACTCTCTGTCGTTCTGTTGTTTTTGGTCAATGATGGAGTAGAGGACTGCTCCACTTTCTCCAACTGTGAACGAGCCAAACTCTGTAAAAATATTTGGTTCGGCAACAACATTTCGTTCGCAAATGTTTTTTATTTGAGATACAATTTCTTCGGCCATGTATTCATAATCATAGTCGAATGATAAAGAATTTTTGATTGGAAATCCTCCGCCTATGTTTAAAGAATCTAATTCAGGACAAATTTTCTTTAGTTCACAATATACAGTAACGCACTTGGATAGTTCGTTCCAATAATAAGCGGAATCTTTCATTCCGGTATTAATGAAGAAATGTAACATCTTGAGTTCGAACTTTCTGTTCCCTTTAATGTGTTCTTCACAATAGGAGATGATGTCATTATATCTGATGCCAAGTCTTGAAGTGTAAAAGTCAAATTTAGGTTCTTCTTCTGATGCGATTCTAATTCCAAGTTTGCATTTTTTTGTAAGGATGCCTTTGTATTTTTCAAGTTCGAATACATTATCTAATATAGGAATGGTGTTTTCGAAGCCAAGATTGATAAGATTTGCAATGTTTTCAATGTATTGAGGTCTTTTAAATCCATTGCAAATAATGTATTTATTTTTATTGATCTTGCCAGTTTTGTACAATTCTTCAATCAGATGAATATCGAAGGCTGAGGATGTTTCTATATGAATATCGTTTTTTAATGCTTCTTCCAAAACGAATGAAAAGTGGGAGCTTTTTGTGCAATAACAGAAATTGTATTCTCCTTTATAGTCTGCTTTTGCAATAGCTACATTGAATAATTTCTTTGCTTTTTGAATTTGTGAAGAGATTTTTGGAAGATATGAAATCTTTAAAGGTGTTCCGTATTGCTTTATTAAATCCATTAAAGCAATATTGTGGAAATACAATTCGTCATCTTCTACTTTGAATTCTTCTTGTGGAAACTCGAAAGTTTGTTCAATTAAATCGATATATTTGTTTTTCATTTTTTAATGTAAATTACTTGGATGATGAAAAAAAATGTAATGTAACTAAGTTGGATTTTAAATATTTTGCAAATGTATGAAAAATAAATGTCAAAATCCTAAGGCTGTTAACGAAATTTTGTAATAAAAGGTTGCGTTGAAAAGTGAATCTAAAGCGTGAAGTTATTTCTTATTGGCAGATACTGAAAGTTTTGGAAATAAATTGATTACGTGTAGTTGGGTTTGGTTTTATGGAAAAATCAAGCAAAAAAAAGTCCGAAACGAAGGTTTCGGACTGAAAATAAGTATTGAAATATTATTTACCTGTACAATATTGAGCAATAAAAGTACCTGCTTTTTTGTTGCCATTTTTCACTGCAGAATTCCAATCAGCGCAGGCTCCATTTTTATCACCAACTGCATTTTTTGAGATTCCTCTGTTGAGATATGCGTCATGATAATCAGCTTTTAGTTCAATTGCTTTTGTGAAATCTTCAATTGCACCTTTGTGATCTGTCAATCCAGCTTTTGCTAATCCACGATTGTTATATGCTTTAAAATTATCAGGTTTTAATTCAATAACCTTTGATAAATCTTCGATAGCACCTTTTTTATCACCTAAATCGAATTTAGCCATTCCTCGACTATTATAAGAATCAGCGTCGGTAGGTTTCTTGTCAATTACTTTTGTATAATCTTCAATTGCGCCCTTATTGTTGTTCATTTTTCTTTTTAAGTTGGCGCGAGAGTAATACGTTTGCATTTCATCAGGTTTTAATTCAATAGCTTTGTCATAATCAGCAAGAGCACCTGGTTTGTCTTCTAATTTTGTTTTTACAAAAGCTCTGTTCACGTATACAATTGAATTATCAGGTGTAAGTTCAATTGCTTTTGAAAAATCAGCTAAAGCACCTTTGAAATCGTCAGCACCAGCTTTTACTTCTCCACGACTGATATATGCTTTTGTGTATTTAGCATCTAAAAGAATAACTTTATCAAGATCTGCAAGAGCGCCAGTATTGTCTTTTAATTTCTTTTTTGCAAGAGCTCTATTAAAATAGGCATCAACATAATTAGCTTTAAGAGTAATGGCTTTAGTAAAATCTTCAATAGCACCCTTGTAATCTTTGCTTTCGTATTTTGTTTGACCATCAACGACAAATTTTATTGTGTCACCAGTTTGTGCAAACGAAGATATAGAAAGTAGTATTGCAACAATGAAAAGTGATGGTTTGATAAAAAAGTGTTTCATAAAATTCAAGTTTTTAGAGTTAATTATTCTTTTTATTTTCTTTCTTTTTCCGGCTGCAAGATACAAAAAAAAATATTTCTTGAAAAAGGAAAATGATGTTTGGGATTACAAAAAGTTTGCCATAAAATGCAAACACCTATAATAAATATGTTAAAAAGAACGTATTATCCTTATATTTTATTGTAATTTGAATTTTTCTTTTATACTTTTGATAAATAATAATTCCTAAACCTAAATTCATGAAAAAATTACTTTTTGCAGTTGTTTTATTATTAATATCAACGTTTGTTAAGGCTCAAATTCCAAATAATGGTTTTGAAAGTTGGACTGGAACAAATCCTGATCAATGGTCGACATTAAATTCATACACTAGTGCTGCAGGAGTTTATACTGCGGCAAAATTAACTCCAGGACATTCTGGAACATCAGCTATTAAATTAACAACAAAAAACATTGCTGGCATAGGAATTGTTCCTGGACTTGCAACATCAGGAACAATGCAGTATCCTGGTTATAACTTTAGTGGAGGCTTTCCTTATACAACAAGAGCTCAAAAATTGACAGGATATTTTCAGTGGATGTCTTTTGTTTCAAATAAGGATTCTGCAATGATTGCGGTTTATTTATTTAAATACAATAATATTAGTGGAAATAGAGATACCATCGGAAAAGGCGTTTTTTATAAAGGGCCAATGGTAATGAGCTGGACTGCCTTTAATGTTAACATTAATTATATGAGTGGCGAATATCCAGATTCGGCTTTAATAGTTTTAGCTTCAAGTTATAAACAATCTAGTGCACAAGTTAATAGCTATTTATATGTTGATGATATGGCTTTTAGTGGCACTGTTGCCGGAATTGAGAATATTTCAAATAATACTCCAAAATGCTCTATTTTTCCAAACCCAGCATCCGACCAAATTGTTATCTCTTTTTTGAATAAAGAAAAGAATAAAAAACAAATTGTAATTGCTGATATTACAGGGAAAATTGCTTTTAATGGTGAAACTCATCAGGAGAAACTACCAGTGGATGTTTCCGGCTTTGAAAAAGGATTTTATTTTTATCAAGTTATTGATGAGAAAAAAGAAGAAATACTAAAAGGCAAATTTGAAGTAATTAGATAGTTTTTCTTTTATTTGTTCAAATGACTAAAGTAGAGTTAGCAAATCAATATTTTAATGAAGGTTATAACTGTGCTCAGTCTGTAATAGCTACCTTTAGCGAAGAATTTGGTTTGAAAAAGGAAGTAGCATTGAAGCTTGCGAAGAATTTTGGGGCAGGCTGTCTGCATAGAGGAGAAATGTGTGGCGCTATTTCGGGAGCATTAATGCTTTATGGTTTAAAATATGGCAGCGAAAATCCAAATGATGAATTGTCAGAAGAAATAGTTTATTATCTGTCCAAAAAGCATGTAAAAGAATTCGAAAAAATACATGGAACCATTATTTGTAAAGATTTATTGGGTATTGATATTGGTTCCATTGAAGAAACTAATTCTGAAATAGATATAAGTAAAATCAAATTAAAATGTCACGATTTTGTGAAAGACTCCGCAACCATTATTAATAATCAGCTCGAAGAAAGTCGAAAATAAAATCATAATAAAAATAAAAAACCAAATGCTGACAATTAGGTTTATAATTAAAGTGATACTAACATCCTTACTAATTGTTACTATTGCAGAAATCGGAAAACGTAATTCCGTAATGGCTGCAGTTTATGCTTCGCTACCATTAACCACAATTTTGGCAATGATTTGGCTTTATTTGGATACTTACGATTCGCAAAAAGTTTCAACACTTTCGTGGAATGTATTGATTGCGGTTATTCCAAGTCATATTTTTTTAATTGCATTTCCTTTGCTGGTAAAATTCGGTATGAATTTTTGGATGTCAATGTTTATCTCAATGGCCCTAACAGCTCTCGCTTATTGGGCTTATGTTCTTTTGTTGAAACATTTTGGTGTTAGTTTTTAAATTACTTTTTTAAAAAACTGAAGAAACTGTTGTTTAAGGTAACTTTTTTTCAAAGCCAAAAATGAATAGATGAATTTGCATTTCCTGTTGACCAAGACAATAAATAAATGAAAAAATAGCTCCCGTTTCATTATTTCTTTTATTTTTGCCAATAGTTTCAAAAAAATAATCAACCATTTTAATTTTATTAAATTCCCAATGAAAATTATCTTTAATAAACTCTTCGTAGTTTTATTTTGTAGTTTTTATTTCTACAAAAGTGCAAGCTCAAGCACCTCAAAAAATGAGTTATCAGGCTGTAATCAGAAATAGCAGCAATTCCTTAGTTGCATCATCTGTTGTCGGAATGCAAATAAGTATCCTTAAGGGGTCTACAACTGGGACTCCGGTATATTCTGAAGTTCAAACCCCAACAACAAATATTAATGGTTTAGTAAGTATCCAAATTGGCAGTGGAATAGGTTTTGATACCATAAACTGGGCTAATGGTCCTTATTTCATTAAAACTGAAACGGACCCAACAGGAGGGACCACCTATACAATTACTGGAATTACACAATTTTTAAGTGTTCCCTATGCTTTATTTGCTGAAAAAAGTGGAACTCCTGGAGTTGTGGGCCCAACTGGTCCACAAGGAATCCAAGGTTTGGTTGGTGCTACAGGAATTACTGGTCCACAAGGTCTAACCGGAAATAATGGTTCAATAGGATTGACTGGGCCAACAGGTCCTCAGGGATTACAAGGATTGGCAGGTATTGCTGGTTCAACAGGAGCTCAAGGAATTCAAGGAGTAATGGGTTTAACTGGAAGTACCGGTCCACAAGGACCAACAGGAAATGATGGAGCAATAGGATTAACAGGCCCAACTGGTCCACAAGGAATCCAAGGCTTGGTTGGTGCCACAGGAATTACGGGTCCACAAGGTGCAATAGGAAATACTGGAGCTATAGGATTAACTGGGCCAACAGGTCCTCAAGGAATTCAGGGAATAGCTGGAACCACTGGAAGTACAGGTCCACAAGGTTCAATTGGTAATACTGGTTCAATAGGATTGACAGGTGCAACAGGTATAACTGGAGCTACTGGTGCTGATGGAGCATTAACTGCTTGGTCAAGACTTGGTAATTCTGGAACTATTGATGGAACCAACTTTATTGGTACAACAGATAATGTCCCATTTAATATAAGAGTTAATAATCAAAAAGCTGGGAGAATAACTTCTAATGGACCTACATTTTTTGGATATCAGGCTGGGAATGTAAATATTGATCCAAGTAATACTGGATTTGGCTTTCAATCATTGTTTTCAAATACAAACGGAGTTAATAATACTTCTTTAGGATTCATGGCACTTAATGCTAATAGTACGGGAAATCATAATACAGCAATAGGTTATAGGGCATTAAGTACAAATTCAACTGGACTAGAAAACACGGCTACCGGGACCTATTCTCTTTACTCGAATACAACCGGTTACGAAAATACTTCCAATGGGATGTCAACACTTGCCAATAATTCAACTGGAAATTTGAATACTGCAATTGGAAGCCGGGCAATGTTGTCCAATACAACAGGAGGGCTAAATACTGCATGTGGAAGTTCTGCTTTATATGCAAATTCAAGCGGAAATCAAAATGTTGCAATAGGAAGAGCTGCAATGTATAACAATACCACTGGTAGTTTTAATACAGCAACCGGACAAGAGGCGTTATCAATGAATACCACTGGGGTGACAAATACAGCAAATGGAAGACAATCATTGGTATTTAACACCATTGGAAACGGAAATACTGCAGTTGGGAATGCCTCAATGGGTTCTAATACGGCAGCAAGTTATAATGTTGCAATAGGTAATAGTGCATTGTATACACAATCCTATAATCCTGGTTCTACCTGGATTAGTTATAATGTTGCAATTGGAGCAGAAGCTTTAGTCTTAAATCAGCCAACTAGTATATCAAATGGTATTCAAAATACTTCCACAGGTGCCCAGTCATTGAGAATGAATACAACAGGTTATTCTAATACGGCAAATGGTTTTCAAACTAGTTATTCTAATACTATTGGCAATTTTAATACAGCGATTGGGATAGGAGCTCTTTATTCAAATGTTGCAGGAAGCAATGCTACCGCAATTGGAACAAACGCTATGCAGTATTCAAATAATACAGTTACCGCTTTTACTAATTATAATGTTGCATTGGGTTTTGAGGCATTGCGTGGTTCAACATCTGCTGGGGCAAATACTGGGAATTCCAATACGGCTATAGGTTATCAAGCAATGCAAGTAAACACAACGGGTGGCTATAATACAGCAATTGGAAATTGGGCATTGCCTTCAAATACGACAGGAAATAGCAATACCGCTATAGGTTACGATGCATTAATATATAATACTATTGGAAATGGAAATATGGGCGGTGGTGATAGGGCACTGCACTTCAATGTTTCTGGAAACTATAATACAGGATTAGGAATGCGTTCACTTTTAAATAATACATCAGGAAACAACAATGTTGGATTAGGTTTTGAAGCTGGATATAGCAATAGTACAGGATCAAATAATATTTTTCTTGGTTATCAGGCAGGTTACAACGAAACAGGATCTAACAAATTATACATTGCAAATAGCAGCGCTAATCCTCCATTGATTTATGGGGATTTTGCAACAGGGCGTGTTGGTATTGGAACAAATGCTCCAAATCAAACATTAGAATGTGCCGGAATTATTCAAGCCTATAACAGTGGTGGGTTTGCTGACCCGACTTCAATTTTGAGCGCTGGAGCCCGGTTTTCTCTTAATCAAACAGCCTCGGGTTTACCCAATGCTTTTGCAATAGGACTTTCCACCTTAAGAAATTCTAAATATGATATTTGGTTTCAAACAGGTAATATAAATGGAGGTGGATATAGGTTTTATACAGCAGGAACGACAGAATCTTTGACAATAGATTATTTAGGAAAAGTTGGTATTGGTACAGCTACCCCAACTGCTAAACTAGAAGTAAATGGGCAAGTAAAAATTACTGGTGGCACACCAGGGGTTGGAAAAGTCCTTACATCTGATGTGAGTGGTCTAGCGACATGGGAAGCAAAAGAATCTAAGGCTTATGGTATGGCATATAGGGCAAGTTCATTTGACATTACAGTTGTAAATACATGGACAGATTTGCCTTTAGATGGCGGTGATAATGAATTGTTAAATATTGCTCACAGCACAACAACAAATCCAGAAAGGATGACAGTTAACGATAATGGTACTTATCTTATTCAATACACCATTCATTACCGTAGGCAATGTTTTCCTCATCATGGTGTAGCAAGAATTATTAAAAATAGTTTAACCGAAATAATAGGTAGTTATACTATTACTTCACCTGTGTCAAATGAACCAAATGAAGATGTTTTGCTTTCTGGACAAGTAATATCAACTTTGTCTGCTGGTGATTACATCAACCTTCAAGTTGCAACTAATTATAATTGTCTTAATGAAGTTGACATGTATGTAGGACCTGATCTTCCTGCCCCAACAACTCGAACATATGTTTCGCTAAATATTGTAAAAATAGGGCAGTAGAAAAAATTTTAAAAAAAACCATTTGTTATTAAGAATTCATAAAAAATACCTCGCTTTTGCGGGGTATTTATTTTTTTAGAATTTTTGGTGTGGATATTGATAGAAGCCGGAAACAAATTAAAAAAAAACGGAAATGGTAAGCAAACTACTTTTCATTCTACAATTTATTTCATTTCTTTCGCCCAAAGAAATTAAACCCAATTTAATTGGGATTTGGCAAAATGAACCTTCTATTGGGTCTGGCTGGAGTGATAATATTCAGTTTTTCGCAGACGGAACTTACAAATACAATTATAGTCAGATGAAATGTGATAAAAGAATTATTTCGATGCAAGGCTCTTGGTCCTATGAAGAAAATGGAGATTTGAAATTGGTTGTAATTAGGGAGATTGTTATTGAAGGAGGAAAATTGGTGCCGGCAACAGGTTCTTGCGCCTCAAAATTTGAAATTGAAGGAGGCGAAATAAAAACGAAAATAAAAAAAATACCCGAAATAAATATTCTTAAACTTTCCGATTTCTTTATTGATAGTGAAAATAACAATTTAGAAACCATTAAATTTGATGATAACCAATTTTGGAAAATAGAGAAAGATCCCAATAATTATTTCTAGTAAAGATCGGATTTGATTCTAAGCTTTTTTAATTTTGAAATAATATTTAAACTTAAAAAAGAAAAATATGGAAGTAATTGTAATGGAATCCGAAACTTTCAAGCAAATAATTGAAAGACTTGAAAATCTTGAAGCTTATTTCAAGCATATTGCGAAAATCCAACCACTATCTCAAAATTGGCTGGATGTTAATGAAACATGCAAATTATTTAAAATTTCAAAACGGACTTTGCAGAATTATCGGGAGGAAGGTTTGATAACTTATTCTCAGAAAGGAAGCAAAATATATTTTTCGGCAAAAGCCATTGAGGAATTTTTGGAAAACCATTCCTATAAAGCTTTTCGGAAACCAAAGATATATGTTTAAGATTTTGTTATCCTTAATTGCTTAGCGGGATTTGCAATTCGTGCCAACTAAGTAATAAATAATTCGGAAGCAATTTAATCACTAATAATTGGTTAGTTTTCTCTAAAATACATTTATTAGTTTAGTTTAGCTGATGTTTTGTTCGTAATCCAAAATGATTTTGCAGAAGGAAGTTTTTGAGCTTATTTCATACACTCCTCATACACTATCCATACACCATCCATACACTATCTATACACTATCCATAAATTATCAGTACAATTTGTGAAGTTGTTAATTTGTTTGACCTTTACTAAAATAACTATACAGTTAATTTGACA
>JACAAW010000067.1 GCA_013377115.1 Bacteroidota bacterium | reverse complement strand
ATGATATTCGATAAATGGTTCAGAAATCACAAACCCAAACTTGGGGCATTGGAGATTTTTAAATATATCGGACCAGGTTTTATCGTCACTGTTGGCTTCATCGATCCCGGAAATTGGGCTTCAAATATTGCTGCAGGTTCGCAATTTGGATATTCTTTACTTTGGGTTGTTACACTTTCAACAATTATGTTGATTTTATTGCAACACAATGCCGCCCATTTGGGAATTGTTTCCGGACTTTGCCTTTCAGAAGCTTCTTCAACTTATTTACCAAAACCTGTCAGTAAAATTTTTCTGAGCAGTGCAATGATTGCAGCAATAGCAACAATTACAGCTGAACTTCTAGGTTCAGCAATTGGACTGCAAATGCTTTTTAAGATTCCGATAATTGTTGGCGTAATTATTACCGCTTTAGGAATTGGGATTGTTCTCTTTTCCAATAGTTACAGAAGAATAGAAAAATATATTATTGGTTTTGTTTCCATCATTGGACTTTCATTTTTATACGAACTTTTTTTGGCAGATGTTAGTTGGGTACAATCGCTGCAAGGCTCTTTCACTCCATCGTTTCCAAAAAATTCAATCATCATCATTATGTGTATTTTAGGTGCCGTGGTGATGCCTCACAACATTTTTCTACATTCAGAAATTATTCAAAGTCGGCAATGGCATTTGGAAGACCAAACCACCATTAAAAAAAGATTGCGTTTCGAATTTATGGACACTTTGATTGCAATGGGTTTGGGCTGGATTATCAATAGTGCTATGATTATCGTCGCTGCAGCCGTCTTCTTCAAAAATGGAATTGTCGTAACACAATTAGAACAAGCCAAAGAAACATTGGCTCCGCTTTTAGGAAATTCCGCTGCCATCGTTTTTGCAATCGCATTGATTTTTGCTGGATTCTCTTCAAGCGTAACAGCTGCTATGGCTTCAGCCAGTATTTTTGCGGGAATGTACAAAGAGCCACTGGATTTAAAAGACAACCACTCAAAATTAGGTGCCATAATCGCAATTGTGGGTGGAATTATTGCAATTCTATTTATTGGTAATACTTACGATGGCTTAATCTGGAGTCAGGTTTTGTTGAGCATTCAACTTCCATTTACTATCTTCGCACTGATATTTCTGACTTCATCAAAAAAAGTAATGGGAATCCATAAAAATACCTTGCTAAATAAAATCGCTTTATTGATTGTTGGAATTATCGTAACAGTTTTAAATATTGTTTTATTAATGAATCTTTAGCTTTATGCGAATCGATATCCTAACTATATTTCCTGAAATGTTTGAAAGTCCATTCAATCATTCGATAATACGCCGTGCAAAACAAAAAGGAATCGTTGAAATTTTCACACACAACATTCGCGATTACTCACAAAACAAACAAAAAAGTGTGGATGATTATGCATTCAGCGGTGGTGCCGGAATGGTAATGATGATTGAGCCCATCGCACTTTGCATTGATAAATTAAAGTCGGAAAGAACCTACAACGAAATCATTTATATGAGTCCAGACGGACATTTACTTGACCAAAAAACAGCCAATCATTTTTCCACTTTCGAAAACATTATTATTCTTTGCGGTCATTACAAGGGTGTTGATGAAAGAGTTCGTGAAATTTATATCACCAAAGAAATTTCAATTGGCGATTACGTTCTTTCTGGTGGAGAATTAGGCGCAGCGGTTTTCTGCGATGCCATTATTCGCTTAATTCCTGGAGTTTTAAATGATGAAACCTCTGCCCTTTCAGATTCTTTTCAGGACAATTTAATTTCACCACCAGTTTATACCAGACCAGCAGATTACAAAGGCCATAAAGTTCCTGAAATTTTACTTTCCGGAAATGAAAAGCTGATTAAACAATGGTTAATGGAAAAATCATTGGAACGGACCAAAGAAAGAAGACCTGGGTTGTTATAAAAAAACATTTTAAACTCTGATGGGTTTGCAAGACTCCATCAGGTTATAAAAATTTGAAAAACCTTTCGGAGTTTTACAAACCCGAAAGCGTTTTTATTCGCAACAATTATTAGTCTAAAGAATAGAAACGTTGCATCGTTTTTTTTAACAAAAACAAAATTCAATAAACATTTCACATCTCTCCAAATTAACTATTTTTGCTCAATTAAACACATCTAATAAAAATGAAAAAACTATCGGTTTTAATTATAAGTCTTATACTTGCTTTCAATTTATATGGACAGGAAAACAGAATCACAAGCCTTATAAACCAATCAAAAATGTATGTTTATGATCAAAAATATAATAAAGCTGACTCAGTCTTAAAAATCGCATTAGGTATGCCTAATGTTGCTGAAAATTTAGAATTTTATAAACAATTAGCCATTGTTAGTAAATTAATTGGTGATACTTGTCAATATTGCAAGAGTTTAAATCATTTAATTAGCAATAATGAATTCCAAGCAGAATATTCAAAAAATTGCATTGATACAATTTGGAAAATTGATTCAATTTCAAAAAGCAAATCTTACTTATTAAAACCTAAGTGCAAATTAGAAGAAAAAGAAGTAATTAAATCTGATCAAATTGAAAAAATTGAACCATACACTTTTGTTGAACAAATGCCTGAATTTGTTGGTGGTGAAGAGGCATTAATGTTGTTTTTGAAAAATAATATATCATATCCTGATGAAGCAAAAGAAAAAGGAATAAAAGGAACCGTATATGTAACCTTTATTGTAGATGTGGATGGAAAATTATTAAATCCAGAAATTTTGAAAGGACCACATTATTTATTAAATAATGAAGTTTTAAGAGTTGTTAATAAAATGCCAAAATGGCATCCTGGTAGGATTAAAGGAAAACCTGTTCCCGTCCAATTCAATTTACCAATCAAATTTCTGCTACCATAATTTTTTCTGTATTTAAATTCAAAAGCTTTATTCCAGCAAATTTTAATAAAATACCTTTCCCAGCCCTTAAAGGTTTCGAAACCCTTTAAGGGCTTTTGATGGGCGTGCAAGACTCCATCAGGTTAAATAATTTGAAAAACCTTTCGGAGTTTTACAAACCCGAAAGCGTTTTTTCACAACCTGATAAATTTCAACTTTCAAAATTTATTTCATTGATTTTCTTTGATTTACTTTTTATAAAAAAAGTCATTCAGAATAATTTTCATAATCTACACCTATTTTGTCGTATTTTTGCATGCGACCTAAAAAATGAAAGACAGAAACACCAATCCTGATACCCCCTCAGAAAAATCCTCCCGATCAATGGGGATTTGTATTGGCGCTTCCACAATTTCAACTGTAATTCTTAAAGAACTTGACCATAAAATTGAAATAGAATCATTTCAAACGATTCCCCATCAAGGAAATCCCAAAAAAGTTATTTCTAAAATATTCGATTCAGAAATTCCTACAAGCATTGCTATTACTGGTAAAAAATTCAAGAATTATGTCAACTTAACTTCTGTTTCTGAAGCTGAAGCCGTAGAACATGCTTTCAAACATTTGAAACTATCTTCTGATATTATTATCAGTGCTGGTGGCGAAAATTTCATAGTTTATGTTCTAGATAAAAATAAAAAACTCTCGAAAGTCCTTACAGGAAATAAATGCGCTTCGGGTACCGGCGAATTTTTCTTGCAACAACTCAAAAGAATGAACCTCGACCTTGATGAAGCCACCGAAATCTCTGAAATTGGCGTTCCATATAACGTTTCGGGTCGATGCTCCGTTTTTTGCAAGTCTGATTGTACTCACGCCCTAAACAAAGGGGTAAAAAAAGAAAGCGTTGTTGCTGGTTTGTCAAAAATGATGGCACTTAAAATTACGGAACTTACTTCACGGATTCCTAACAAAAAAGCTTTAATCATCGGAGGCACTTCCAAAAATGCCGGAATGATAAAGTACTTGAAAGGTCATTTCGATGAAATTATTATTCCGGAACAAGCTGCCTATTTCGAAGCTTATGGTGCTGCAATTTTCGCACACAAGAATACAACAATTCCTCTCAATAAATCAATATTATTTGGAGGAGAACATTCTGTGTTTGAATTTCACGACCAACTGAAACAGCACATTTCAAAAGTTCAATTCAAAGAAATGCCTTCAGGAAAAGTGCAAGAAAATGACATTTGCGTGCTTGGACTCGATGTGGGATCTACGACTACAAAAGCAGTTATTCTTAGAAAATCTGATTCTTTAATTTTAGCATCCGAATATCTCAGAACCAATGGCGATCCAATTAATGCTTCAATCGAATGTTATCAGTCACTTCAAAAGCAAATTGATGTTCCTATAAAAATCATCGGACTTGGTGTAACTGGCTCTGGCAGGCAGATTGCAGGACTGCATGCTTTGACAAAAAGCATTATCAATGAAATTATTGCTCATGCCACTGCAACCATTTTCTTCGATCCTGAAGTGGATACTATTTTCGAAATTGGCGGTCAGGATGCAAAATACACTCACATTACATCCGGAATTGCTTCGGATTACGCAATGAACGAAGCTTGTTCCGCAGGAACCGGTTCATTTCTCGAAGAAGCTGCAAAAGAATCTCTAAATATTGATTATCTCGATATCGAAAAAATTGCCTTAGAAGCCAAACAGCCACCCGATTTCAATGATCAATGTTCGGCATTTATCAGCAGCGACATTAAAAACGCCTTCCATGAAGGACTTTCCAAAGAAGACATTATAGCAGGCTTGGTTTATTCTGTTTGTCTGAATTTCATCAATCGTGTTAAGGGCAATCGACCTGTTGGAAAAAAAGTGTTCATGCAAGGTGGCGTTTGCTATAACAAAGCTGTTCCAATTGCAATGGCAGCACTCACAAGAAAAGAAATCATCGTTCCACCAAACCCAGGATTGATGGGAGCTTTTGGTGTAGCGCTCGAAGTAAAAAATCGAATTGAATTGGGTCTCATAAAAGAACAGGAATTTATTCTGAGCGATTTAATTGAGCGTAAAGTTGAATATGGAAAATCATTCACTTGCATGGGCGTTCAGGAAAATTGCGATAGAAAATGCAGCATTTCAATTATCAATATTGAAGGAAAAAAATATCCTTTTGGTGGTGCTTGTAATAAATACTACAACCAACAACTTGAAATTACTAAAGAAAATACCGAAACTGATTATGTGAAAATCAGACAAAAATTAGTTTTCGAAAAATACATTCATCCAATTCATTTAAGCAAACACGCCAAAACAATAGGAATTCCAAAATCATTTTTCACCAATACACTTTATCCATTATATTACAATTTCTTCACAAAACTTGGTTTCAAAATTATTTTAGGCGACGAACCCAAACTTACTGGAATCGATAAAAAGGAAGCACCATTCTGTTATCCCGTTGAATTGGCTCATGGCTTTTTCCAGGATTTAATTGATAAAAAACCTGATTATATTTTCATTCCGCATATCACACAGATTTTCACCACTGATGAAAATGAAAACAAAAAGATTTGTCCTTTCGTTCAGTCTGAGAATTATTACATGCGAACGACTTTCAAAAAAGATCTCAAAGGAATTCATATACTTTCCCCAGTTTTTGATTTTTCGAATGGTTATGAAAATCAAAAATCAGTTTTTCTGAAATTGGCAAAAAAACTTAGATCGGACAAAAATAAAGCTTCCAATGCATTCGATTTTGCTAGCAATGAATTGAGAAAAATGTTCGAAGAATTCAGTCAGCTTGGAAAAAAAGCACTCAAAGAACTTGAAAAGGACAAAGAAAAAATTGCCATCGTTCTTTTTGGAAGAGTTTACAATTCCTTCTCAAAAGAAGCAAATATGGGAATTCCACAAAAATTTTCATCTCGAAATATTACTATAATTCCTCATGATTTTCTTCCAAAATTAGATTCAAAAAGTTATCCAAATATGTACTGGGGAGCTGGTCAGCAAATTTTAAGTGCTGCCAATTTTATTAAAAATCATGACCAACTTTATGGAACTTTCATCACCAATTTTAGCTGTGGCCCAGATGCTTTTATTGTTGGGTATTTCAGGAATATTATGGGGATGAAACCGTCTTTGACAATTGAATTAGACAGTCATTCTGCTGATGCGGGAATCAATACCAGAATTGAAGCGGCTTTAGACATTATCAGAAGTTATCGTGAACTCAATAAAAATTCACCAAAAGCAATTGCAGTTAGCGAATATCGACCACTAAAAATTGTGAAGCACGATGAAATAATTGATTCATTTGGACAACATTTTTCTACAAAAGATCCAAGTGTAAAAATCATTATTCCAACAATGGGGAAATTAAATACAGAAGCTTTTGCAGCAGCATTTAGGTTTCTGGGATTTTATGCGGAGCCAATGAATCTTTCTGACCGCAAAACTTTGCTTGATGGCAGAGGAAATTCTTCATGTAAAGAATGTATTCCCATTATTTTAGTTGTTGGTGGACTTATTCAATATTATGAGAAGAAAGACCCGAATGAAAAAACGTTGATTTTTATGCCAGATTCTGACGGCCCATGCAGGTTTGGTCAGTATAATATTTTCCTTGATAATTTGATTAAGAAAAAGGAAATGAAAAATATGGGCGTATATACTTTGGCTGAAGACGATTCATACGGTGGTCTTGGGAATAATTTTGTGAAACGTGCCTGGGCAGGATTGACCATTGCAGGAGTTATGGGAAACATGCAAAATGCCATTGAGGCGATTGGAATTGAAAAAGAAAAATCATTGAAATTATTTAATCGCGAATGGAAAAAAATCCTGAATAAGCTGGATCATGCACCAATCGAAAAAATCTATTCACAATTAGAAAGAACTGCAGAAAAACTTTCTACAATTAAAACTAAAGTTCCTATTGGTGAAGCAAAAAAAATCGCCTTAATTGGTGAGATTTATGTAAGAAACGATGACTTTTCCAGATTAGATTTATTGAAACGATTAGCAGAAAAAGAATTCGTTGTAAGCGTAGCTCCTATAGGCGAATTTGTTTATTACACCAATTATTTAGCTTCGAAAGAAACCCGATATTTTTCTAAAAACTTTTCAAAAAAAGTGGGATTTAATATTCGGGATATGGTTCAAATCAATATTGAGAAAAAGATAAAGAAAATTCTTTGTAAATCTGGCTTAATTGATTTTGAATTTAGTCGAATCGAAGACTTCATTGGAAAAGCAGAACATCTCGTCAAATCTGATTTAGAAGGTGAAACCATTTTAACTATTGGTTCAGCTTTGCACGAAATTCATGACCATGTTTGTGGTGTAATTTCCATTGGACCTTTTGGTTGTATGCCTTCTAGAATTGCGGAATCGATTTTAAATGTTGAAATGAATTCCCATGGAAAAGCAAAATCAAATAAAAAGAATTTCGTGGCAGCAATCGATGATGACATTGAACACTACCCTTTCCTTTCAATAGAAACAGATGGAAATACCTTTCCTCAAATTATTCAATCCAAAATTGAAATTTTCATGTTACAAGCAGAACGAATGCATAAAAAGATGAAAGCAGTTAATGCACACCATTAGATTTTTAAAATCCTTTTTTTCTAAATAAAGTTCTGTAGGAATTATTCCTTCATTTTAGATTCCTCATTACTCCGCCAGTTGGCGGATTCATTCGGAATGACATAGTTTCAAAGATCGTTAAAGGAAGCGAGAGAATATCAACTTCCTGTTGTCATTCCGATCCGCAGCTTTGCGGAGAGGAATCTCATTTATTATGCCATTTTATAATTCGAACTTAAAGTTAAGGTAATGCATTAAAAATTGACTCATCGATTTTCTTTACTTCATAATAATATTTTTCCCTACCAATATAAAATTGTATTATTGCTACACCACGGAAATTAGGAAAAATTTCCACCGAGTTTTTCTCCTCCACCTCTATTTTATTATCATCAATAAATATTCGATCATTTTCTCCAGGATAATAAAATCCAATACTGATGGTAGTTGAATCTCCAGATTTATAAGCCACCAATTTTTCAATAGATGAATTTGCATTGTTCGCTAATTTTGGCATATTTCCAAACCAAATCGTATCAAATCGGATGCTCACATTTTTTTTAAATTTAATTTTAAAAGTATAATTAGTACTGCTACCTGAACCTGCAGCACCTCCAGCCCATGTTTCCATTGAAGTCTTTACATCAAAATAATTTTCATTGGATTGAGCCGATCCAATTTTTCCAAAAAACAGAAATAAGACAATAAAAATTGCTGTGAAAATAAATTGATGGACATGAAATTGTTCTTTAGTTTTCATAATTTTTAATTTTTGCTATTTAGATGCAAAATGGGAATTAATTCCACAAAATTAATTATTCACATATTTTGAAACTGTTAAATTTTCATAACGAACTTGCATCTTTTCTCTAAAGCAAGTATCTTGTTGCCATAAAATTTGAAAATAAAAAACTATGGCAGACAATATTTTTGAAGAATACAAAGCATATTATCGCACCAGAGCTGAGCGATTTGCTAACAACCCCAATTACAAAAACTCTTATGAAGCTGAGAAAAATCTCGCCGACGCTTTTTTAAGTTGCACAGAAATGGAAGAATTCAGAACCAAAATTGGAAATCTGAATCATAAATGCGCCAATGCCTTAACAAAGGATAAATACATAATGGAGCAAGCGTTTTTTAATGAATATCAAGAAATAATCAGAGTTTTGGCAGCAAATAGGATACTTGGAAAAGTTGATAATTATGAAAATGTTTCAGATCTAATTACAATGGTAACCGAAGAATTAAATAAAAACAATATCGAAATTAGCATGGATGAAGCGAACCGGCAACTTGTTCATGACTGGAACCAACTCGACAATATTGAGATTTACGAAAATGCAGAAGTTCCTTCAGAATACAAACAAGAATTTCAGGAATTTGCGGACTCAACAAAAAAGAGTATCAACGAAGGAGTTGCTTCATTGGAAGAAAATAACAGTCATTGGCAATCTGGCTGGAGGTTGAACCCCAATATTGTTACTGAGCATCGTCACAGGAGACTATTCCCCTACAAAGACGAGCACTTAACTGAACAATTACAAAAATACAAATCAATTATTAATCGCTAATAAAGAAGAAAATGCCACTAGATCCAATGATGACAAATGCCATTTTGGGAACCTTCCAAACCATGGCTGACGATATAAAATCCAAAAATATTACAGGTGATGACGCAAATCAAATGTTTCAGGCACTTGACCGCATGAAAGAACTAGCAAATATTCATGACGACATGAATGCTTTTAATGGACAAGTAATGCAGGAAAATCTCTACGGAAAATTCAGTGACTTTTATGGAAAAGCCTTGAGTGCTCAAGCTGCCGCTGCTAATTCAGGAAATGTTGCTGATACCAATGTTGAAAATCAGGATGCAACTTATTTAAAACAAAACTTGGATGCTTTGCGGGATGCAATAAAAAGAATTCGTGCTGCAAAACAAGAAGCTTTGGATATGAATAAAAACTATGATCCCAAAAAAGCAATGCGGGAAGGAATGGACTTTGTTGAAAGAAACAAAGAAAAGTTTGGGATGGAAAAAGGAATTGAGATGAGCGGAGGAATTGATGCTCTTAAAAAAGAAAGTGAAAAAGACATCGATAAAACTCTCAGCGAAAAACCAAATGCTTATGATAATTCAATCGAGATTGAAACCTTGATAAATGATGAAGGCATTATCAAACCTATCGAAAATTTGATTGCACTTGGAGAAGAACCAGGAATGAGCTTCCCAAGATACCTTAGATTACAAATGGAAAAAGGTCTGGACAAAGCCATGGAAGGAAGTGTTGTTGCCAAAGAAGGACAGGAATACAGCTATGAGTTTTATAAAGCAATGTCTCGCTGTCCGCATTATATTGACAGAGAAAAAAAGAAATTAGATTTGTTTGACGAAATTGGAAAAAAATCGAGTTTTGGTCTTCCAAATTTTGATGAATTAAGTTATGGAAATCGCAGAATCGATTATGAATTCGAACCTTCAATAATTCTATGGGAGAATATTACAAACCGATGGGAATCGATGCTTTGGGATTTATATGACTGGAGTTTAGCTCATACAAGCGTAGCCCCATTTATTCAACCTTGGTGTTTGGCTGAAGATCCCTATAAAGCAGTAAAAAGGACTAAGGATACCCAACCTGGTTTATTTCGTCAGCGCGAAAGATTGTTCAAAAAATATTATGGTATGGGATTTTTAGACATTTTAAAACACCCAACTTTTATTTACCAAATTAAAAATGATTTCATGTGGGAATCTCAAGAATTATTTGAATTTTTAATTGAAAAAGTTTATCCTATTTGCATCCCTTTTCAATTTATGCCACAAGATTTGATTAATGAAAGAGAAGCTATATACAAAGAAAAACGGGAACCAAATCCCGAAATGCTCAATCCATGGAAACGATTTGTAAGTTTCTACGATGGAAAATTTGGTGAAGGCAGATATGTTAGTAAATATGGAAAACCAGATACAGTTATTACAAATGCTAAACCTTGGGATAAGAATAAATTCAATTAAGATATTAGCCTACAAAAGTTTTTGAAACTTTTGCAGGCTAAATTTAAAGAACTTTTAAAGCATTCTCAATATCCTGAATCAATTCTTCTGGTTCCTCTAAGCCTATTGAAAAACGAACCAAATTAAAAGGAATTGGACTTTCTTCTTTATCATTTACAAAAGAACAAACTGGGAAAACAAGTGATTCATAACCTCCCCAGGAAACAGCAATATAAAAACATTTTAAAGCATTGCAGAAAGATTCAATTTTAGGTATTTCATTTGTTTTCAATAAAACGGTAAGCATTCCACTACCGCATTTCATTTGGAATTCTGCCAATTCTAATTGTGGAAAATCTCTTGAGAATGGATAAATTACTTTTTCAATTTTTGGATGATTTTCCAGGAAATTAATTACAATGGAAGTAGTTTTTGCTATTTTCTCCATTCTGATTGGCAAGGTGCGCAATCCCCTCAACAAAAGCCAAGCATTGAAAGGAGAAATGATTCCACCAAAAGTCAGGAATTCGTTTTTAAAAATCCGTTCTACAATTTCCTTCGAACTGCACAAAAAACCAGCGACAGTGTCGCTATGACCACCAATATATTTCGTAGCTGAATGAACCACAATATCAATTCCAAATTCGATTGGATTTTGAAAAAGTGGTGTTGAATAACTATTGTCGATAATGGTGATTAGATTATTTTGCTTTGCAAAAGCTGCAACCGCTTTCAAATCCTGAAGTTCAAAAGTAAATGTATTCGGACTCTCCAAATAAATCAATTTCGTATTGGGCTTTAAACTTTGCTGATAATTCGAAATTTCACCACCATTAATGAAAGAACATTCAACTCCAAATCTTGGCAACAAAGAAGAAAGTAATTTATTTGTCCATGAATAAGGCTTTTGAACACAAATTACATGATCACCTGCAGCAACGTTCGCAATAATTGCAGTTGAAATTGCTGCCATTCCACTCGCAAAAACGATGGCATCTTCGGCTTTTTCAAGTGCAGCCAGTTTCTTTACTAAAATATCGAGAGTTGGGTTATTGCCACGAGAATAAATCAAATTATTCTTCTCATCGTTAATAGCCAAACGCAAATCGCTCACAGTTTTATAAGAAAAATTGCTGGTTTGAATAATTGGAGGGGCAACAGCATTGTAGTAATTTTCGTTGTCCTCGCCAAGTCGATTGATGATGTATGAAAGATTCATGTGATTTGTTTTTCACAAAAATAATAATTAATACCATTTCCTAAAACAACTAAATTTTTACAAAACTTTTCAAAGAATTTAAATATTGCTTTTTTCCGTATTTTAATTTAATTTTGTCAATGTAGATTATTGGTTTGCATTAATATTAATAATCAATTTGAATTTTATGGTACAGTATCATATTAGTATTCCTGAAAATAAAGAAAGTATTTTCATAGAATTGATGAAGAGTTTAAACTTTGTTAAGAAGATTTCTAAGGAAGAAGAAGTATTGCTTACAGACAAACAAAAAGCTGTTCTTAACAAGCGCCTTGATAATTTTGATTCAGACAATTTACTTGAATGGAATGATTTAAAAAAAGAAATTGAAAAGACTTTTTAATCATTAGTTTTATTTCTATTTTAAAGATTTCAAGTAAATGAAACAAAATTAAAGCTTAAAATTTGAAAAGGAAGCCAAGGAAGATTTAACCAAAGCGATTAAATGGTATAATGAACAAAAGCAAGGTCTGGGTAAAGAGTTTTTCAAAGAATTAAAATTCTTTCTTGAATTTGTTGAAAAAAATCCGACAGCTTGTGAGGAAAAGCATAGAAACGCGCGTTTCCTGCCAATGAAAAGATTTCCATTTGTTATCATCTACACTGTTCACGATAATTATAAAATGATAAATATCGTTGCAATTTTTCATACATCTCGGAATCCTGATAAATACAAGAAAACTTTAAAATAAAAGCCTCTAAAAAAGAGGCTTTTATTTTATTTTCTATTTCTAAATTTTCGAATTTACAATTCCAAGGATTTCGGTTTCTTTTGATTGTGCTTTTGCTTCTAATTCTTGAACCTTAGCCAAAATTGATATCACAAAAGCTTCGTCTTTTAATCCTGAAGCATTAATTTTTACATTTAATCCTGCACCTAAAACTGCAGAACGTGCACATAATGCGCCAACACCAGCATCGGTAACCGAATTCGGATTGCCTATTTCAGCCATTGCTTGAATCAATTCCATGGATTCAAAAGCTTTCTCCATAGTTTTGAATGGAATTTCAGTGGCATATTTTGTGGCGTCCTGAATAGCAGCAGTTCTTGAAGATTTTTCTTCATCAGAGTTTTTTGGCAAACTGAAAGCATCCATGATTTTATTAAACGCATTCGTATCTTCATCAACCAAGAACAAAAGTTCATCTTTTAGCTTTTGACCTTTTGCTGCCCAGTCTGAGAATTCTTTCCAACGATCATCCCATCCAGCTTTATGTGAAGAAAGATTCGCAACCATTGCACCAAGAGAAGCTCCAAGCGAACCCAAATATGCAGCAATTGAGCCACCACCAGGTGCTGGAGATTCAGAAGCAGTTTCATCTGCAAAACCTCTGCAGGTAAAATCAACCAACGATTTTTTTGAATGGTCTTTCATTACATATTCAATGATTTTCTCCTCTGGAATAAATGGTTTTAAATCATCCAAACCCATTGACTTTACAGCAATTTTTATCAATTCTTGTTCAGAAACTCCAATGGAACGATTTTGTTTTTCAAGGAAATATTTTCCGGCATCAGTCAATGCTTTTAAAGGCATCAAGCCAACAATTTCTGAACCTGTTACACGCATTCCTCTTTCGGCAGCTTTTTTACAAGATTCTTCAAAAGCAGTATGAACTGAAGTGATGCTAATGTTTGTTAAATTAATAGAAACCTGTGCAATTCCATATTCCTCAATAAACCAGCCAATAGCTTTGCATGCTTTTAATGATCCAGGAATCATAACTGGATTTCCTTTTTCATCTTTTTTTATTTTTCCAGTAATTGGATTTCCTTCACGAACAGGACGACCTTTTTCTCTGATATCAAAAGCAACAGCATTTGCTCTACGTGTAGAAGTTGTATTTAAATTTATATTATATGCGACTAGAAAATCTCTCGCACCAACTGCAGTGGCACCAGCAGTGGCATTAAATTCTGCTTTTCCAAAATCAGGAGCCCAGTTTGGATCAGTAAATTTCTTTTGCAATCCTTCATATTCACCAGAACGACAATTTGCTAGGTTCTTTCTTTCTGGTTTAAAAGCAGCATTTTCGTAACAATAAACTGGAATTCCAAGTTCCTCTCCCACTCTCTTGGCAAGTTTGTGAGCATAAACTACCGTTTCTTCCATGGAAATTCCAGAAATAGGAATAAATGGACAAACATCAGTTGCACCCATTCGAGGATGTTCGCCTTTATGCTTGCGCATATCAATAATTTCAGATGCTTTTTTAATCGCTTGAAAAGCCGCTTCAACAATTGCATCAGGATTTCCTACAATTGTAACAACAGTTCTGTTGGTTGCTTTTCCAGGATCCACATCTAATAATTTCACGCCTTCTACTGCTTCAATTTTGTCAGTAATTTGCTTGATAATTGCCATATCATTCCCTTCGCTAAAATTGGGAACGCATTCAATCAGTTGGTTCATCGTTATGAATTTAAAGATTTATTTCGACTGCGAAATTATGAATAAATAATCAGTGTAAACAAGGAAATTATTGAATTTTTCCATTAAGAATTACGGTCTCCACTTTATTAGAACCAAAAGCATAAGGCATGAATTCATAAGTAGGAATTGGCTTAGTAATAAAAACATTGGCTTTCTTACCAACAGCAATACTTCCAAGTTCCTCCGATAAATCCATGGCATAAGCTGAGTTTATGGTTACAGCGTTAATTGCCTCTTCTGGTGTCATTTTGTATTTAATACAACCCATTGATAAAATCAATTGCATATTTCCAGAAGGTGCAGAACCTGGATTAAAATCACTTGCCATCGCAACAGGCAAACCCGCATCAATCATTTTTCGAACTGGTGCATAGACCATTCCTAAAAAGAAAGCAGCACCAGGTAAAACGGTTGGCATGGTATCAGAATTTAGGAGGCTTTCTATTTCGTCTTTACCAGTATATTCAAGATGATCCACAGAAAGGGCATTGTATTTTACTCCAACCTGAATTCCACCAGAATAATCAAGTTCGTTTGCATGAATTTTAGGTCGCAAACCATATTTCATTCCTGCCATTAAAATTCTGTCGGTATCTTCGTATGTAAAAAATCCTTTATCGCAAAATACATCAATAAAATCGGCCAATTCGTCTGAAGCAACTTGAGGTATCATTTCATTAATAATGATGTCGACATATTCGCTTTGCTTTTTCTTATATTCTAAAGGAACTGCATGAGCACCAAGAAAAGTTGATTTTATAGTAATCGGACTTAACTTTTTCAAAGTTCGAATTACTCGAAGCATCTTCAACTCATCTTCAACATTGAGACCATAACCACTTTTAATTTCCACAGCGCCGGTTCCATAAGATGCAATTTCTTTTAAGCGTCCTAAAGCTTGCTCAACCAATTCTTCTTCAGAAGAATCGTGCAATCTTTTTGCGGAATTCAAAATACCTCCTCCACGTTTTGCAATTTCTTCGTATGACAAGCCTTTAATTTTGTCAATATACTCAATCTCACGACTGCCCGCATATACCAAATGAGTATGTGAATCACAAAAACTGGGAAAAACCATTTTACCAGTTGCATCAATAATTTTAATTCCTCGACTTGCAGAATCTTTAGTAACAGCATCATTCATCGCACCAAATCTGGTGATAAAGCCATTTTCAATCTCTAAGAAAGCATTTTTAATGGTTTTAATTTTCGACATTTCTTTGCCTCTTAAAAGCAATTTTGGTTTTTCTTCTACTTGAATTAATTCTTTTATATTAATCAGCAATAATTTTGTCGACATACTTTCCTATATTTAAGATTACACAAATACTTTTCAAGACTTACTCCACCAATCTTTTCGATTCTTGAAGCGAAATTATAAAATATTTTTTAAAAAAATATTTTTATATGAATTAATTAGTATATTTGTGTGTTAAAGGCAATTTAAACCAATAATCCCCTTATATTATGAAAAACCGTTATTTAATTTTTACAATTTTACTTTCTTTCGCTATTAATTTCGCTGTTCAAGCAAAAAAAGTAGAGATAGAAAAAGCTGAAAAAATTGCAAAAAATCTTTATCAAGATAAGGCGCAATTCAATTCCAATTTTAAATTAAATGCGAATTTGATTTCAAATTCAATTTCAATAAAAGACAATAATAATGAACCTGTATTGTATATTTTCAATTACACCACAGGTGGTTTTGCGATTGTATCCGCCGATGATATTGCTTACCCTGTTCTTGGTTATTCTTTTGAATCAAGTTTTCCAACAGAAAACCAACCAGAAAGTTTTAAATGGTGGATTAACAGTTACAAACAAGAAATCCTTGATGCAAAAGCATCAAATATGGCTCAAACTGGAGAAGTTAAACAAGCTTGGGACGACATTTTAGGATATCCTTCAACCTCTGCAAGCAAACAAATTCAGGCAGTTACTCCATTGACTATTGCAATTTGGGATCAAGGTCAATTCTACAATGATTCTTGTCCTGCTGATGCTGCTGCTCCTTCTGGCTATGGTGGTCATGTTCCTGTTGGATGCGTTGCTACTACCATGTCACAAATCATGTATTACTGGAAATACCCAGCTCATGGAACTGGAAGTAAATACTACTGGCACAATACTTATGGAGCTCAAACTGCAAATTTTGGCGCTGCTACCTATAACTGGAATGGAATGCTTCCACAAGCAACTACTTCTAATCCCGAAATGGCAAAAATTGGCCGTCACGCAGGTGTTTCTGTAAATATGAACTACGCTCCTGATGGTTCTGGAGCATTTTCTCCAAGCGTACCAGGTTCATTAAAAGGTTATTTTAATTATGATAATTCTTGTGCTATTCATGACAAAAGTTCTTATACCACTGCTAATTGGAATGCATTATTAAAGGGTGATTTGGATTTAGGAAGACCAATTTATTATTCGGGACAAGACCCAACAGCTGGTGGTCATGCATTTGTATGCGATGGCTATGATAATTCAACAACTACCATGTACCATTTTAATTGGGGATGGAGTGGCTCTGGAAATGGCTATTTCCTACTTACAACTATGAACTCTGGAAATGGAAACTTCACACAAAGTCAAAGTGCTGTTACAAGCATCATCCCTCCAGCTTCTTCTTACCCACTTTATTGTACTGGAGTTACTACAACATTATCCACTCACACAGGTTCATTCGAAGATGGTAGTGGCCCAGTTAATAATTACCAGGACAATGTTGATTGTAGCTGGCTAATTGCTCCAAATAATGGAGAAACTGCAGTTCAATTAACCTTCCTTTCAATGGATAATTTAGCTGGCGATACTGTTATCGTTTATAATGGACCAAATTCTTCATCTCCTATTTTAGGAAAATATTCTGGAACAACCTTTCCAACAACTTCAATTAATTCAACAACTGGACAAATGTTTGTTCGTTTTGTTTCCAATGGTTATGGAAACTCAAAAGGCTGGAGTGCAAAATACACTTCAACTTCGCCAGTTTTCTGTACTGGAGTTGTTACCCTTACCGCTCCTAGTGGAACTTTTGCTGATGGAAGCGGCGCATATAATTATTCAGAAAATGCAAATTGCAAATGGCTTATTCAACCTGCTGGTGCATCTCAAATTACAATCAATTTCAATTCCTTAGATGTTGAAATGACCAATGATAAAATTAAAATTTATGATTACGATTTAAATGTTTTATTGGCAACTGTAACTGGAAATGTTATTCCAGCTCCAATCGTTTGCAATACCACCAGTGTTTTATGTATTTTTTCTTCAAACAATTCTGTAAACAAAACTGGTTGGGAGATTTCTTATAGTTCACTTACTGGTGTTGATGAAAATCAATTTGTTAATAATTTCTGCATTTTCCCTAATCCTGCTACCAATAATTTAAATCTTAAATTTGATGTTAACTCTACACAAAACATCAATATTAAATTAAATAATATTACTGGACAGACTGTTTATGCTGATAGCAAATCGAACTTTAATGGCACATTTGACAAAACCATTGATGTTTCATCACTTTCAAAAGGAGTTTATTTCGTAAATATTTTAACTGAAAAAGCCAGTATCACAAGAAAAATTGTTTTACAATAATCAATATTGTTTTTAACATAAAAAAGTCATCTTTTCAAAAAGGATGACTTTTTTTTTAATATTTTAAACTTATGAAAAAAACAACTCTTTTTATTTGCTCTCTTTTATTCACTCATTTCCTTTCAGGCCAAACCGTCACTATTGAGCATGCTAAAAACATTGCTCAGAATTTCTATTCAATAAAAATGACTCAATCTGAAAGTAAAACCATCCCCACTTTTTCCCAGGTTTTTACTGAGAAAGAAAATGATCTTCCAGTTTATTATATTTTCAATTCCAGCAATAATGGGTTTATTATTGTCTCTGCAGATCTCAGAGCCTATCCAATATTGGCTTATTCTTTCGAAAACAATTTCAACCCATCAGAATCTCATTCTCCAGGTTTTTTATTTTGGATGAACCGTTTTAAAAAACAAATTTCTGAACTAAAAATGGATAAGTCTTTAAAGGCAAATCCCCAATGGCAAAAAATTGAAAATAATATCAGCTCAAAAAACACCAAATTAGTGACTCCATTAATAAAATCAAAATGGAATCAAGATGCATTTTACAATGAAGCTTGTCCTGCAGATGCTGGAGGACCAGGTGGTCACGCCTACGCGGGATGCGTTCCAACAGCAATGGGTCAAATAATGAATTATTATAGATATCCGCCAACTGGAATTGGCTCTTACACCTACACCGATGCTACTTATGGATTGCTAAGTGCTGATTTTGGCGCAACAACTTATGATTGGAACAGCATGCCCATGTCAATCAATTATAGTTGTCCTTCAATTGCAACCTTGCTCTTTCATTTGGGTGTTTCTGTTGATTTAAATTATGGTCCTGGTGGTTCAGGTATAACCAATCATAAAGCTGCTTATGCCTTAAGAACTAATTTTGGATATTTGCCATCAACCGAATACATTTTCAGAGATACCGCCACCATTAATTGGAAAAATATGCTGATTGGCTATTTAGACAATAAAATGCCTTTGTATTATGCCGGATGGTCAGACACCAGCTATATTGGTGGTCATGCTTTTGTTTGTGATGGTTATCAAGATACAACCCATTTTCATTTCAATTGGGGATGGAGTGGCACGGATGATGGTTATTTCTTTATTGATAATTTAAATCCCAGCGGATATGATTTCACCTTAATGCATGAAGTCATCAGAAATATTTATCCTGCTGTTTTTTATCCAAGTGGATGCAGTGGATTAACAAATATAAATTCATCTTCTGGCACAATTGAGGATGGAAGCGGCCCAATCTCAAACTATTCAAACAATGCAAACTGTTCTTGGTTAATTGCACCGACAGATTCGGTTTCAAAAATAACATTAACTTTCCTCTCTTTCGAAACTGTTTCCAGTCAGGATTTCGTTACCGTTTATGATGGAGCAACAACTTCGGCACCTTTACTTGGAACTTATTCAGGAAGTTCATTGCCAGCTGCAATTTCGTCAACAGGAAATAAAATGTTGGTGACCTTTACTTCAGATTCCGATTCAACAGGTCAAGGATTTTTGGCAGAATTTAAATCCACCTTCCCAATTTATTGCACCAATATGACCTTGCTAACAAATCCATCTGGTTCTTTTAGTGATGGCAGTGGCAATGCTGATTATCACAATAATTCAAATTGTAAATGGGCTATCCAACCAGCTGGTGCCAGTTCAATCACATTAAATTTCACTGAATTTAATACGCAAGGACCTTCTGATAATGTAAAAATTTACGATGCTTCCACATCAGCATTACTTGCAAATTATTCTGGAAGCAATCTACCTGCAAGCGTTGTATGCAATAGTGGCTCTATGCTAGTGATATTTTTCACCAATGGTTCTATTACTTCAAGCGGCTGGTCGGCAAACTACTCCTCTACTACTGGAATAAATACTTTTGATAAGTCAAATCTTTATGAAATATTTCCAAATCCAAATAATGGAATTTTCAATATTTTATTGAAAACACAAAAAGTGGAACAGCGAAATTTATCAGTTTACAATTCCCTTGGCCAAAATGTATTTTCTAAAAGCTTGGATTTTATTAATACCAATGAAACAATAGATTTAAGTAATCTTTCAAAAGGAATTTATCATTTATGTATTTCTTCTGAAACCGAAAATGCAAATTTCAATTTGGTGATTGAATAAAATTTCATCCAAAGCGTTTTTTGTATTCAGTTCAATTAACAAAGCTAGCGCGGATTTGCAATCCGTGTTAGCTTAAGCAATAGAATTGAATTTGTCACGGATTACAAATCCGCGCCAACATTCTATTTTTTTACAAAACTTTTTTTGTATTCAGTTCAAATTTATTCTGTTAGTATTTTTGTTAAATTCTTTCGACTAAAACAAAGCTAGCGCGGATTTGCAATCCGTGTTAGCTTAAGCAATAGAATTAAATTTGTCACGGATTACAAATCCGCGCCAACATTCTTTTTTTTTACAACGACTTTTTTTGTATTCAATTCAAATTTATTCTGTTAGTATTTTTGTTAAATTCTTTCAACTAAAACAAAGCTAGCGCGGATTTGCAATCCGTGTTAGCTTAAAGCAATAGAATTGAATTTGTCACGGATTACAAATCCGCGCCAACATTCTATTTT
>JACAAW010000066.1 GCA_013377115.1 Bacteroidota bacterium | reverse complement strand
ATATAAACCAATATCAGCAGCAGATATTATTATTGCAATAAAAATTAAAATATAATTATATATTGGAATGATTTTTTTAAAAGGGTTTCTATTAAAGAAAAGTGAAATATTGATTAATAGTATTGGAATGGTAATGATATAAGAAATAGTAGATAAATTAAGTCTAAAAGCATAAACAAAGGAAAGAAGAATGTCTGAAAATTTACACTCATGTAATGTCGAGAGATTAAATAGTAAGAATATTATTTGCTGGGTATAAAAAAGTAAAAACCAAAAAGTTATAAGCTTAATTAAATAAATGAAGTATTGTTTCATATTTTTCTTGTGTAAAGCAGTAACCCAAAATTAGTATTTATTGTAAATGTGGGTATAAATTTTTTTTAAATTTCAAGGTTAAATAATATTTTTAAAAATGATTTATCAAACCTGATTATTCATCTCTTTATAACGGAAAGTATTGTATTTAAATGATTTTAATAAGTTCCTAAATTTCAGTATTTATACTTGATTTAAATTGTGAAATCTAATAGTTTTTTTCGTCATTTTTAGATTGTATTAAAATCTAATTTTATAACTTCGCCCCTTATTATTGAAAAAACTCTGATCTCCTTAAAGACAGAAAAATATATTTTATTTATATTAATACTATGGAAAAGAAGAAAAATTTTGTTACCTGTGATGGTAACTATGCCGCAGCTCATATCGCTTATATGTTTAGCGAAGTAGCTTGCATTTATCCAATTACACCATCATCAAACATGGCAGAAAATGTTGATGAATGGGCTGCAAATGGAAGAAAAAATATGTTCGGTGAAACAGTAAAAGTATCTGAAATGCAATCAGAAGCTGGAGCTGCAGGTGCTGTGCATGGTGCTTTACAAGCAGGTGCTTTAACAACCACTTATACTGCATCGCAAGGTTTATTATTGATGATCCCAAACATGTATAAAATTGCTGGTGAATTATTGCCATGTGTTTTCCATGTTTCAGCAAGAAGTTTGGCTGCACAAGCCTTATCAATCTTTGGTGATCATAGTGATGTAATGAGTACTCGTCAAACTGGATTCGCAATGTTAGCAACTGGTTCAGTACAAGAAATTATGGATTTAGCAGGAGTTGCTCATTTGGCTTCAATAAAAACCAGAGTTCCTTTCTTGCATTTCTTTGATGGTTTCAGAACTTCTCATGAAATTCAAAAAGTTGAAGCTCCTTCAACTGAAGATATGGCTAGTTTGGTTGATCATAAAGCCTTACAATCGTTCCGTGATAGAGCTTTAAATCCAGAACATCCTGTAACAAGAGGTACAGCTCAAAATCCTGATATTTACTTCCAATCAAGGGAAGCTGCAAATAAATTCTATGATGCAGTTCCTGATGTTGTTGAAGATTATATGAAAGAAATTACCAAATTAACTGGAAGAGAATACCATCCTTTCACTTATTATGGTGCCCCTGATGCTGAAAATATTCTTGTTGCAATGGGTTCAATTACTGAAACTATTAAAGAAGTTATTGATTTCAAAGTTGCAAAAGGTGAAAAAATTGGTTTAATTTCTGTTCATCTTTATAGACCATTTTCAGAAAAATATTTCATGAAAGTGTTCCCAAAAACTGTAAAAAGAATTTGTGCTCTTGACAGAACAAAAGAACCAGGTGCTAATGGTGATCCATTGTACTTAGATTTAAGAGAAATGTTCTACGGAAAACCAAATGCTCCAATTATTATTGGTGGAAGATATGGTTTAAGTTCAAAAGACACAACTCCAGCACATATGGTTTCTGTTTTTGATAACTTAGCAATGGCAGAACCAAAGAATCAATTTACCATTGGTATTGTTGATGATGTAACTTTCCATTCTTTACCATTGTTGCCAGAAATTAGTGTTGTTCCAAAAGGAACTTTCGAAGCTAAATTCTTTGGTTTAGGTGCTGATGGTACAGTTGGAGCTAATAAAAACTCAATTAAGATTATTGGAGAAACTACTGACAAATATTGCCAAGCTTATTTTGCTTATGATTCAAAAAAATCTGGTGGAATTACAGTTTCGCATTTAAGATTTGGTGATCAGCCAATTAGAGCACCATATTTGGTAAACACTCCTGATTTTGTTGCTTGTCATGTTTCTTCTTACCTTGATAAATATGATATGTTAAAAGGTTTAAAACCTGGAGGGGTATTCTTATTTAATAGTATTTGGGATGCTGAAGAAACTAAGAAAAGATTGCCAAATCATATGAAGAAATATTTGGCAGTTAATAAAATCAAATTCTATATCATCAATGCAACTAAAATTGCTGAAGAAATTGGTATGGGAAATAGAACCAATACCATTATGCAAACTGCTTTCTTTAAAGTAGCTAACGTAATTCCATTCGAAATGGCTGTTACTTATATGAAAAAAGCTATTGAGAAAACTTATGGCAAAAAGGGAGAGAATGTTGTAAAAATGAACTTCCAGTCAATTGATAAAGGCGCAGCTGTTGAAGAAATTATCGTTCCTTCTGATTGGGCAACTTTAGAAACAAAAGCTGTTGTTGATAACAGAAATATTCCTGATTTCATTAAAAATGTTGTTGAACCAATCAACGCTCAAAAAGGCGACGATTTACCAGTTAGTACTTTCATAGATAGAGAAGACGGAACTTTCCCAGCTGGTACTACCAACTACGAAAAAAGAGGTATTGCTGTAAATATCCCAGAATGGAATGTTGACAATTGTATTCAATGTAATAACTGTTCTTATATTTGTCCTCACGCTTGTATTCGTCCTTTCTTCTTAAATGAAGAAGAATTAAAGAATGCACCTGCAGGAACAACTTCGAAGAAACCAATTGGTAAAGGATTAGAAGGTTATCAATATAAAATCCAAATTAGTCCTTTAGATTGTACAGGTTGCGGTAATTGTGTTGATTATTGTCCAGCACCTGGCAAAGCTTTATTCATGAAACCACTTGGAACTCAAGAAGCAGAAATTGAAAGATGGAACTATTTTGCAGAACACGTGACATATAAAGATACTTTATTGCCAAAAATGCAATCAGTTAAAAATTCACAATTTGCTCAACCATTGTTCGAATTCTCTGGCGCATGCGCTGGTTGTGGTGAAACTCCATATATTAAATTGATTACCCAACTTTATGGCGATAGAATGATTGTTGCAAATGCTACTGGTTGTTCGTCAATTTATGGTGGTTCGGCTCCTTCTACTCCTTATACTATGAACAAAGATGGAAAAGGTGTTGCTTGGGCAAATTCACTATTCGAAGATAATGCTGAATATGGTTTTGGTATTGCATCTGGAACAAAAGCAATGCGTACCAGAATTACCAATATTATGAAAGCTGCTTTAGATGGAAATTATTCTTCTGAAATTAAAGATGCATTCAAAGAATGGATTGATGGAAGAGATAATACCGAAAAATCAGTAGAAGCTTCAGAAAAAGTTATCAAACTTTTAGAAGGATCTAAAGATATTCATGCTCTTGAAATTATGAGTTTGAAACAATATTTGGTAAAGAAATCTGTATGGATTATTGGTGGTGATGGTTGGGCATATGATATTGGATTCGGTGGTTTAGATCATGTTATGGCTTCTGGTGAAGATGTAAATATTTTAGTTCTTGATACTGAAGTTTATTCTAATACTGGTGGACAAGCATCTAAAGCTACACCAATTGGAGCTGTTGCACAATTTGCTGCTTCTGGAAAGAGAGTTCGTAAAAAAGATTTGGGAATGATGGCAATGTCTTATGGTTATGTTTATGTTGCTCAAGTAGCAATGGGATCAAACCACAGCCAATTCTTAAAAGCAGTTAAAGAGGCAGAAGCTTATCCAGGACCATCAATTATTATTGCTTATTCTCCATGTATTAACCACGGATTAAAAGAAGGTATGGGAAAAACCCATGAAGAAGGTCGTAATGCAGTTGAATCAGGTTATTGGCATTTATATCGTTTCAATCCTGAATTAGGAGATGAAGGTAAGAATCCATTTATTTTTGATTCTAAAGATCCGGATTGGACTAAATTCCAACCATTCTTAAATTCTGAAGTAAGATATAGTTCATTAAAGAAATCATTCCCAAAAGAAGCAGATGAATTATTCAAAGCTGCGGAAGAGAATGCAAAAATGAGATATCTCAATTATAAGAGAATGCAAGCAATGGATTATAATCTAAAAGCTTAGTTCTAATTTTTAAAACCTGAGAATTACCTCTCAGGTTTTTTTTTTGATTTTTTTTAATGTAGAAATGGAATTTGTGAACCTCATTTTTTTGCTTATTTTTGTTTGAAATAAATAGGTGAATTTTGAGAAATTCTTTTTCCAAATAAACTTAACAGCTAATTTTAATAATTCAATTTCAAAATAATATGAAGATTTTTTATTTTCTTTTTTTCTTTTTAATAGGGCTTTCTAATTTAGTTTCTGCCCAAACAAAAAATATTTTATTTATTGGCAATAGCTATACTGGAGTCAACGATCTGCCTGGCACCTTTTACAATTTAGCATTATCGGCAGGAGATACCGTAAATTATGACTCCAGCACTCCTGGAGGTTATACATTTCAAATGCATTCAACTTATGCACCAACAGTTAGTAAAATTTATTTAAAACCATGGGACTATGTGGTTTTACAAGAGCAAAGTCAATTGCCATCTTTTGATCCAACTCAAGTTGCAGCTGAATGTTATCCATATGCTCGAATTTTAGATAGTTTAATTTCCGATAATGATTCTTGCACACATACCGTTTTTTATATGACCTGGGGCCGAAAATATGGTGATGCCTCTAATTGTGCAGCTTATCCTCCAGTTTGTACTTTTTTAGGAATGGGACAAAGATTGAGAGAAAGTTATTTGGAAATGGGTGATAGCAATCGTGCTGAAGTTGCGCCTGTTGGAATGGCTTGGAGAAATAGTGTAGCTGTTGATCCAAGTCTTGAATTATTTCAGGCAGATTATAGTCATCCATCTGTAGCTGGGACTTATTTAACAGCTTGTGTTTTTTATGCCACCATTTATAGAAAAACACCTGTTGGACTTTCATTCATTAATGGATTAGCTCCAGCAACGGCTACCTTTTTGCAAGATATTGCCTTTCATACCGTATTTGATAGTTTATCCACATGGAATATTGGCGAATTTGATCCAATAGTGAATTTTAATTATTCAATTAATAATACCGATGTTCAATTTACTGATAATTCAAATATTGGAGATTACCATTATTGGGATTTTGGTGATGCCACCAGTAGTATTCAAAAAAATCCTTTCCATAATTATGCTACTTATGGAACTTATTCAGTAAAGAAAATCACAGGATATGAATGCGTTTACGATACATTAGAAACAATTATTACCTTAATTCCAACTTCAGTTAGTTCATTGAATGAAACTGAAGAATTTTCTGTTTTTCCAAATCCTGCAAATGACGTATTAAACTTCCATATAAATGCAAAAGGAAATAAAAATATCGAAATAGAAATTTACAAAATGGATGGTAGTATTGCCTTTAAGAAATCAACTTGCGCTAATTCAAATGATTTCTCAATCAACCTTGAAGAATTATCTAAAGGTGCTTATTTTGTAAAATGCAGGGGAGAAGGAAACTCAAAAATATTGAAGCTGATAAAACTTTAACTGAAATCCGATTAAAAATCTAAAGTTTCACCTTTTAAAAGAGCGCTTAAATTTTCAACTTTTGCTTTTGGAGTTGAATTTACAACGACTTCTTTTTTCTCAACAGTTTTGTGGTTGTTAAGATTAAGATTACCATCCAATTCCAAATGATTTTCTTTTAAAAACATGCCAAAAAGAATGGCTTGATTGATAGCAATAACACAACATTCAACTTCCCATTCTTCTGTTGAATTTTCTTTTAGTTTTGCAGCAAATTCAATTTTATTTTCTAAACAATAGTCGATTAACGATTGTATGTTTTTTCTCTTTACGGTAACTTTTGGAATTGCATTCATAATAGTATTTTTAAATAGGGATGCAAAAGTAAAAAAATATAAGAAAGACTACAATAGTTTTCTAATCTTTTGCGGTAAATTTTACACTATTTAATAATTGAAAATTAAATACAAGTATTGAATTTAAAATCATTCATTAACTTTTTGTATATTTGTTTCTTAAGGTTATGAATATTCATATAAAATAATTAGAAGCCAAATTTATGAATAAGCAATTTCTATTATTGGGCTCCTTTGTCAGTATTTTTTTTCAATTCTTCACTTTCGATTCTTCTGCACAAATTTTAGATACTAATATGTGGGTTACCAATGGTCCAGTTTATTCCATTGCTGTTGATAGTAATTACACTTATGTTGGAGGGGAATTTAATTATATTGGGCCATGCACCGGAGCTGGAGCCAAAATATCAACCACTGACGATTCTTTTCAAAATGGCTATCCTAAAGTAAATGGCCTAATATGGGCTGTTGCTTCTGATGGCAACGGCGGTTGGTATATTGGTGGTGTTTTTACAAAAGTGGGCTCGTACCAAAGAAATAGAATTGCTCATATAAATGCAGACAAAACAGTTGATGCATCATGGGATCCAAATGTTAAAGATAGTGTTAATTCTTGCTGTATTTACTCAATTATGGTCAATGGAAACGATGTTTATGTCGGAGGTGTATTTTCTAGTATTGGTGTATTTCCAATAAGTTGTGTTGCGAAATTGAATAATACAACTGGTGCCGCTGATGAGTTTTGGAATCCTAATCCAAATTACGTTGTAACTTCTATCGTAAAAGATGGAAATGACATTTATATTGGAGGTGGTTTTACTAGCATTGGTGGACAAACTAGAAATAATGTTGCAAAATTAAATAGTATTACTGGTGAAGTTGATTCTATTTGGAATCCAAATGCTGATAGCTATGTCAATTCAATAGCCATAAGTGGAAATAGTATTTATGTTGGGGGTGGATTTATTTTCGTAGGAGGTTATTTGAGAAATCACATTGCGAAACTAAATAAAACTGATGGCATGGCTGATACGATTTGGAATCCAAATGCTAATAATGCTGTCATGTCAATAGTTGTTAATGGAATTGATATTTATATTGGTGGAGCCTTTGATTATGTGGGAGGAATAACAAGAAATAAAATTGCGAAATTGGACAATATTACCGGCGCTGTTGATACAATATGGAATCCTAATGCTGATAATTATGTCAATTCAATTGCAATTGAGGGAAGTGATATTTATGCAGTGGGTGGTTATAGAAACATAGGTGGCCAACCTAGAAATTTTGTGTCAAAACTAAACAATATTACTGGAGCTGCAGATTTAACTTGGAATCCTAATGCTAGTGATAGAGTTCTGGCAATTGCCATTAGTGGAAGTGATATTTTCTTGGGCGGTGATTTTAAAAGTATAGGAGGACTAATTAGAACAGGAATTGCAAAGTTGAATAATATCACTGGCGCTGCTGATCCAATATGGAATCCCAATGCATATAATCTATGCGGTAATCCTTATTATAGGTCAATAGTTATTTCTGGAAATGACATTTATGCAGGAGGAAATTTTTATTATATTGGTGGTCAATTAAGGAATGGAATTGCAAAATTAAATAAATTCAATGGTTTGGCTGATACGATATGGAATCCTAATCCTAGCGATAGTGTTTTTGGTGGCTCTTCATTAGAAATTAATTCAATTGCTATAAAAGGGAGTGATATTTATGTGGGAGGTGATTTCACAAAAATAGGTGGGCAACTTAGAAATAATATTGCAAAATTGAATAACACCAATGGTGAAGCTGATGTAACTTGGAATCCAAATACTGATACCTTTGTTTGCACTTTCGCAATTAACGGAAGTAATATTTATGTTGGAGGTGATTTTTGGAATATTGGTAATCAAGCAAGAGTTGTCTTAGCAAAATTAAATTGTTCAAATGGTGTTGTTGACTCCATTTGGAATGCTCATTTTGTGCATAATGCAAGTTATAAAATTTATTCAATTGCAATTAATGGCAGCGATATTTATGTTGGAGGAAGTTTTGCTACTTTAAATGGACATACAAGAAATAATATTGCGAAATTGAATGAAGTGAGCGGAGCCGTTGATCCAACATGGAATCCAAATATTAATGGCATAGTAAGATCTATTTTAATAAATGGAGATGATATTTATGTTGGAGGTTATTTTAACTACATTGGCGGATACGCCTCAAATGGAATTGCAAAATTGAATAATTATGATGGTGCTGCTGATCCATATTGGATTCTTAATTCAAATAATATTACGAATGTAAATTCAATTGTAATTAGTGGAAGTGATTTTTATGTTGGAGGTGATTTTAATAGTATAGCTGCAGGATATAGTCCCAATTTTGCTAAGTTTTTATATTTTACCGCAAGTGCTGAGGGAATTCCATCAACTATAGCTAGAAGTTTGAGTATTTATCCCAATCCTGCAAATAACCTTATTACAATTGAAACCCCAGTGGAAGGAAAAACTGGAACGATTATTATTTTAAATGTAAACGGACAGAAACTAATCACCAAACAATTAACTACCTTTAAATCTGAGATAGATGTAAGTGATTTACCAAGTGGCATTTACTTTGTCAGAGTAATAAATAAAAAAAGTGAAAGTTTTGGTAAGTTTATTAAAAACTAAAACTATTTAATATGTTTGGTTTCAACAATCAAAGCAACCACATTTTTTCCTTTACTGGAAGCTGTGAATCCCATTTCGCCATTGGCTGAAAATTTAATGTTTGCTGGGCTTACCAAATCAGTTGCCAGAACTTGTTTTATCCTTTGTTCAAAGGTTCCGGTAGCTTTTCCCATTGCAGCAATAACTCCATTAATATCGATGGTGTTTTTGGCATAAAGCACACATAAAAAGTCAGTTCCTTCGGTATTGTCCATTTCAATATAATGATCTTCGTCTGGTAAAGCCACATCGTTTGCCTGATAGGTTAAGGCTGGACTAATTCCTGCTTTATGAGGGAAAACCAAACCACATTTATTTGATAAATCTGAACCAATTGCATAAACAAAAGCTGGTTCATTATTAGAAAGATACAATCTGAATTTTGTTCCTGATTTATACGAATCATTCATTAAATAATTTGTTCCACTCAAAGTAGCTTTCATTTCTTTGCCAGAGGCCAATTGAAATTTTACTTTTCCAGAAAGGTCATTTTCAGTATTGATGAAAGATGCCTGGTCAATCATTTCAAAGGCATATTTTGTATATGTTGCAAAATCGTCGTATTTAACCCACATATAGCCTTCGTTTCCCCAGGTATTTCCCCAAGAATTTTGAAATTCAAATGCGCCACCATATTTTTCGTCATCATAGCCAATTACGCACATAGCATGTCCACCAGCTGATGCTGAATTTTCTGTTGGAGTCCAGCAACTTTTTGCTTCATAAAATGATTCTGGAAGATTGAAACCGATAACAACTGGTTTTTTTTCTGCAAGGCTTTTCTTTACCGATGAGATTTTGAAATTTGAACCATCATCAACATCAAATAGTTTTGCAAAATCTTTAATTCTATGTTGTTTCGCTTTTTTGTAGAGTTCGTCTTCAAATTCTGTAGGGCAATCTAATGACATATCGGAGTATTTTACGTCACCATTATTTTTCAAATATGTTAAAGCTTGGTCAATATAAGTACCATATTTACAGTCAGCATCACCTTCTTGTTTAACATGAACATAAACAAAAGTGGGAGAGTAGGCATTATCTGTATTTGCAGTAATATCGGTAGAATTACTTTTCATATTATCGATAATGGTCATTGCACAATAGCAAGTTGACCAGCCAACGCAAGTTCCATAAGATCCTTGAGTTTTAGGAGTTGGAGCATATTTTTTAAGTGAGGCACTTTTAGGCAATGTTGAATAGAGCTCACGAGTTAAAGGTGCTTTCTGCAAAGTCGCTTTATACTTAGCATCATCGAAATTCATTCCGGTATAATACTTTGGTTTTGTTTGTCCGAAAGCTAGATTGATGAATAGTGAAAATATGAGAATAAGTTTTAAGTTTTTCATTGAATATTGCATTAAGTAAGTATGATAGATTTATTTTACAAAATAGAAATCGCCAAAAATGGATGAATTTTCCCAAGGAACTTGTGCCTTATTAGATTTTTCATAGACACTGGTTCTAACTTGTTTGAAAACATCTTCAATTTTAATTCCTGGTTTTGCTATTGATTTTAGCAATTCTTGAGTATACAATCCATTATTGGCACTTCCATCAGCAGCAACTGAACCTGGTGCGGTTGAATAAGCGATGTATGTTCCTTGCGGTGCTGTGGTCGTAGCAAGTCCAATAATTGAAACTGAGCGAGGACCTTTTGTGAATGGGTTATTCCTACAAGCATCCAAAATAACGATATTCATGGTGTTTTGTGCATAATCCATTTCACCCATAACGCGACTTAAATTTAATGCTTCAAATTCAACGTCTTGTTCTTTCTGAATATTTGCATCAACTGGAACTAAGAAGTTTTCACCATTAACTTGTAAACCATGGCCAGCATAATAAAATAATCCAATTCCTTTGTCTGTAGCAAGTTTTTCGCCAAAATTCCTGATTTGCTTTTTCATTTCCATTTGGCTGATATTGGTAAATAACATTACCTCAAATCCAAGTTTTTTTAATTCAGCTCCAATGGCATTGGCATCATTTGTTGGATTTTTTAGTGGTGCAGTTGCATAATTGGCATTTCCTATAACAAGGGCAAGACGTTTTTCAGTATTGCTACTTGTATAGGTTATTGTTCTGATGTCAGAAGTTGTTGTTCCATCTGAGTTTTGAACAATGATTTTTATTTTATTTTCACCAGAAGCTAATGAAACTTCTTTTTCAATTGTATAATCGCAGGCAGAAGTAACAACATTAAAACCACGAGTTGCGTCATTGATTTGAAGAACATTATTTACATAAACTTCGGCTTTTTTAACAGGAGTTTTAGATTCCACACAAACTTTTATTGAATATTTTTGTGATGATGTTGTTGAGCTAAAATACTCTGGAGAAAGCCATGTTAATGATGGTGCACTATTGGTAATTTTTGTTTCGCCTATGTACTCTCCATTTTTCCATGTTCCACCTTTATTTGTTCCATTAGAATAATACATGGTTCCTTCGCCGTCATATTTGTCGTTTTTCCATTCTCCAACATATTTTCTATTATCAATGGCAAAAGTATAGGTTCCTTGTCCTTCGCGCATATTGTCCTTGAAAGTTCCAATGTATTTATCACCGGAAGCATAAAAATAAGTTCCTTGTCCATTGTATTTTCCGTTCGACCAGCTACCAATATATTTTGCGCCAGTTTGAAAAACGTAAGTTCCTGTTCCTGTTTTACAATTTCCTGTTACACAACCATAATTATCTTCGCTGGCTCCAATAAATTTATCATCTTTCCAAATACCAGCTGATTGAACTGTTCCGTCGGCATTGTAGAGGGTTCCTTCTCCGTCATACATATCATCCTTAAAAGAACCAACATATTTTTCGCCATTTCGGTTTTTTAATGTTCCTTGACCGTTCATTTTATCGTTGGAGTAATTTCCCATATAACTCTCATAAGAAGATGTAGGTTTGTATGTATAATTACCATAACCATGTTTTTTGTCATCTTTCCATGTTCCAACATAAGTTGAACCAGTTTTATAGTTATTGGTTCCTTCACCATTTCTCATATTGTTTTGCCAATAACCTTCGTATTTTTCTCCTGAAGCAAAAACCCAAACGCCGTAGCCATCATCACAATTTCCTGATACACAACCTGTTTTTGATTCATTGTAAGTGTTTTTAGCAGCTCCTACGTAAGTTCCGTTTGACCAAGTTCCGGATTTTGTTGTTCCATCAGTATAATAAAAAGTACCTTGACCATCGTAAGTATCGTCTTTCCAATATCCGGCATATTTTCTGCCATCTTTAAAATTATATGTTCCATATCCGTTTCTGCGATGATTTACGTAAGTTCCACTATATTTGTCACCAGTAGTAAAAGTATAAGTTCCGTAACCATTTTGTTGATCATCTTTCCATGCACCTTTATAAACATCACCATTGGCATAATTGTTACTACCTTGACCGGTTCTTTTATCAGCAACCCAATATCCCTCATATTTTTCACCACTTTTCCAAACGTAAGTTCCATAACCGTTGGTGCAATCACCAGTTATGCAACCAGTTGTGGGTTGGTTGTTGTTTACTTTAACATTATTATTAACATTATTATTACTTGAGCCTTGGAAAACATTATCTACAAAGTTTCCTTTATCAATAATTCCATCAGAGTCGTAATAGGCGCCGTAACCATTTCTTTTTGCATCAACCCAGGTTCCAGTATATTTTTCGCCATTTGCCCAGTTATATGTTCCTTCACCATTTATTTTATTTCCTTTGAAATAACCGTTATAATTACTTCCCGACGCATAAAAATAAGTTCCTTTTCCGCTTCTTTCTCCACCTTTCCAGTTTCCAATATATTTATCACCAGACCAATCCCCGGCATAATCCCATACCCAGGTTCCCCAACCATTGTCGCAATCGCCAGAAATACAACCAGATTTAAAATCAGAACTTAAATATTCTCCGTTCGACCAGGTTCCAGCTTTTTTTGTACCGTCTTTATAAAAATAAACACCCTTGCCATCTTGTTTGTCGTATTTCCATTCTCCAACATATTTGTTTCCAGATGCCCAAATGCAAGTACCATAACCATCTAATTGGTTATTTTTAAAAGAACCAGAATAAGTAGTTCCTTCTTTCCATTTCATGCAGCCTTGTCCTTCGCGATTTCCATTTACCCAATTGCCAATGTATTTATTGCCACTTTCCCAAGTGTAAATACCAAATCCATCTTGGCAATCACCATTGCATTTTGACTGTGCATTGACATTCGTATTAAAACTTAAAAATAGAAAAAGGATGAAAATGCTTAGAAAATTTAGAGAAAATTTGTTCATAGTATTATAATTTTCGATGAAAAAATAGTAATGAGAACGGATTTTTACAAAATCCTTATGCAAATTTAATCTAAATAGGAATTTTACCAAATATTATTTAGAAAAATTTGAATTGAGAATTGATTATTTTTTTAGCATTATCTGTAATCCCCTATTAATACAAAAGGAGCCCAATAATACGGATGTTGAAATTCTTTCGATTTTATTAATTTAAGTTGGGAATCTCTAATTGATTCTACTTTTGATTTTGTTTTTAAATTCGTATAGAATTCGCTCATAATTAAACTGGTAGCTTTATCGTCAACAGCCCAGAGAGTTGCAACTACACTTTTTACACCAATATCAATAAAGGATTGGGCAGGATTATTTATCCATCCCTTAACTTTTTGATCAGAAACAGCTGTATTACAAGCGGAAAGGGTGACCATGTTCAAATTTCTAAGATTAGTAATCCCAACGATTTCTCCCAAAGTTAATTTGCCATCATTCTTTTTTTCTTTGTCGGCAGCAAGTAAAATATAGGAATTTTGGAATTTCGAAAAGTCGAGTACACCATGAGTTGCAAAGTGAATGGCGTCGAAACCAGTTCCAATGCTTTTTGCTTTTGTTTCAGTTGCCGCATCTTTAACATAAATTTCTGATTCGGAATTAATGGTTTTTAATCCATTTACTTCCACTTCTGCAAATGGTAAAGAATTATCAGGATTTCCGAAAGCAATTACTTTATAATTTCCTGCGGCTTTTGTATTTGGCAAATAGAACAATCTTAATGAATTGATATAATAAATTGGATTCTTTTCAATGAGATACACTGGAGGCGCTTTTGCATTTCCTGATTTTACAAGTGATTGAAACGGCAATTTCAGTAATTTCCCTGATGGAACAATGGCAATGTTCTCACCTGGTCTAATGATGCCTTCCATTGGTAAAATCAAATAATTGTAAAGCTCCGATGAAAGCTTCTGGATATAAGTAATCTTCGAGTTTTTGGCTAGCATTTGAACGTAATTATCCACTGCGTTTTCAATGGTGCTTTTAGTTGCCGGAATTATTTTTGAAATTATGGTGTCTTTTCGAACAACAAATGCGTAAATGGCACTATCAGAAACTAAATACTCAATAACCAAAGTATTTTCAGGAATTAATTGTTTGTCTTTAAATAAATCTTTAGGATTGATATTGGAACTGAAATTAACCGATAATTCTGGTTTTTCAACAATGATGCTATCAATAAAATTTAAATAGTTACTTTCAGTTACCGAGTAAATTTTCTTTAAAAAATCTAATTTCTGTAAATCTTGTGCTGCAGATGGGTTAGAACTTTCAATAATCAACAATGAGTACAAAGAATCAACAGTTTTGTACAACTTGTTTTCTCGTTCAAGTAAAGTCCTCGAGCTTCCATCTCCGTAATCCATTGGTTCTACGCCTCTTGTTCTGCTTTTCCCGTAATTATTGCTTTTCTCAAGGAAAACTAAGGCAGAGTCCATCTTGTTTGATTCAAGGCATTGTTTTATAGCCATTTCGAACATGAGCTCTTGGGCATTGATTAATTCAGAATGGTATGTGGAACTTTCACTTTCATTTGATTTTAAAGGAATTTGTTCTAAAACTTTAAAAGCTGAATTAATTGCCATTCGACTTGCATTTGCATTTCCTGTAATTCTATAGCAGTAGGAAAGATTGGCATAAGGAATCCATAAATTTCGGGTTGAATGAACTCTTTTTAATGAATCAATGGCCTCACCAAAAGATTTGATGGCTAAATTGAATTGGAAATTCATTAAATGAAGCCTTCCTGTGTAAAAAGCAATTTCAGCAATAGCATATTTATTATCGGCTATTTTTGCTTTTTGATAAGATTTTAAAAGTGCGGCTAAAGTACTATCCTTATAAGAAAAATCGTTTGGAATAAATTCAGTATAAGAAGGCAGAATAGAAGGCAATGGCGGAATATTGTAAAGTAAAGTCGCATTATTGTCCTTGATAATAGTGTCTTTTGGAATGCTTACTTTTGCCGTGTCTCCATAAATAAAACTACAAACCTCGCTAATACCATTGTTTTTAAAACTGGTTTGTAGGGTTGGATCTTCAGCTTTTACGGAAAAAGCATATTTTTTTCCTGCAACCAGTAGCGGATTCCCTGGTCCATAAACAAAAACATTCGTGTTTACAGTTTGCTCGAAAAATATCGGTTGAGTTGCAGAATTCATTGCATCGTTGATGTTTCTATTTATTGGAGTTACTTCTACAATCCTTAAAACATATTGAACTAAATTTGGCGATCCTGCTGGTCTGGTCCATGAAAAAATGACATTTTGTGGATTTGTTTGAACTACCATTTCATCGCACATTGGTCCAATAATCATTGGTGTTTCTACACTTAATAGATTAATCGGATTGCTACAGCCTGAAGGACCTTCTTCCGAAATAAAATTCCCATTATAATAATCTTTGGCGCGTATACAAATAGTGTACTCTCCTTCAGGTAAGCCATTTCTTATAATTTCATCTTTGGTTATGCCTTGGTAATTGACATTATTGAAATTCAAAATGTTTTTTAAATCGCTTAAATACAAAAATTTTGTTTCATTTGGTTGTAAAATGGCTGGCTGCGACGGTATTGAAAGATCATTAGTTGAGCATGAAATTCCCACATCACTGTTTAAATAGCCTACCAACCAATAATTTTGAGGATTTGGTGATAAATTAATTATTGAAGCAATAATTTTTGTATTGTCCTCAGCCCAAGCAGCAGGTTTTGTTGGGTATGGCGGATTTACCATAACATTTATCTTTATTGAATAAGGCTGAGAGAAAGACAGTATTGGCATGCCTAAAAGGATTGCTAATATTGAAATAAGAAAAACTGATTTCAATTTCTTATTGTGTGATAAAATGAATTGTTTAAAATATTTTGTAAGCATAGCCGATGTCTATTTTAATTTCGTTGATATTTTTCTTTGCCGGACTGGTAATATTATTGCCGATATAGTACAAATTGATGTTAAAAGAATGATTTTTGGTCAAAATATAACTGGCACTTCCAAAGAAGTTACTAATCCATGATTTTGAATTATTGTAATCCGCTCTGTTAATTGATGCCGAAGCATTAACCGCACATCTATTTTTTAACAACCATTTATTGGCGCCCACAACAATGCCAATGGAATTATTGTTTTGGTTGTAAAGCGTTAAATAAGTATAATTAAGCCCCAGAGATAAAGCTGTTTTGAGTGGAATTAGTCCAATAGTATAATTTACCAAAACATTGGTTAATTGTAAATTATTGAATTCTGAGGTGCGATTATTTTTGTCATTAAGCTGCATGTGATTAAAATTCAACATGAACGTATGAGTTTTGTCAGTATTGAAAATGGTATATCTAGGTGTTAAAGTATAGTTTGTGGTTGTTTGATTTAATACGATTGAATCCACCAAAGGCAATCTACCTCGCTCTTGGTTACTCGCATAATTCGAATAACCCAAATCAAGTCCGAATTCTTTAACAGGATTGAAACTGATAAATGCCGAACCAATGGTTCTCAAAGAAGTAGCTCTCTTGGTGTTTTTAATATTGTCGTGCTGATAGCCAATACTTCCCCGGAAATAGATTTTCTTCTTAAAAAGTTTCATCATGGGTTCGAAAGTGATGTTTTCCAAATCGTTATTAAAATAATAAGCACCCATTGATTGATAACCAGGATCGATACGGCGATATTGAATTTTTGCCGACCAGAGTTTTTCTTTATATCCAATTGCGGCGCGCAAAGCTGAATAAAATTCGGTGGAGAGGTTTAATGGAATGATGCCATTAAGTTTAAGTAACCATTCGTTATCGCTCACACCATCAAGGGTATCGGCAATAATATTGGTGGTTGTAACGCTGATAGCACCTTCCGATTCGAACCAAAGTTTTTTAGTGAAATTAAACTTTGAATTAAAACCACCAATTACATTTTGTGCAGGTGGTGTTTTGTGATCTAAACTCGAACTGGTATCTTTTGGATTGTAATATAAGGTTGTGCTATCGTCTTTAATATTAAGGACAATAAAATCGAAGAAATTATCTTTATTACCAATGCCAATTCTGGCTGCATAACCTTTCCTGGAAAAAGTTGGTGGATTTACAAATAAGCTATAATTATCATAAGGCGTGTCGCGATTAAATTTCCCATACATAAAACCCACACGCAAAAGGCCAGGGTTGAGGTCGACGCCAGCACCCAAAACAGTATGACCAGCCAAAGTATATGAAGAATAATTAACATTTCTATATCCAAAATGAGCTGTAATCCATCTCCACCGAGGACTCAAACCAAATTGGTTAAATGCTTGGCGGTAGGAGCGATCTTGCTCGCTATAAGTAACGGAAAACGGAACATAAAGCTCTTTATAACGCGCTTCCATATTTACTGAAAGAACATAAGAAAATGGAGATCTGCGGGCATCAATACCTTGCGAATGATAATAAATACCATTAAGACCAACCATGCCGTTTAGGCTAAAATCTTTTTGTTTTGTGGTATCCTGTGCAAAGCCAATGCTAAATTTGCTGAGCAAAAGGGAAAGTAAAAGCACCTTGAAATAAAAACTTCGTAATTCTAAAAATTTCATTTATGGTTCTTTTTATTTGTTTTGAAGATTCACAAATTTAAGTAAAAAAATAGCCGCCACAAAATAATTATTTTGCAAGAGATTTAATGAATAAAACTGGCTGGTAAATTGTAACCGATGAAATTGACTTAAATTTTTTTTAATTTTAGTTATTAATTAGGAAGAAACATCTTGGTTTTGTATATTTGATGTTTAAATTTCTCCCCTAAAAAAACCTGACTATGAAAAAACTATTGGTTCTTATTTTGATTTTATGGTCATTTTCAATTAAAGCCCAAACCAATGTTTATCATTCATTTCCTGATTCGGCTGTTTGGCGAGTTGATTATCATTCCTTTAATCCATTTTCTTTTGGTTTTAATATCAAATATTATTTTCATTATTATATTACCGGTGACACAATAATAAATTCCAGTCTTCATAAAAAAATATTTAAATCATATACTAAAGTTGATGTGATTGCATGGAATTTGCCTACAAATCCACCTGTTTCAACAGAGCCTGCTTATGCTGGTGCTTTGAGGGATGATTCTGTTGCTAATAAAACATTTTTTGTTTTTCCGAATACAACTATTGATTCGCTACTTTTCGATTACAATCTGGTTATGGGTGACACTTTGAAAGGAATTCATTCTTTTTACAATTTGGTGATTTCATCTGTTGATTCTGTCCTAATAAATGGACAATACCGAACAAGATGGAATTTTGATACAATCACTGAACTTGGTATCAGTTACTACCCATTTATTATTGAGGGAATTGGATCAAGCGCTGGAATTATGGAACCATTGTATTATTATCCCATTGACTTTACCCGCAGATACTTGGTTTGTATTAAAGATAATAATGCTACCTTATTTACTTCAGATTATAATTCATCATATGGATGCAATTTGATTTACGAAGGTATTAATGAAATAAATTCTTTTAGCAAACCCAAAATTTACCCCAATCCTTTCACCGAATCCACAACCATCGAATTCGAATACCAAAACTCCGAAAACTATTCTTTAGAAATTTTTAATAATTTGGGTCAAAAAGTAAGGAGGATTGAAAATATTCGAACAAACAAAATAAAAATTGAAAGAGGAAATTTTAGTTCAGGAATTTACTTTTTTCAATTAAAAAATGATTGTGGTAATTGGCAAACAGGGAAGCTGGTGGTAGAATAAATAATGTATTTTTTGTTTCTTTTTGAAAAAGGGTATGACTTTTTGATTTTGAAAATTGCTTGTATTTTTGAAGAAGAATGTTTAAATTTGTACAAAATGAAATAATGCCGAAGATTTTTGAGTATTTAGGGATTTTAATTTTTTTCTATTCCAATGAGCATGAACCAATTCATGTGCATGGAAAATATGGTGGCTATGAAAGTAAAGCTGAATTTTACATTGTTGATGGGAAAATAGTAGAAATAAAAATTAAGCCCATTAGAGGATTAGCACCATTGGATGGAAGTAAATTAAATGATTTTGAGAGTTTTTTAGAAAAATTTGCTGATAAAATTGTTGAAAAATGGATTGATTATTTTGTTTTTCATAAAGAGGTTGAATTCGAAAAAATAAATAAACGAATAAAATGATAATTGTTAAGGAATACAATGATTTTCAGATAGATTTAATAGAAATTAAGTCTGCAAAATATATTGGAGATTATGCTATTAGGATACTTTTTAATGATGGACTAAATCGTTTGGTAGATTTTAAATCATTTCTTGAATTATCAAGGCATCCATCAATTCATAAGTATTTAGATGAAGACAAATTTATGCAATTCGAAATAATTGATGGTAATTTAAATTGGAATAATTATGATTTGATTTTTCCAATTGCCGATTTATATGAAGGGAAAATATAGAAACTTACATCTTACAATTCAATTATTTTTTCTTCAATTTTAAAAAAATATATAGGTTTGCAAATTAATTCCAAATGCCAACCAATGTTTAAAAATATCACCGGGAAAACAAGCAATTACCTTTCTTTAGTGAAGTTCAGTCATACCATGTTTGCGCTGCCGTTTGCATTAATTGGATATTTTTATGCCATTACCAGTTTGAATGCTTCATTCGATTACAAACTTTTTTTATTGGTTTTGCTTTGTATGGTTTTTGCACGCAATGCTGCAATGGGTTTCAATCGCTTTATCGACCGGGCATTTGATGAGAAAAATCCCAGAACCAAAGACCGCGAAATTCCTGCCAATAAAATTAAACCTCAAGCAGCACTTTGGTTTGTTATTATTAATTCCGTATTATTCATAACAGCCACTTATTTTATCAATTTATTGTGTTTCTTTTTGTCTCCAGTTGCTTTGGTTGTAATTTTGGGTTATAGTTATACAAAAAGATTCACATTTATTTGTCATTTAATTTTGGGTTTGGGATTGTCACTTTCACCTATTGGTGCATATCTGGCTGTGTCAGGAAAGTTTGCCTTGGTACCAGTTTTATTTTCTTTAATTGTTTTCTTCTGGGTAAGTGGCTTCGATATTATTTATGCAATGCAGGATATTGATTTCGATAAATCTTTAAATTTGAAATCCATTCCATCCGTTTTTGGTGAAAAGAATTCTCTATTGTTTTCTTCTATTTTACATGTTTTTACTTCATCACTTGTATTGCTGATTGGATATTTAATCACTGCAAGTTGGTTTTATTGGGGAGGGGCAGTTATTTTTATTGCATTGCTTTTTTATCAGCACCGATTGGTAAAGCCCAATGATTTGAGTAAAGTAAATTTGGCTTTTGCAACTACCAACGGTATTGGAAGTGTTGTTTTTGCCGCATTCGTAATTGCAGATTTTTTATTGAACAAATAAATTCTCCTTTTTCTAACCAAAAAGATCACAAAGAATATACACAAAGTTCACAAAGTGTTTTTAACTTCAATACCCC
>JACAAW010000065.1 GCA_013377115.1 Bacteroidota bacterium | reverse complement strand
ACTGGTTATAAATACATAAACAGAAATATGGATCAAGATTATTTGATGAAAAATTATTTGTACCCAACAACCGAATGGATTAATGACACCACAAAAAGCAACCATTTTATTTATAATGAGCAAGTTCACGGTTTGTATCTGATTTATTCAAAGATTTATAAAAAATTCTCATACCAAGTTGGTTTAAGGGCAGAACAAACAATGACATCGGCTGATCAAAAAACTGATTCTAAGAAATTTACAAACGATTATTTTGGGTTATTCCCAAGCGCTCATATTACCAAGAAATTTGGAAATGATAATGATTTGCAAATCAGTTATAGTAGAAGAATAAATAGACCAGATATTCATTCATTAAACCCTTTTATTGATTATGCAAATCCACTCCAAATTAGATATGGTAATCCAGAGTTAAAACCGGAATACATTAACTCATACGAAATTGGTCATACCAAATATTGGAAAAAGTCATCAGTCAATTCATCGATTTTTTATAAACAGATTTTTGATGTGATAAAAAACTGGAGTTTTCTTGATTCGAATGGGGTAACCAATTCCACTTCAAAGAATATGTCAAAGGGAACATCTTATGGTGTTGAAATGATTTTTGATTTGGAAGTTTTAAAATGGTGGAGGGTAAATGCAAGCGGTAGTTATTTCAGAACCATTATTGATGGTGGAAATCTTGAAACCAATCTTTCGAACGACAATTATAGTTGGACAGCAAGAGTGAGCTCAAATATGTCTATTCCGAAAATTTGTGATATTCAAATTACTGGTTTTTATAATGGACCAATGGTAACACCTCAAGGTCAAATGAATGAAACATATAGTATGGATATTGGCGCAAAGAAGGATTTCTTTAAGAATCGTCTTTCAGTTAGTTTGAGATGTAGTGATGTTTTCAATTCTATGGTTTTTGATATGCAGCAGTCTGGAGATGGATTTACATATCACAATAAAAGGCATAGAGAATCAAGAATTGGTTTCATAGGAATTTCTTATAAAATTAATGGTGGATTAAAACAGAAGAATAAAAAACGTCCGAACGGCAACGAAGGTGGAAATGATGGAGGAGATGGATTTGAATAATAAACAATAAAAAACGAATTATCATTTTATACCTAACAGGTTTTCAAAACCTGTTAGGTTTTTTTATTTAAATTCAAAAATAAATTGCTTTTATTAATTTAAGTTATATATTTGTATATCAGTGTTGTTTGTAATAGCAAAATAAAACCATGAAGAATTTTTCGAGAAAATCATTACTGGCTTTTTTAATTTTTGCAGTTCTTTCTTTATTTAATATTAATCAGACGATTGCACAGGTAGACTATCTTTGGGCTAAAAGTATTGGTGGAACCAGTTCAGAAAGTGGAAATTCCCTGACAGTTGATAATGCTGGCAATGTTTATATAACGGGCAGTTTTAATGGTATGGTCGATTTCGACCCTTCTGCAAATACTGCCAATTTAACTTCTTTAGGAGGATTAGATATTTTCATAGCTAAATATAATTCTTCAGGTAATTATGTTTGGGCAAATCGAATTGGTGGTGCAGGTAACGATAATTCTATTTCAATTGCGCTAGACAATTCAGGCAATATTTTTATTACAGGTTATTTTAATGATACTGTTGATTTTAATCCTTCATTAGCAACAACTAATTTAATATCAGCTGGACAATCAGATATCTTCATTGCCAAATACAATGGCGCAGGTAATTATATTTGGGCGAAAAGTTTTGGTGATTCTTTTAGTGATCAATCTAATTCTGTTTCCATTGATAATTTAGGAAATGTTTTATTTACCGGAGGTTTCAGCGGAGCGGTAGATTTTGATGCTGGCCTCGATACAAGCAATTTATCCTCTTTAGGTGGAGCATCTGTTTTTATTGCAAAATACGATAATGCTGGAAATTATTTATGGGCAAAAAGTATAGATGGAAATTCAGGAGTTATAGGTTGTTCTATCACAACTGATGCTCTTGGGAATGTATTTACAACTGGGAATTATTCTACATATGGATATGGACCAGTTGATTTTGATCCTGGTGTGGGTGTTTATAATCTTTATTCTTCTTCTGGTACTTCCAGTTTTATTTTAAAACTGAATTCTAATGGTAATTTTGAATGGGCGAAAGGATTTGGGTGCGGTTATGTTGGAACTTCAATTAAAATTGATGAAGCAGGAAATGTCTATTCTGCAGGTGATATTGGACCTTGTCCATTATATTTAAATAATGAATTCCAAAAGCCAAAAAGTGAAAACACACAAAATTCTTTTTTTCCAGATTGGTATATTCAAAAATTAGATGCATTTGGCAATACATTATGGTACAAAGAAATAACTTCAGATTCTTATCCAATATATTCTCAGAGAATAGCTATTTTCCCTGATTTATTTGGTAATTTATTTGTAACAGGAACTCTTAATAACATAAACGATTTTAATCCAAATTCCACTCCAGCATTAATAATACCATTTGGAGGCACTGATATTTTCTTAGCCAAATATGATGTTGCTGGTAACTATTTATGGGTGAAAGATTTAGGTGGCGCTAATGATGAAGGTGGAAATTCAATTTTTGTAGATTCACTAAATAATTTATACATCACAGGTTATTATAATGATACTGCTGGTTTTAATCCTCCAGATGCAAGCGCTCAACTAACGTCAGTTGGAAATTCGGATGTTTTTATTGCAAAGTATAATTCTTGTACTATTGTAAATTCATCAAGCCAGAATGTTACAATTTGCAATGGAGAGAATTTAATTGTTGGAACTAATATGCATTTTTATACTTCTAGTGGAACCTATATTGATTATGTTTCATGCGATAGCATGGTTACAACCCATTTAACAGTGAATCCTTCATATATTTCGAATAAATCATTTGAAATTTGTCCGCATCAAATAATATCATTTGGCGCTAATATTTATACAACTTCAGGAACCTATATAGATACACTTTTTACAACTAACGGATGTGATAGTATACAGATTACAACTTTGTTAGTTAACCCTGAAATAAATACTTCAGTTAATGGAATGACAATTACTGCGTTAATAAATTCATCGGCTTATCAGTGGCTGGATTGTAATAATGGATTTGCATTAATTTCGGGAGCAAACAGTCAAAGTTATGTTGCAACCGTAAATGGAAGTTATGCGGTAGTTGCTTATGTGGATCAGGGAGAGATTTGTATCGATACTTCTGCTTGCGTTAGCATTGCCACAGGGTTGAATGAACTAAATATGGAATCAGGATTTACTTTATTTCCTAATCCAGCTAATGAAAGTATTAGCATCGAATTATTGAATCTTTTGTCTGCTGTAAAAAATAATATTTCAATTTACGATGTTCAAGGACAAATCCTTATTGAAAAATTCTTTCAATCTGCAAAAACCGAAATAGATATTTCAAATCTTTCATCAGGAATTTATATTGTTAAAATTCAGAATGGAGACCGATTTTTCTTCAAAAAATTTGTGAAAGAATAAATCATCGATTTGAATTAATAAAAAAAATCAATGTAATCGAAATTTTCTTATTTCTATTTTTTTAAACAAAAAATCTGTAGGTTTGCAGTAGTTTTTTTAATTTCTATGCTATGCTTGTTAAAACTTTCGGAAGTGCGGTTTATGGTGTAAATGCAACAACAATTACTGTTGAGGTAAATATTGACATTGGTGTTCAGTTTTTTTTGGTAGGATTGCCGGATAATGCAGTTAAAGAAAGTCATCAACGTATTGAAGCTGCATTAAAAAACAATGGCTTTAAAATTCCTGGAAAAAAAATTGTTATTAATATGGCTCCTGCAGATATAAAAAAGGAGGGATCGGCTTATGATTTAACAATAGCTACTGGTATTTTAGCCGCATCTGGTCAAATAAAAAGTGAAAGAGTTGGTGATTATATCATTATGGGCGAATTGTCATTAGATGGAAGTCTTCAGCCAATCAAAGGTGCTTTACCAATCGCCATCGAAGCCAAAAAAGAAGGTTTTAAAGGATTTATTCTTCCAAAACAGAATGCTGTTGAAGCTGCAATTGTCAGTGATATAGTTGTTTATGGAGTTGAAAATATTAAGGATGTTATTCAATTTTTTAATGATGAGCTTGATTTAGAGCCAACTATCATTAATACTCGTGATGAATTTTATTCAAGAATTAATGATTTTGAGTTTGATTTTCAGGAAGTTAAAGGGCAGGAGAATATTAAAAGAGCCTTAGAAATCGCAGCAGCTGGCGGTCATAATGTAATTTTAATTGGCCCTCCTGGAGCTGGTAAAACTATGTTGGCCAAACGTTTACCATCTATTTTACCTCCACTCAATCTTCATGAAGCTTTAGAAACCACTAAAATTCATTCAGTTGCAGGAAAAATGGGAAAGAATGGTTCACTAGTTTCAGTCCGTCCATTTCGTTCACCTCACCACACAATTTCTGATGTAGCACTTGTTGGAGGAGGTAGCTTTCCACAACCTGGCGAAATTTCATTGGCTCATAATGGGGTTTTGTTTTTAGATGAACTTCCAGAATTTAAGAGAACAGTTCTTGAAGTTCTTCGTCAACCTCTTGAGGATAGAATGGTTACAATTTCAAGATCAAAGTATAGTATTGAATATCCTGCAAGTTTTATGTTGGTGGCCTCAATGAACCCTTGTCCTTGTGGCTATTACAATCATCCTGAAAAAGATTGTGTTTGTGGACCAGGAATTGTTCAGAAATATTTAAACAAAATTTCAGGGCCACTTTTGGACAGAATTGATATTCACGTTGAAGTGACTCCAGTTGCCTTTAAAGAACTTTCTAGTGCACGACAATCTGAAAAAAGTGAATTAGTTCGAGATAGAGTAATAAATGCTCGAAAAATTCAGGAAAATCGCTATTTGGAAATGAATGGTGTTCACAGTAATTCACAAATTTCATCCAAACATTTAAGAACAATTTGCAAAATTGATGATGAAGGACAGAGTTTACTTAAAAATGCAATGGAAAAATTAGGCCTTTCAGCACGTGCATACGATAGAATTTTAAAAGTTGCCAGAACCATCGCTGATTTAGATGGCGCAATTGATATTAATAACGAGCATTTAGCTGAAGCAATTCAATATCGCAGTTTGGATAGAGACAACTGGGCTGGTTAGCTATTTCAAGTAAATTACTTTGTTCTGAAGAATTACATTTCCTTTAGAAATCAACTCAATAAAATAGGTTCCTTTTGAATGATTTTTTGGATTCCATTTGATGGTATTCTCGCCAATTTCCAATTTTAGCGTATCGATGATTTTAGAATTGCTATCAAAAATTCGAATTTCGGAATTTTCTTTGACTGAGTATTGAATATTAAATTCTGTATTAGAGGGATTTGGAAAAACTTTTAAACTAATATTATTAGTTGCATTGGAATTAATTCCTGATTGAAATGGTTTTCCAATTCCAAAAGTATATTCTCCTGGTTGCATATTTTCGCAATAAAGATTTCCTACATTAACGCCTCCAGTTTTTGTAAAAGCAATAATTCTCCAATCTTCTCCGGCATTTTTTCTGTAAAGCAAAATGATTGAATCTGCAGAGTAAGTTGCTGGTAAAAGCGAACTTTCAAAACCCGATTTTACATAGTTGAACCGACCTTTTAAACTTGCATTCCCAGCGAAAATTCCATCAATTTTCCAGTATCTTGAATTTGAAATTCTATATATTTCGGAACTAGGCGATTGCAATGGATCTGGAGCAACCCAGTTATGTTCAACTCTAATAAACAGGGAATCGCTAATATTTTGAACATCAACAGCAAAATTGGCATTTGGGAAAGTGTGATTTCCATTTGTTTTTAGTGTTCTATAATAATCAGTTGTTGCATCTGCGGTTTTCTCTTCCAAATCCATCATTACAAAATCTGGTATGAAAGGAACATTGCAAATTTTATTTCCTGTTTGGCCTGAAAATGAAATCGTATCGGTGTATTTTTCCCAATTATTATTCATGAAAGTAACTTCCACTTTATTAGAATTGCCATAAGTTGGCATGTGAAATAGTTTTTGTTTAACATAAACTTTATAATTTCCTCCTGGTCCTGAATAGGGTGTAATTGAATCAATTGAAAAATGTGGAAATCCTGGTGAGTAAACCCAAGTTTGAAAAAAATCATTTAAATTAATTCCTGAATTTATACTTAAAAAATCGCGGAATTGGACGGTGGAAATGTCTTTGTAAGAATAAGTATTTAACAAAGCTTTCACAGAATTAAAGAATTTAGTATCACCCATATAGTTTCTTAAAGTGGTAATAACATCCGAACCCTTTTTGTAAACTGTTGTTCCATAAGTATATTGAAGTGGAATTCCATATAATGCCCTGTAACCAGCGTCATCAAGATGCGCCGTTGTTAAAACGTTATAATGATTCGTTTTTACGTAATTTTTATAGCTGGTATTTCCATAAAGGCCTTCTGTAAAAATAGTCTCACAAAAAGAAGCCCAGCCTTCGTTGATCCACATATCATCAGCTGAAGCACAGGTTGTTAAATCACCGAACCAATGATGAGATAATTCATGAGCGTATAAATATTCGTAGTCTAAAGTTCCTGTGATACAAGCATTTGGGTAAGCGATATTGGTTGCATGTTCCATCGCACCTGAATTAAAGGGAACGCCAACATATCCAGCCCTTTCCCATTTATATGGTCCAAACCTGTTTTCGAAAATCGAAAGAATTTGTTTCAGGTTAATAAATGAAGTTTTGGCTTTTAATGTATCCTGAGGTCTTGTGTAAATTTTTATGGGGATAGCTCCATTCATTCCATTAAAAACATCTGAAACTGGAACTAAATTAGCAACTGCAACAGAAGCTAAATATGTTGGTATTGAATTGTTTAGCTTCCAATTATAAGTACTGGTTCCGTCGCCATTGTTAATTGTACTAATTAAAGTTCCACCACAAACGACAGAATTGCTGTTTTTTACACGAATATGGCAATCATAAAATGCTCGATCAACAAAATCATCAAGGCATGGAAACCAAACTCTTCCAAAATTATGAGGAACGGATTCAAAGCCAACGCCAAGATTATATGCATAAGTGCTATCTGGTGTGAAATAAAATCCTCCCCAAGTTGAAGGATCTTCAACAGGTTGACCATGATAATAAACTTTCAGATGAAAAGTATCCGTTAATCCGATGCTCCCAGGCAAATTGATTTTTATTACCGTGTCATTATGCGAGAATGTTGTTAAAATGGAATTATTGTATTTTATTGAATCCACTGTTAATGCTAATAAATCTAAACTAAATTTTGAGGTGTTGTTTAGTTTTGGAACAATCGTTAAATCGGTGAAACCTCCAATGGTTTTTTGAGATAAGTTAATGATATTTAAATTGATATTATAATGTAAAACGTCAATGGTATCAGAAACAAGGTTTTGTATGTTTTTGCGTGGCTTTTGTGCTGATAATGAGCCGTGAAGGACTGCAATGAAAAGAAAAACTAAAGTGGTTTTTCTCAAATAATGATGTTGTATATATTTCATAATATAAATTTTTTAATTTTTTTAAATAATTATTTTTCAACTTTTGCTTCTACACTGATGCTAATGCCAACGGGTACTGTGTCCCACTTGCCTTGGCTAGTTTCAATATAATGTGTTTTTCCTATTAATGAACAACAGAAATTGAGTGAACCAGGACCTAAATCCTTTACCTGCTCTAAGCTTACTAGAAAATCTCCATTGGTAATAATGTTTTCTTTGGTTAAGTCAACGGTGATTTTGTTTTTTACCTGAGCTTTGGAAAAACTGATATAAATTGGATGCTTTAAAATGTTTGAATAATTATCATTTTTATCAACTTCATATATGTTAAGCCTGAAAAATATCGAATCATAGGTGCAATCAGCTATATTAAAGTTAACTTTTTCGATAATTGCCGACTTTTTGCAATCCATCATTATGCCCAGCTCATAACCAAGTTTATTTTCTTTAAATCCGGCAACCGCCATTTTGGTCTGGGTGGTATATCCAAGTGTTTTTTGCTTAAACTGTTTCGGTTTAATTTCGACTTGTTTTAAATTTACTGTTTTTTCGGTGAAATAGATAATCTTACTGGATAGAGCTTTAAAATCTTTTACCTTCATTGTAATTGACTGATAGCCAATACATGAAAAGGCTAGAATCTCATTGTCAAAATCCGAATTTAAGGTGATTTCAAAAATTCCTTTGCTGTTGCAAACTGTGCCTATATTTTTCCCAACAACGCCAATATTCACATATTCAACTGGTTTTTTGGAGATTTTATTGATGATACTTCCTTCATATTTTTGCGTGTAACTCTTGGTATGAATGCCAATTATTAGAGCTAAAATTAAAATTCCTTTTGAAATCCAAATTCCTTTTTTCATAAACAGATATTAATTTAATACAAACCTAACGATTTTTTATAAACACTTTTAAGAAATCAATCAATTTTTATAATTTCGCCCTAATTTATTTTCACTACTATAAATTCTTATATAATGGATGCAAGCGAATTCAAAAATGCAATTTTAATCGGTATTCCTGATGTTTTACCACAAAAGAAAGCTTATGATACTTCTATCAATCATGCGCCAAAAAGAAAAGATATTCTTTCTAAAACAGAGAAGGAACTCGCAATAAAAAATGCATTGCGTTATTTCGACAAAAAACACCATGCAGTTTTAGCACATGAATTTGCTGCTGAGTTAAAAGAATTTGGCAGAATTTACATGTATCGTTTCAAACCAGATTATAAAATATTTGCCAGAAACATCAATGATTATCCTTATAAATGTAAACAGGCGGCAGCAATCATGTTGATGCTAACAAATAATTTGGATAATGTTGTTGCCCAACATCCCCATGAATTGATTACTTATGGCGGAAATGGTGCCGTTTTTCAAAATTGGGCACAGTATCTTCTTACCATGAAATATTTGGCCGAAATGAATGATGAACAAACATTGGTAATGTATTCTGGTCATCCAATGGGATTGTATCCATCTCATAAAGATGCTCCTAGAGTTGTCGTAACCAATGGAATGGTGATTCCAAATTATTCAAAACCTGATGATTGGGAAAAATTTAATGCTTTGGGAGTTTCCCAATATGGTCAAATGACAGCTGGTTCTTTTATGTATATCGGGCCTCAGGGAATTGTTCATGGAACAACAATTACAGTTTTAAATGCTGGTAGAAAAATTGAAAAAAATAACGAAGGAATTGCAGGAAAACTTTTTGTAAGTTCTGGTTTGGGTGGCATGTCTGGCGCTCAACCAAAGGCGGCAGTTATTGCTGGAGCGATTGGTGTAATCGCAGAAATCAATCCAAAAGCTGTCCAAACGCGTCATTCTCAGGGTTGGGTTGATGAAGTTTATACTGATTTAAATACTTTGGTACAAAGGATTGAAAAAGCCAAAGCCGGTAAAGAAGCCATTTCTCTTGCATATCAAGGAAATATTGTTGATTTATGGGAGAAATTTGCAAACGAAGGAATAAAAATAGAATTAGGTTCTGATCAAACTTCACTGCATAATCCATGGTCGGGTGGTTATTACCCTGTTGGACTTTCGTTTGAAGAATCTGTAAAAATGATGGCGGAAAATCCAAGCTTATTTAAAGAAAAAGTTCAGGAATCACTTCGTCGTCAGGTGGCGGCAATTAATAAGTTGACTGCCAATGGAATGTATTTCTTTGACTACGGTAATGCTTTCCTTCTTGAGGCAAGTCGAGCTGGAGCAGATATAATGAGGGCGGATGGAAATTTTAGATATCAATCTTATGTTCAAGATATTATGGGGCCAATGTGTTTTGATTATGGTTTTGGTCCATTCCGTTGGGTTTGTACATCCGGCAATTCGGAGGATTTAGATAAATCCGATATAATTGCAATGGAAGTTCTTGAAGAAATTGCAAAAACTTCTCCTCTCGAAATTCAACAGCAAATGAAAGATAATATACGTTGGATCAGCGAGGCAAAGAAAAACAAATTAGTGGTTGGGTCTCAAGCGCGTATCCTTTATGCTGATTGTGAGGGTAGAACGAAAATTGCAGCTGCATTCAACAAGGCAATTCGTGATGGAAAGATTTCAGAACCAATTGTTTTGGGTCGCGATCATCACGATGTTTCTGGAACGGATTCGCCTTATCGTGAAACTTCCAATATTTATGATGGTTCTCAATTTACTGCTGACATGGCAATTCAAAATGTAATTGGTGATTCTTTCCGCGGTGCAACTTGGGTTTCTATTCACAATGGCGGTGGTGTTGGTTGGGGAGAGGTAATTAACGGTGGTTTCGGAATGGTTTTAGATGGTTCTGAAGATGCCGATAGAAGACTTCGTTCTATGTTATTTTGGGATGTTAATAATGGAATATCTCGCAGGAGTTGGGCCAGAAATGATGAAGCAATTTTTGCAATAAAAAGGGCAATGGAAATCGAACCAAATTTAAAAGTTACACTTCCGAATCTAGTGGATGAAGATTTATTGAAGAATTTGTTTTAAGAAAAATTTTGTTGTACTTTTATAAAGTGAACTGATAATTCATTGGCATAGAATTTGTCATGAATGAATTCCAAAAATTTATATTATGAAAAAGATTCATTTTCTAATTTTCGCAACAATAATATTGTTTTCTGTTTATTTCGTTTCATGTAATCCTGATGATCCAGATGGCAGTCCTCAACCTGTTACCGATCCAAGAGATCAATACGTTGGAAATTGGACCTGCACTGAGGTAAGTCAACTTTTTCCTACTCAAACTCCTTTTACGGTTGGAATTTCACTCAGTTCAACAAATACTTCTCAAATTCTAATTTCTAATTTTTATCATTTTGGGACTTCAGAAAATGCAATCGCTGTTGTTTCTGATAATAGTGTTGCATTGCCTCAACAAACTGTTTGCAGTATGGCAATTCATGGAAGTGGAAATTTAGAAACAGCAACAAAAATAACTTGGAATTATTTTGTGAATGACGGGGCCGATATTGACACGGTATCAGCAACTTATATTAAGCAATAAAACTATTTCTGATTTAGGTTGGTAATCACTTCAGTGTATATTTTATCCATCTTTTTTACGTTAAATGCATAATAGTGGATGCTTTTTTCAAGTTGGGATTTTGAGATTTTATTTTTAGCAAGTATTTCTTTATAATAATGGTTGGTATACAATTGAATATCTTTTCCTTGACCTTGTGCTAACATAGTGGCGGATTCAGCTAAATGCATGTCGGTAAGTATAGCAATCATTTGATTTTCAGGAATAATTTCTTTTGCTTCAATAGAATCATCAATTTTTTCAGTTTTTTTTGATGAGCATGAAACAAAAATAAAAAGTACCAATATGAAACTAAAGAATTTTTGCATTATTTTTGTTTTGTGCAAAACTACAAAACAAAAACAAAATAGAATAAATAAAATATCGTAATAAATTATAGGTTCTAAATTTAATTCTTGATTTTTGAAAAAACACATCGCAATATTAACCGTTTTTATTTTTGCTTGCCTAGCAAATTGCACTGCTCAAGGGCAGAAACCTAAAATTGCAACCTATACCAATATGGACTTGTATTTTTTTGGAAAAGCAATGATAATGAAGGATCCGTATAACCTAAATAATATTAGTAAAAAGGGAAATGATCTTTATTTAGTTGGGTCAACCATTCTTGAAAAAGACGAATCTGTTTTATCAGAAATTAAAGCCCAGGATTTCTTTTATTTAGCTGTTTCTTTGAATAAAAAGGATTCAGTTCCATTATCAAAAATTATTGACAAAGATTTGCAGTTATTTGGATGGACATTGCTAACATCAAATGAGAGTTATCTGGATAAAATAACAAGCGTTGATTTGTCAAATTTGGCAAAAGCTATTTTGCGTGATGATTTGAATTTCTTAGAATCACTAAATTATTGATCTCTAAAATTTTTCGTACAATCCATAAATAACTGGATTTCCTTTTCTGAGCTTTATTTTAAAATCGTCAATATAAAATCTTTGTTTGCTTTTATTCCAGATATAAGTTTTTAGCTGAGTCTTTGGATTTGGAAAATAAAGGTCAGAAAGTTTAAGGGAAAGAAAAATAGTGACCCATTTTTTCTCAACAAGAGAGTCGGTTCCAAAGAATCTATTGAATGGACTGTTAATCCAATAAAGTGTTGAATCCTTTGTTTCCAATGAAGCAACCAAACTTACATCATTTAGTTTTTCGGATGATAAAACTTTGACTGAGATATCAATAAAATTGTTTTCATTTAAGACCATTTCGTTTAGAATTCTAGCATATGATGGCGACCATTCCACATTTTCATCAATAAGGAAGGAATGCTTTTCGGAAAAAGAAATAGAATCTGTAAACTTATTTTTATCAAATTCCCCCCAATTTTTCTTGTTATCGGATTCAAAATCCTGGATGTCAATAATATTGGTTTCTTTTTGTTTGGATGTTGAGAAAATAAAGGTGGTTCCGTTCACATAATTTTTTTGTAATTCAATTGTTGGAAAATATTCTTGAATAATTGGAATTGTGTTTGGAAGATTACTGTACAAACAACCCAAATATAAATATTTCTTTGTTTTACTTTGTTTTTCTAAAAATGAAGTTAACTCTTTCTCTGTCTTGAAGGAATCGAACCAAATAAAATTCCTATCATAACTAGTTTTCTTGATGTAATAATCAGAAATGTCTTTGTCTGAGTCAATTATTGAAACAATATCTTTATAAGAACTAATGGCATTTTTATAATCAACAAAAATTTGCTCGAAAGGTGATTTATAAAACAAATAATAATGTTTTCTCACCACTATTACAGAATAAATATTGGTGCTCAAAATAATAAAAACGATCAATAGATTTATTTTAATGCTTTGATTTTTAATGTGTCCGAACATCACAAAGAACAAAAATGGGAAGCTAAAAATGAGCATTGAATATTGTAAAACGCTGCTGATGTATATTGAATAAAAGAATCCAATTAAAAGAGGAAGTGCAAACCAGGCAAAAAACATGAAGAATTGCTTTGTTTTTATATCTTGTTTGGTGATTTTTATCAGGCCGTAAATAATTAATAATAAAACAATTATGTATGAGATAATAGAAAAATCAAAAATGTAACCAAGGTAATTAATGAAGAAATCCGCATGAGGTTTCGCAAGCCAACTTTCAATCCCTCCAACATGAAGTTGGTAAAGGAAAATGTTAAGATGTGGGACGTAAAGAACTGCAATAAACACACCACAAATAATGTACTTTAGCAAGTATTGTCTCTGAATATACAGCAGTCCACTTAAACCAACAATTGCAGCGAATAATAAGCTAAAGTGATGATTGTAAGCGCAAAGCGCCGCCGAAATAATGAATAGTGCCCCGTTTAAGTAAAATCGTTTTTGTGGTGTGAGCATTATTTTTGTCCAGAAATATACCATCAAAAGTGAAAAAAACAAACCACTCACGTAAGGTCTGGCAATTTGACTATACATTATTGTAAACTGAATGCTAGCCAGGAAAGCTGCAGAAATTAATCCAAGAGTTTCGTTATACCATTTTTTCCCGATGAGGAAAATAAGATAAACAGAAACAATCCCTGAAATAATAAATGGCATTTTTAAAACCCATTCAGTAAAACCGAATAATTTTGTCCAATAATAAATGAATACATGAACTCCTGCAGGATGTGCGTCAATTTTAACACCCTTTTCGATTAGTTCAGAAAAACTATTAAAATGAACTCGGGAGAGCGCGCTAAATTCATCAAAAGTGTAAGGAATTTCAAATAAATTGTAAACTCTAAGAATCGTTGCAACAATAATGATAATAATTAGAATTGCTTTATTTGATAATTTCATTTTTTTAATTTCTTGAATGTAAAATTATAAATCTAGCTTCGTTTGCTCAGTCATATTAAAAGTTAACCGATGATATTTGGTAACCCCGAATTTTTTTATGGCCCTTTTATGTTCCAAGGTTGGATACCCTTTGTTCTTATTCCATGAATAATTCGGATTTTCGAGATGGATTTTATGCATGAAATCATCACGATAGGTTTTTGCAAGTATCGATGCTGCAGCAATTGACATGAAAATTGCATCACCTTTTATAACGCATTGATGTGGTATTTCCTTGAATTTTTTAAATCGATTGCCATCAATTAGTAATAATTGCGGAATTAATTGCAATTTTTCAACTGCTCTTTGCATTGATAGAATTGAAGCATTTAAAATGTTTATCTGATCAATTTCAGTATTGTCAGCCGTTGCAATTGCCCATGCCAAGGCATCTCTTTGAATAATATCTCTTAATTCAAATCGTTGTTTTTCATTTAATTTTTTGGAATCGTTAATTAAATCGCATTTGTAATCGTGAGGAAGAATGACTGATGCGGCAAAAACTGGACCTGCCAAACAACCTCTTCCAGCTTCATCACAGCCAGCTTCAATCAAATTACCAGAAAACGATTGTTTAAGCATTTTTTGTTTCAATTAGTTCATTGAATAATTGAAGGTATTTTTCTTTTTGTGAATTGAAAGAATATCTGTTTTCAACGGTCTCTCTGCCTTTTTTTCCTAGTTTTTCGCGAAGTTCTTTAGATTCAATGAGTAAACTTAATTTCGAAACCCATTCATCAATCGAATTTGCAAGAAATCCATTTATTCCATCTTCAACTATCTCAACATTTACCCCAACAGGTGACATAATTGTTGGTATTCCAAGGGTCATATATTGAAGCGCCTTAAAACCGCATTTTCCTTTTGACCAATCATCATCAGGTAATGGCATAATTCCAATATCGATAACAGATAAATCAATGGTTTCTGTCTGATTATTCCATTTACATTGCTCAATTTCAATATCTTCATGAAAAAATGGAAAATCTGAAATAAGTTTGAACCAAACTTTTTCTTTATATTTCTCTTTTATTTTTTTCAGTACTGGAACTGCTGTTTCAAAATGTTTTAAAGTAGTAGAAGAACCAGTCCAACCGATACAAATTTTTTCAGATTCAGTAATTGGTTCAACTTTTTTAAAATTTTCAGTATCAAGCGTTGTTGGAATAACTTTGACATTGGAGTTGAAATTGCTGGCGTAATTTGCTAAATATGAGTTTCCTACCAAAACAAGATCGGCGTATTTAACTATTTTGGAGGTTTTTGCGGGATGTTTTAACCATGCTAAATTGTTATTTCCTTGAGACACATCACGTAACCAAATTGCATCATCGAAATCAACAATAATTTTAGCATTGGATTTTGCAAATCTTTTTTCAAAAAATACCGACCCAAGCATAAATGCTTCACGATAAATAAAAATAATGTCAAAATTTTTGGCTTTTTTAAGATCGCGAAATCGTTGTTTGATGCTTTTGAGAAGGATTAAAAATTTTCTAAAATATTGACCTTTTTGATAAAAGGTTTCATCGTCTTTTTCGTTGATGATGTATGAAATTTCGAATTCGAAATTATTTTTTTCTAAAAAATCTAGGTATTGCTCAAATCGGAACCGTTGTCCGGGAGAACGATTTAATCTATGTGCAACAATAAAAAGAATTTTTTTTTTCACAATTGAAGATATTCGTTGCAAAAAATCTACACCTCTACTCCAAAGTGTTGAAGTATTGATTCAAATAAAATTTTTCCGTCAACGTTTTGTAATTCTCCATCTGAAGCTCTTTCAGGATGAGGCATCATTCCAAATACATTTCTTCCTGAATTGCAAATTCCTGCAATATTATCTAAAGAACCGTTTGGGTTTGAACTATCATTGATAGTTCCATTTTCGTCGCAATAACGGAAAAGAATCTGGTCATTATTTTTTAATTCATTGATGGTTTTCTCATCAGCAAAATAACGGCCTTCGCCATGAGCTATAGGAATTCTTAATGAACTTTGATCAGAAATTAATGAAGTTATTAGGGAATTATTTGTTTGAGATTTAATAAACGCATTTTTACAAATAAATTTTTGATTATTGTTATGCAATAAAGCTCCAGGTAGAAGTCCAGACTCACATAAAATTTGAAATCCGTTACAAACTCCCATTAAAAATCCTCCTTTATTGGCATATTTAATAACTTCAGTCATGATTGGAGAAAATCTGGCAATTGCACCAGAACGTAAATAATCTCCAAAAGAAAAACCACCAGGCAGCATAATGAAATCACAATTTTGCAAATCAGTATCTTTATGCCAAAGTTTTACAACTTCTTGTTTCATAATGTCTTTTAGGACATAAATCATATCATGATCGCAATTGGATCCAGGAAAAATTACAACGCCAAATTTCATTTTCAAGAACTTTAATTAGAATTCAATAATTTGCAAATTTATCAATAAAAATTTATGGTTTGTAATTTTTGAAATTAAAAAAATGTACCATAAATAACTACCCCCAATAATATTAAAAAAAGTACTTCAGCAAACCATTTTCGCTTTACTTGGACAAAGTAATTTGAAATCAATATGGATGCTGGTATAAAAGCGATTCCAAAATGGAAACTACTATAATTTGATGACAATGCAATAGAAACAATTCCTAATATTAGAAACCAAAATATTATTGAATTGAATTTTCGGTTTTTTATTGCTTTATCTCTGGTTCGAGTCATTAAACTGTAAAATGCAATTAATAGAATGGCTCCAATTACTGAGTATAATACAATTTGATATGTTGAAATTTTTAAAGAAAAGTGCTTCAGGTTTATTAATAATTTTTGATAATCTTGAATTCTATTCAATAGTTTATCATTCCAAAAATAATAAATAGCAAGGAAAAAATAAGGTAAAATAATTCCTACAATCGAAATGATCCATTCTCGCAAAGAAAACATGCGATAAATAATGAAAGCAATCCAGAATAATAGAAGAAAGAAAATACAGGGAAAATAGAAAAGTGAGGCAAGTGAAATGAGCAAACTTATATTTAATATGTCAACAAAGGATTCACTTTTGCCATATAGTTCGAAAATAATATTTAGGGCAAGTAGAAGAAAAAAATTACTAAAAAGAACTGGATGAATAGGGAATGCATTTACTGAACTGCTCATCAAAACAATATAAACTAAAGCAGGCAAATAGGTGTTTTTTGAAGGAAGTTCGTGATCGGTAGCCAGGTTATTTAAAATAATTGTTTGGAAAAATAATAAACCAAAAGCTGTAATTACAATGATCCATTTAAAGTTGCCAAAAAAGCTATAAATGAAATTGAAAAAAGGCATTGATTTTTCGCTTGAAAAAGGGGCAAGCTTATTAATGAAAATGTCAATCCACAGGAAAACAGCAATAATAAATAAAGCTACAATTAAAATTAGGGTTTTTGATTTAAAAAACTGTATAAACATTTATTAATTAAGATTAAAATTACTGCAAAATAAGTTTAAAAGCAAAGGAAACAGAGGCTTTTCGCAGGGGGCCGCTGAGTCACAAATTATTCACTAATCTCTTTATTCCATCAACAACCTTTAACACGTTAAAATTCATCAAAAATCCCAATTTACAGCCAGAAAGTTTTAAATACGTTAGCACTTGAGCAATATGAATATCATTTAATGCCTCAATTGATTTTATTTCAATAATGACTTTTTTTTCTACAATTAAATCTAAACGATATCCCACTTCCAATTTAACATCTTTATAGATTAGTGGTAATGCTTTTTGTTTCTCAACAAACAATCCAGTTTTTTGTAATTCAAAAAACAAGCATTCTTCATAAGCGCTTTCTAGTAATCCAGGTCCAAGCGATTTATGAACTTCAATTGCACAACCGATTATTTTTTCTGATATTTCATTTTCTGTCATACTCTGTGGTTCTCTGCGCTTCCTTTGCGAATCTCTGCGGTTAAAATTTTAATGTTTCTTATAACAAATCTTTTCCAATATCTTTTCTAAAATACTTTCCTTGAAATTCTATTTTTTCAGCGCTTGAAATAGATTTTACAAGAGCTTCAATCATCGTGTTTCCATAAGAAGTCACAGCAATTACTCTTCCGCCATTAGTGATTATTTCATTATTGTTATTGATTTTGGTTCCAGCATGAAATACAAAACTATCATTGATGGTTTCAATATTTTTTATTGAATCACCTTTTTGGTATTCTCCAGGATAACCTCCTGCAACAAGCATAACGCTAACAGCAAATCTTTCATCGATCTCAATTGTAGTATTGTTCAATGTTTTTGAAATTACCGCTTCAAATAATTCGATGATATCTGATTTTATTCTTGGTACAACAGATTCTGTTTCTGGATCTCCCATTCGAACATTGTATTCAATAACCCAAGGTTCATTGTCAACTTTTATCAATCCGAAAAATATAAAACCTGTATAATCAATCCCTTCTTTTTTTAATCCATTGATGGTTGGCTGAATAATTTCTTTTTCAACTTTGTCCATGAAAACTTTATTAGCAAAGGGAACAGGAGAAACAGAACCCATTCCTCCAGTGTTCAAGCCAGAATCTCTTTCGCCAATTCGCTTATAATCTTTAGCTTCAGGCAAAATTACATACGATTCTCCATCTGTTAATACAAATACCGAAACTTCAATTCCTTTTAGAAATTTTTCAATCACGACTTTATCACTGGCTTTCCCAAATTTTGAATTGGTAAGCATTTCCTTTAGTTCGGCTTTAGCTTCATCAACGTTATCAATGATTAAAACTCCTTTTCCTGCTGCCAATCCATCTGCTTTTAAAACATAAGGAGGCTCAATTGAATCAAGGAATTGAAATCCTGCTTCAAGGGTATTTTTATCAAAAGTTTTGTATGCAGCAGTTTTAATGTTGTTTCGTTCCATAAATGCTTTCGAAAAATCTTTGCTGCCTTCGAGTTGTGCTGCAATTTTTTTTGGACCTATTACTCCAATATTTTTGAGTTCGTTATCAGATGCAAAAAAATCATGAATTCCATTTACCAATGGATCTTCTGGCCCAACAACAACCATCTGAATATGGTTTTTTAATACAAAGGTTTTTATGGTTTCAAAGTCGTTTATTGGTAAATCAACATTTTCTCCAAAAGAGGAAGTTCCAGCATTTCCTGGAGTAATAAATAGTTTTGTTAGTTTTTTACTTTGGTTAATTTTCCATGCCAATGCACTTTCGCGGCCACCAGAACCAATTAATAAAATATTCATGTTGTTTCTTTTTATTATGCAAACCTAAAGAAATTCTAAAAACTTCGCGAAAATATTTTTCAAAAGATAACAACAATTTAGAAGTTTTGGCGTATTTGTTCAGTAAAATTAATTTTGGTAAAATATTTTAAATTAACTTTGTTTCAAAATTATAAAATGTCAATTTGTTTTTTTAAGAGGTGTTTCATTCTAATATTTGGAATACTATTTTTTCATCTTCAGTCAAGAAGTCAAGTTGTTGATGATTATTATAATACGAACTTTTTACGTTACGAAAATTATACTTACAAAAGCAATATCAAAACCATCCTTTTTCATAAAGATGGCTGGGAATTAACTCCGCCGCTTATTGCTCTTAATTCTGGAGAAAAACTCAAGTTAAGTTTTGATGATTTAGACGGGGGCGTTAAATCGTATAAGTTTACTGTTGTTCACTGTGATGCATTTTGGAAGCCTTCTGATTTAATTCCTTCAGAATACATTGATGGGTTTATTGATGACAATATTTCAACTTATAAATACTCCTTTAATACGATTCAACCATTTTCTCATTATGAAGCATTTTTTCCAAATGAAAACATTCGAATGAGTAAATCAGGAAATTATTTATTGAAAGTATATATTGATGATAATCCTGATGATGTTGTTTTTACAAGGAGATTTATGATTTATGAAAACTTAGTAAGTGTCACAGCTACCATTAAACCCGCTACAGTTATTGAGGATAAATATTATAAGCAAGAAATAGATTTTGTGATCAATAGTGGGAATTACAGTATTTCAAATGCTTATTCAGATTTAAAAGTTGTGATTACACAAAACGATCGTTGGGACAATGCCATTAATAATTTAAAACCAAAATTTGTACGAAATAATGAATTGGTTTATGATTACGAGGATGGAAATGTATTTAATGGAGGTAGCGAGTTTCGGAAATTTGATTTAAAAAGTTTGAAATATCAAACTGCTTGGGTTCATAAATCTTTTCGAGATTCAATTGGAAATCAGGTTTATTTAATGACGGACAAAAAGCGAAATTTTAATGTTTATAGCTCCGATCAAGATATCAATGGTAGAAGACTAATAAAAACTGAAGATTACGACAATACTGATATTGAAGCTGATTATGCCTGGGTGCATTTTACTTTGCCTTACACTGAGCCAATTGTTGATGGCAGTTTATATGTTTTCGGAGCTCTTTCTGATTGGAGTTTTTGCAAAGAAAATATTATGGTTTATAATTATAAAAAATCGTGTTATGAAGCCAATATTCTTTTAAAACAAGGATATTATAATTACGATTATGTTTTTGTAAAAAACGGTGAAAATGTTGGCGACGAAACTTTTATTGAAGGAAGCCATTATGAAACCGAAAACGACTACACAATTTATGTTTACCATAAGCAACCAGGAACATTATTTGATAAATTAATCGGTGTAAAAGCATTAAATTCTGTAAGGCAGAAAT
>JACAAW010000064.1 GCA_013377115.1 Bacteroidota bacterium | reverse complement strand
GTATCAACCCTGTTTGTTCTGCTGTAAATTTTACTTTATCATTACAAAATACTCCAACAAGTTCTGGAATCACATATCAGTGGCAATCATCACCAGACAATATTACTTGGTCAAATATTACTGGAGCAACTTCAGCAACATATACAGGATCACAAACTTCTTCCTCCTATTATCAGTGCTTGGTAACCTGTTCTGGAAATACAGGAACTTCAACTCCTCTCCAGGTAAATTTACAAACTGGGGTTGGCTGTTTAACCTATTGTTCAAGTGCAGGTACTTCAACAGCTGATGAGGAATTATATAGCATCACTGTCAATGGAGCTTCAACACCAGCTGCTTATGCTAATGCGAATGGATGCGCTACTGTTGCTCCAGGACCTGGTTCGATATTAAGTAGGTACTCAAATTTTAAAACAATAGGAAATTTAACTACATTAACTCAAGGAGCTACTGTTCCATTTATTTTAGAAGAAAATGAATGTGATGCGGGAACCTACTATGCCAATGGAATGGCAATTTGGGTTGACTGGAATCAAAACGGGTCATTTACTGATTCTGGAGAACAAATGTACACTGAAGCCACAACAACGACTGGACCACGTACCGTTACAAATAGTTTTATAGTTCCTGCTGGCGCAACATTAGGTCAAACTATTATGCGTATTGTAGTTGCTGAAGGGTATTCTGGGGCCACACTTACACCTTGTTCAGCTTATAGTTATGGCGAAACAGAAGACTGGGTAGTAAACGTTATTGCCTCATCACCTTGCGCTGGAACGCCAACACCAGGCAATACTATTTCAAGTTCAAATCCAATTTGTGTTGGGGTCAACTTTACCCTTTCAGCACAAAATATTACAACTGGAAGTGGGGTAACTTATCAATGGCAATCATCCCCAGATAATATTACATGGACAAATATTTCAGGAGCAACTTCCTCAACCTTTACAGGAACCCAAACCGTTGCAACGTATTATCAATGTTTGGTTACTTGCTCTGGGATTACAGGAACATCAACAGCACTTCTTGAAAATATGCAAACTGGTGCTGCATGTTTAGTATATTGTACAACTTCCCTTCAATCAGGTTATGGTCCGGATATTACAAATGTTACGTTAAACACTTTAAATAATACATCAACCTATGCTGGAACTGCTCCAGGATATGTTAGTTATCCAGCTACAGGAACAACTACAACTAGTCTAATGGAAGGTGTTAGTTATACTGGCAATTTAACTGTATCGGTTGGTACCTCAAGTTATTCTTCAGCAATTTCATCGGTATGGATAGATTATAACCAAAGTGGAACATTTGAAGCCAGCGAATGGGTTCAACCATTCACTGCGGCGACTTCAGGTTCAATTACAATAAATGTTCCTGTTGGAGCGGCTCTTGGTCTAACAAAAATGAGAGTGCGAATAAGAGGTAACGGAAATACAAATGGATCTGGAGATGCCTGTACCAATTTTGGTTCAGGGGAAACTGAAGATTATTGGGTTACAATTATTGCTGCCCCAATATGTTCAGGCACACCTACTCCAGGAAACGCAGTAGCGAATCCTGCATCGGTTGCTCCAGGTGGGACAACAATACTTTCCCTTTCAACACCACCCGCATTTTCTGGATTGACATATCAATGGTATTCCTCTCCTGATAATTCAACATGGACCGCAATTTCAGGTGCAAATAGTTCAACATATGCCGCTACGGTTCCTTCAAATACCTATTATCAATGTTTGGTAACCTGTTCTGGTTCAACTGGAACATCTGCATCTGTTTTGGTTTCTATGTCTTATTGCTATCCTGTTGGCTCAACTACTTATTACCTTTCCAATTTTAATACTGTTGGTGGAATAACCAATATTGCGAATACCACTGGAGCAAGTCCGGGTGGTTATTTTAATTATTCATCAACTCTTTCCTGTTCTCAATTAGCTGGTTCGGCTATTACATTTAATTTAACTGAAACTGGAGGAACATCATATTTCTATGGTTGGATTGATTGGAATAATGATTTAGACTTTGCTGATGCTGGAGAGGCAATTTTTGCAACGTCATCTTATGCCGCGTCTTATTCAGGCGCATATACTGTTCCAGCAGGAACAGCAGCAGGCAATTATAGAATGCGAGTAGCCAACAGCGATTTAGGCACTATTGTTGGCCCTTGCGGACCTTGGAATTATGGCGAATATGAGGATTATACTTTTACGGTAGCTCCTCCTCCACTTCCAACAATTACAAGTTTGGGATCAACCAATGGATGTCCTGGTGGATCACTAATAATTAATGGAACAAATTTATTAGGAACAACTTCTGTAACAATTGGTGGAACCGCTGCAACTATCACAGCAAATACAGCAACTTCCTTAACGGTAAATACTGGTACTGGAACAACTGGAACCATCACAGTTACAACTGGTAGTGGAAGTGTAACAAGTACTGAAACCTATACTTTCTATGCAGTACCGACAGCAACAGCAACAAGTAATTCACCTATTTGCGAAGGTGCAACACTTAATTTAACAGGAAGCACTGATATTGGTACTTCTTATAGCTGGGCTGGTCCAAACGGATTTACGGCAACCACACAAAATGGAAGTGTAAGTTCTGCAGGAACTATTTCTACTGGAACTTATTCATTTACTGCCACATCAAATGGGTGTTTTTCAGTTGGAACTACATCTGTTACTGTAAATGCAATACCTTCATCAGTTACTGCAAATTCCAGCAATAGCTCAATTTGCAATGGTAGTTCTATCGATTTAACAGCTTCAGGCAATTCAAATGGAAACACAACAATGAGTTATACTGAAGGATTTGAAACTTTTCCTCCATCAGGATGGACATTTATCAATGCTGGAACCGGAAATCAATGGACAACCTCACCAATAGCGAATTTAGGAGCTTCATCAATGAATTATGCGGTAAATGCTGCTAATGCTGCTAATGCATGGGGAATTACTCAAGGAATTTCATTACTTTCAGGAATCACTTATAACATTTCTTTCTATTATGGTACATTAGGTGGAGCTTCATATCCAGAAAATTTAAAAGTTACTGTTGGAAATTCTCCAACTGTAGCAGCCCAAACAACAGTATTATGGGATACTCCTTCAATAACTGTTACAAGTTGGACACAAGCTACTTTTACTTATACACCATCTATTTCTGGAAATTATTATTTCGGTTTTAATTGCTATTCTGTTGCGAATATGGATCATTTATTCGTAGATGATTTTTCTGTGTCTGGAGGCACAATTAATCCACCAACCTATTCATGGACTTCTTTGCCAGCTGGCTATAGTTCAACGAATCAAAATCCAACAAATGTAATTCCAACAGGAACTACCGAATATATTGTTACAGCCCAAAATATTTATGGTTGTACCAATACAGCATCAACAACGGTAACCGTTAACACTCCTCCTGTTCCTTCCGTAAGTGTAACTGATAACTGTGGAAATTCAGTTCTAACAGCAAGTGCTTATACTGGCACATTGTTGTGGAGCACAGGAGAATCAACTAGTTCAATCACTGTTTCAAGTGCTGGCACTTATACAGTTGCTCAAGTTTTAGGTGGTTGCACTAGCACTTCAGTTTCTGGAATTGCCGCTCCTATCACAATTCCAGTAGCTCCAGCAGTGAGTATTGTTGATAACTGCGGAAGTTCAACTTTAACTGCTTCAGCATACACAGGTTCTTTATTGTGGAGTTCGGCTGAATCGACTGCTTCAATTACAACAAATTCAGCTGGAACATTTACTGTTACTCAAACTGAAAATGGTTGTACTAGTATTGCAGGTTCAGGAACCGCTGCACCAATCGCTATCCCAGTGGCTCCAACAGTAAGTGTTACTGATAACTGCGGAAATTCAACATTAACAGCTTCATCATTCACAGGAACTTTATTGTGGAGTTCAGGTGAATCGACTGCATCAATTACAACAACAACTGCAGGAACATTTACTGTTGAACAAACTGAAAATGGTTGTACAAGTATTGATGGTTCTGGAACTGCTGCTCCTTTGACAATACCGGTTGCAAGTATTACTTCATCTATTGATCCAACTTCCTGCACAATTGCAAATGGTAGTGCCACTGCATCTGGAGGTACAATCTATACCTGGAGTACCACACCAGTTCAAACAACTGCAACTGCAACTGGCTTAGCGGCTGGAGTATACACGGTTACCGTGTCGGACGGATCATGCGAAAGCACTGCATCAGTAAACATTGCTGCTCCTGGAGCACCTTCGGCACCTTCTGTTTCAATAGTTGACAATTGTGGAAATTCAACAATTACTGCTTCTGGATTTACAGGTACATTATTATGGAGTACTGGAGAATCAACAAGTTCAATCACTGCAACAAATGCCGGAACTTATAATGTAACTCAAACTGTAAATGGTTGTTTAAGTGCACCAGCTACAATCATAGCAGCACCAATAACAATTCCTAGCGCACCATCAGTAACTGTTTCTAATAATTGCGGAACTTCTACATTAACTGCTTCTGGATACACCGGAACATTGTTGTGGAGTTCAGGTGAATCAACTAGTTCAATTACAACAACTTCAGCTGGAAACTTTACTGTTACACAAACTGAAAATGGTTGTACAAGTATTGATGGTTTTGGAACTGCTGCTCCAATTGCAATCCCTGTGACTCTAACAATAAGTGTTACTGATAGCTGTGGAACTTCAACATTAACTGCTTCAGGCTACACTGGTTCATTATTATGGAGTTCTGGTGAATCTACTGCATCAATCATAACAACTTCGGGTGGAAACTTTACTGTTACACAAACGGAAAATGGTTGTGCCAGCATTGCTGCCTCTGGAACTGCTGCACCAATTGCTATTCCAGTTGCACCTACAGTAAACGTTGTAAATAATTGTGGAAATTCAGTAATGACAGCTTCAGCTTATACAGGAACCTTATTATGGAATACTGGTGAAACAACAAGTTCAATTTCAACTACTGTATCAGGAACTTTTTCTGTTTCACAAACTGAAAATGGCTGTACAAGTATTTTAAACACTGTAAATACTGTTCCTTTGACAATTCCAACTGTTTCACTTGGAAATGACACCACTATTTGTGCAAGTCAAGCTATTACAATTGACGCAGGAAATGCTGGTTCTTCATTTGCTTGGAATCCAAATGGGCAATCAACACAAACTATTACTGTTGATTCTACAGGACTTGGATTAGGTGCCACGACAATTTCAGTAATGGTTACAGATATCAATCTTTGTGTTTCTTCTGACACAATTGTAATTACGTTTGATCCTTGTACTGGAATTGTTGAAAATAATGTTACCAATTTCAACGTTGTTCCTAACCCATCGAATGGTGAATTCTATCTAACAGTTAGTGGAATTTCTGAGATTACAAACATTAATATTTACAATATGAATGGTCAAATAATCTACAAAGAGGAAATCAAAACTGACTTTAATAATAAATTAATTAATTTACAATCATATCCAAAAGGAATGTATTTTATTAGATTAAATTCTAAGAATAATTCATACACCGAAAAGATTATTATTGATTAATAATATTATTTCAAAAAAAACGGAGGGAAAATGCCCTCCGTTTTTTTTTGTTCATACTTTTCTATTTATTTGTGAAAATAGAAAATTAATTCGTTAATTATTTCTTAGAAATTTGCATCCAGTAAAGATGCTTAACAATAAATCTTAACTCACTGAAATTTATTGAACCGCCAAAGGAATTCATTATTTCGCCCGTGGACTTTTCAGGATGTTCTTTCATGTAAAGCAGAACTGCATTTACTTTTGTTTCGGATACAAATTCGGAAATTTTCAATTCGCCAGTTCCAATATACATTGCTAAGTGGCCTTCAATTGTGCCAATACTAAAATTTCTTTCTGCCGCAATTTCATCAATTGTTTTCCCTGCCTTAAACATCTCAAAACTTAATTTTTTGGATTGGCCTTTTTCTTTTTTCTCTTTTACAGGAATTTCAGTTTGATCTGACTGAATTTTATTATCTTCACAAAATTCTGCTATTATTGTAACAATGTCTTTACCAAATTGATTTATTTTGGCCTGTCCGATGCCTTTAATCAACTTTAATTCAGAAGATGTAGTTGGGAGTTTATTCGCCAGTTCAAGAATTGTTTTTTGAGGTAAAATCATATAAACAGCAAGATTATTTTCTTCGGCTAAATTATCGCGCCATTGCTTAAGCCTTTGATAAAGTTCAGGATGTTTCTGATTTTTAGATGGCGCAGCAATTTTAACCTCCTTTTGCTTTTGTATTGGCCGAAAATCAACTTCAGTATCACTTCTTTTCCGAATATATGAAATGGTTTCAAACCCAATAAGGGAATTCTTTAGGCAAGCATGTTTTACGAAAATATCCTTTTGAAATTTCTCAATTGAATTGGTTAATAATTTTTTTACGGCTTTATTATCAGTTTCAAAATTAAGATTTTCAATAAATTCCTGTAAAATGGATTGAATTTTTGGGACAAAATAAGCAGCTGCCTTTTTGATTCTCTCCTGTAAATCTAAATTATCTTCTGGAAGCAAATCAGATTGAACCAATTGAGTGATTTGGTATTTGAACTTCTCAGAAATGGCAGACAATTCCGTCTCAAAAATATTTCTGTTATTTTGTAAATCAGCAATAATATTTGGGTCCAAAATATTGGAATTCTCAGTTGTTATTTTCAATAAATCATCAAATCTGTATTTGAGCAACTTAAAATCAAACAATTCCAGGATCAAGTCTTTTTGGTAAAGTTTTTTTGATTCAAGGAGTTTCTCTGGTCCGGGCTCATTTTCGCGAGTTTCATGAGAATAATTCACCACTAAAACATCCGTTTTAATTCCTGAAATAGAAATTTGGGAACTTAAAACTATTCCTTCAAAACTCCGGCAACGACTTAATGCAACATAAACTTGTCCATAAGCAAAAGCAGCATTGGCATCTATGATTACTTTTTCGAAAGTGAGCCCCTGGCTTTTATGAATGGTAATTGCCCAAGCCAATTTTAATGGAATCTGAGTAAAACTACCTGCAACTTCTTCCGAAATCTCTTTGGTTGAATCGTTTAAAGAGTATTTTACATTTTCCCATTCAACTTTCCCAACTGTAATTTCATCTGCATCGTTTGGACATTTTACATAAACAAAATCCTCATCAATATTGGTGATTTTTCCAATCTTTCCATTATAATATTCTTTTCCAGGATTTGAATCATTTTTAATAAACATCACTTGTGCTCCAACTTTTAGCTCAAGATCTTGTTCTGTGGGGAAATTAAAGGAAGGAAAATCTCCAAAAATATCTGCCGAAAAGAAATGAGATTCGGATTTTATTTCTTTCAACTTCAATTGATTCATTTCAAAGGCATTTGCATTATGAGTTGTTAAAGTGATGAAACCATCGGCTTCATCTGTCTTAAAACCAGGAATATATCTAGAATTCAATTCATCAACAGTTTCCTGATCCATTTTATTATCGCGAACTTTATTAAGTAAGGCAATAAAATGCTTATCAGACTGCCGGAAAATTTCTTTTAATTCGATGCTGATGGGATTGGAATTTTTGAGAGCCAAACTATCAAAGAAATAAACGCTATCATAATAGTTTTTTAAAATATTCCATTCATTTTCTTTAATAACAGGAGAAAGTTGATGCAAATCTCCAATCATTAGCAATTGCACACCACCAAAAGGTTTTGAACGATTTCTATATTTTCTCAACACCTCATCGATTGAATCAAGAATATCTGCACGCACCATTGAAATTTCATCAATAACGAGCAAATCAATACATTTTATGAGATTTATTTTTTCACGACTGAATTTTCGTTTATAACCATCAGCCTGAGATATTGGATTCTTTGGTTGAACAGATTCTGGAATTGCAGGAGCAAAACTCAATTGAAAAAAAGAATGAATGGTTACGCCCCCAGCATTTATTGCGGCAACACCGGTTGGGGCAACAACAACCATTCGCTTTGGGGTGATTTTTCTTAAATTATGTAAAAAAGTGGTTTTTCCTGTTCCAGCTTTCCCAGTTAAAAAAAGATTTTTATTGGTATATTGAATAAATTCTGTGGCAATTTTCAACTGCGCATTCTGCCTATATTCCATCCTGTAATTTTAGATTTTGGAAGTTAAAAGTAACGAAAATACTCTGAAAAAAATAATTTCAACTTTTACTTTCATGGATAAAAGGATATTTGGACATTTGGAATATTGCACTAGAGCCTTCCAATTCTTCCACCTTTCCATTTTTTCAACTTATTTTCTTCCAATTATTATGCGATGTTTTTCTTTTTAAACTCAAAATTGAGGTTGCTTATTTCATTTTCTTTTTCTCCTTCAGTGGCTGAGTATCACCCAATACCCAAATAAATCTAGCAGAAATAAAATTATTATACTGTTTTCGGGTTTCACCATTTAAATAGGTCCTGGTTCTTAGATTTGCCAGGGAATAGGAATATCTCACATTAAATTTCAATGGCCCATAAACTCTAAATCGAACATCAGCAATCCAATTAATATCATTCGAGGAATATGGTCCATTTTTGTTTGGCCAAACAACTGGTTTTCCATGTTCCGTTTCAGAAAATTTCACAAGCCGGCCGTATGAAAATCCAGTTCCAATTGTAAAAGACTGTTTATCTTGATAGTGAAACAAAACTGGGGCATCTAAATAAGTTAAACGTAAATCATAATAAGGCGGAGGTAGCGTATCTCCATTTGGCGCATACTTCGAATAACTTCCCTTTTGATTAAAAAGAACTTCAACCGTAACTAAAAAATTCTTCCCTATTGGCAAAATTGCCGATGGTCCTGCGTTAAATCCTAATTTTGAATATCCGTAAACTTCATCACCATCTACCTGACTGATATTTATTCCGGCAGATAAAGCACCTTTTATTTTTTGGGCACTGACAAAAGAAACCATCAAAAACAAAATCAACAAAAACCCAAGCTTTTTCATGTATTTAAAATTAACTTTTTTCAATATTTTTCATGGAAAGTGAAATGCGTTTTCGATCAGCATCCACCTCCAAAACCCTTACCATTACTTTCTGATTTAGCTTTACTACTTCATTTGGATTGCCTACATAAGCATCAGCCAATTGGCTAATATGAACCAGACCATCCTGATGAACACCAATATCAACAAAAGCACCAAAAGCTGTAATATTGGTAATAATTCCAGGCAATATCATCCCCAAAATTAAATCTTTTATGGAATTTACATTTTTGTCGAATTCGAAAAAATCAAATTTTTGTCTTGGATCCCTTCCTGGCTTTGCCAGTTCTTTCATGATATCCGTAAGCGTAGGGATTCCTGCAGTAGCAGTTACAAATTCTTCAATTTTTATTTTATTTCTGATTTCATCCTTTTCAATCAATTCTTCAACCTTGCAATTCATTTTCTTTGCCATTTTCTCGACAATTGGATAACTTTCAGGATGAACAGAACTGAAATCCAAAGGGTTTTTGGCATCTCTAATTCTCAAAAAACCGGCAGCTTGTTCAAAAGCCTTGTCACCAAATCGTGCAATCTTCTTTAATTCAACGCGAGATTTAAAAGCTCCGTTTTTATTTCGGTATTCAATAATATTTTGTGCCAGAACAGGACCCAATCCAGAAACATGAGTTAAAAGCTGCTTACTTGCAGTATTTACTTCAACACCAACGGCATTTACGCAAGAGCAAACCTCATTTTCCAAACTTTTTTGTAGGGCATTTTGATCAACATCATGCTGGTATTGCCCAACTCCAATTGATTTTGGATCAATTTTCACCAATTCAGCAAGCGGATCCATCAATCTTCGTCCAATAGATACAGCACCTCTAACAGTAACATCATAATCAGGAAATTCTTCACGAGCCACAGACGAAGCTGAATAAACAGAAGCGCCACTTTCGTTTACCATTATTGCAAGAATATCCTTTTCGAAGCGAATACTTTTAATAAATCTTTCTGTTTCTCTGCCAGCAGTTCCATTTCCAATGGCAATGGCTTCTATTTTATAGGCATTTACTAAACTTGTAATTTTATTTATTGATTGCTTCACTTCATTTGCAGGAGGATGAGGATAAATGGTTTCATTGTGTAATAATTTCCCCTGTTTATCAAGGCAAACCACTTTGCAACCGGTTCTAAATCCTGGATCAATTGCCAAAACTGTCTTTTGTCCAAGTGGTGAAGCCATTAAAAGTTGAGTTACATTTTCAACAAAAACTTTAATGGCATCAGCATCCGCTTTTTCTTTAACAAGTTGACGAATTTCATTTTCCATTGATGGAGCTAAAAGTCTTTTATAGGAATCTTCAATTGCTAACCGAACTTGCTTGGTGCAATCGTTAAATCCTTTTACAAAGAGACTTTCTAAAACTTCAATTGCTTTTTCTTGAGGAGGATGAATGCTAATTTTTAAAAATGATTCATTTTCACCTCGAAACATCGCTAAAATTCGATGCGATGGGGATTTCATTAATGGTTCTTCCCATGCAAAATAGCTTTCGTATTTTTCGCCTTCCTTTTCTTTTCCTTTTGCCACTTTGGAAGTAATAACGGCTTCTCGTTTAAATAAATATCTAATTTTAGCCCTTGCCTGAAAATCTTCATTAATCCATTCGGCAATAATATCATTGGCTCCAGCAAGAGCATCTTCAACACTTTCAACACCTTTTTCTTCACTCACAAAACCGTTAGCTTTTGTAAGAATATCAATATTAATTTGAGAAAAAATAATTTTCGCTAATGGCTCCAAACCTTTTGCTTTTGCAACACTAGCTCGAGTTTTCTTTTTGGGGCGAAATGGCAAATAAATATCTTCTAAAACAGAAATTACTGTAGCGTTATTTAATTGGTTTTCAAGTTCAGAAGAATAATTACCCTGTTCCTTTAAAGATTCGATAATCGCATCACGACGTTTATCAAATTCTTTAAGTTGCTCCAATCTATTTTTTATGTTCAAAATCACAACTTCATCAAGGCTTCCAGTAACTTCCTTCCGATATCTGGCAATAAAAGGAATTGTTGCACCTGAATTCAACAAACTAATTGTATTCTCAACTTGAGTTGACAATATCCCTAACTCGCTGGCAATAAGAGAAGAATAATTTTTGACCATAAAAAATAAGTTTCTGTAAAAATAGCAAAATATATATTAAAATTTCGAATTAACTCAAAAAACATGAAACGAAAACAAGGGAAATATATTGCAAAAAAAAAGCTGGTTACCCAGCTTTTTTTAAATCAGTTTGTAAATTAATAACCACAGGCAATAAATTTATTAAGCTCTTCAATACTGCTACTGAAGTTGAATTCATTGTTAACCAAAAAGTATTTATTTTTATTTATTGTGTTTTTGTGAGCAAATTTTGCCAATTCCAGTTTAGAGCTTTCAAAACTTAATAATGACATAAGTTCTGCTACTTGTTCTGAACTTACAAAATTTGTGGACACGGCTTGTTTCGCTATTTTAAGTTTGGAACTATCAAATGAACTGTTATTAATTACAGATTTTAACTGCATAAAACTAGCTCCATTCATACAGGAATTATAAGTACCATAGGAATTTGCTGCATAATAATCATCCTCGTCAACTTCATAATTTGAAATATAATAATTATTGCCATGGTTACCAACATGATGTTTAATTGGCAATTTGCTTATTTCGGTATATCGACATAAATTATCAATAACGGCATTGATTTTATAGCCAGCTGGAATAAACACATAACCAGCATAAACGGTTTTAATTTGACTTGCATAAGGATTATAAAATGCTGGAATATTTCTGAATACTTTTAGAAAGTGATTTCCTGATTTTAAATTTGGAACGTTTATAACACTCGAATAGGTATTGTATGAAATATTGTCAATCATAATGCTAAAAATTGCATTGTCATAAAGTTTTAGATTCAGCTCTGAAAGTTTATTATTTGACTTCACAGCAATAAAGCTAAAAACAATTGCGAGAGTTAAGATGAGTTTTTTCATAACTTGGTTCTCCTATATTAAATTTATTTGTCAAGATAAAACCAATTAATGTGCCAAAAAATTCGGATAATATTTCATGAATTTTAGCAAAAGAAACTCTTGCTTTTTCCTAATTTTTTCCTTATGTTTGAGATAACTAAAACATACCTCCTATGAAAAAATCTAAACTATTATTCTTACTATTTCCAATTCAATTGTTTATAGTATCGTGTGTTTCGAATGAAACTGCGAATTCTGACGCCGTAAAACAATCTGAAATTTATCAATCATATAATATTTCCTACAATTCCGGAGAGAAAGAATTGTCAGCAGATGCTACATTTCGCTTTGGAGGAAGTGCTGGGACGACATTGATATTGAATCAGCCCGCAAATATCACATTTAATGATGAAGCAATGTCAATGGGAAAAAGCATTTTTACAGGTACTTATTATGAAATAAACCGACAAGTGGAATTTAAAGATGGATTTAAGTTTGTTTATACAGATAATGAAAAGAAAATCTATACCAATAAAGCATCAATATCCCCAATTGAGTTCGATCAATTGCCCGAAAAAGTTTCTCTAAAAGACGGTTTTACAATTTCATGGAAAGGAAAACCAATTGAAAATAATGAAACGGTATATTTAAGTATTGAAGATAATAAAGCTTTCAATAAATCTATTTCAACAAATATTATTGGAGCTAATGAAATTAAAATTTCTGCAAATGATCTAAAGGAATTGAAACCTGGGAAAATTAACCTATCTCTAATCAGGGAAATCGCAACCACTTTATCTGAATCAACTCATTTAGGTGGAAAACTTCGCATCAAATTTATCTCAAAGAAAGCTGGAATTAACATTGACAACTAGTTAGAACTCCTGTTTCACTCAATTTAAAATCGTTACAAATGCATTTCCAAATAATGGATGACAATTTTCATCATCGTCATCATCAAAGTATTTAGGCTTTTTAGTTCTTTTCTCTATTTTATTTTCATCTGCAAATTCATTTTTTTTATTCATAGGAGTAAAAATAGTATTATTTGCTTGTTCAAGAAAAACTTTAGTATTTTGAGCAGTGATAATCAATCCCAATTCTTTTGCTTTAAATGCTGCGATTTTATTATGCAAAGCATCCATATTTTTTGCCAGGAGAAAATAAGAACCTACCAAGGTTGGATCTTTAGAGATTGCTTTTTCACAATATTTGGATGAATTGCTATAGTAACCCTTTAAATTTTGAACCATTGCTTTTTTTAATATTTTTTCAGCTCTTTGAGCAAAAGAGATTGAACAAACTGAGAAAATGGTGAAGAAAATAATTGACTTTTTCATGGTGTTAAAATTTGTGTTTGTTTTATACAAATTTGGAGAAATTAAAAAAATTTGTCATGAGCAATTAAGCCTGAATTAACTAGGCTTTTCAATCTATTTTTAAGCAAAACACATATTTAAAAGAGCTCATCAAACATTTTCAATCAAGAATATCATATAATAAACCATTTCAATAAATACATTAGGCAAGATTTATCGAAAAATCTGTTTGATTTTTCAATCTGATTTTCTTCATTATAAAATATATAAATTGGAGTAAAGAATAGTTTTTAATAATCAAACAAACCAGACAATTCATAATTTTGATTTGCAACTGACTTTAAATTGAAAAAAGGAATTTTATTTTAATCAAAGAGATCTACTATTGCTTAATTAATTTCGCATCTTTAACTGAAATTCGTTGTCCATTATTAAAAGCAATGATGAAAATTTCGAGTTTTGATTTTAATTTCAATCCTTTTTTATAGGCATCAGCTTCTTCATAAGTTTTAAAAGTTCCAATTGAATATTTGTACAGATCATTAAAATAATCAATATAAATACTGTCCGAAATTTTAAATTTCCTTATATAGTAGTTTTCTTTTGTGGATTTATTGCTGGAACCAATTTGGATTCTAAAAACCACACCTTCCAACTTCTCAGTAGAACCGATAAAATCTGGTTTATAATTCTTCTTTGGCTTCTCAATAATACCAACATTATTATTAATTGGAATAAAATTATTGCTGGTATTTGCAACCAGCTTATTGGTATTTGAGTTTTCATTATTATTGTCAGTACTATTAACAATTATTTTATTATTAGAATTTTCACCAATAAGAATCTTATTCTTGTCTTTAATAATTGAATTATTACTTAAAATTACTTCATTTGAAATATTCTCATCAGGATGGGTTGAATAGTAAATAGAATCAACTTTAGATGTATAATGCTTTTTAACGGGAACAGTATTTTTTGCAATCTTTTCATCAACAACATTATTTTTAGTAATTTCTAAATTTTGGTTTGCATCATTTTTTGCAATCATAATTTTTTCCTTATTCACAGGAATTATCCCTTTTCTATATTTTGGAACACTGGTAACTGTTTTTGAATAACTAACATTTCTAAAGATTGAAGTATCCTTATTTAAAACTATAACACCTGACATAATTAAAGAGTCTCTGATATATTTTGCTTCTATCCATTCTGGTGTAATTGCAACGCCAAAATCATCAACGTCCACTCCAGCAATTGTATTGATTTCTTTATCAATATAATTGGGAACTCCATCATCGTCATCATCGTAAGGACAACCCCATTCGTCCACCAAAACTCCTGCTGGTGTTCCAGGACATTCATCATCCATATCGACGACACCATCAAAATCAGAATCCTCGTTAACCAATCCAGCAAAATCAACACCATTATAGCGAGCTTCATCACCACGACTTATCAATTTCCCTCCAATATTATAACGAATAGACAAAGACGTTTCCAAATAACTATCATTATGCCCGCTGAAAAATGCAAATTTATTATTTCCGTAGCCGAGATTATCTATATTATCAGTTTGAGTGAACACATAAGAAACACATAGTCCAGCTTCAAAAGCATCCGAAAACTTATAATTTACACCAGCTTTAACAGGAATAACAAGAGAAGTATGCTGATAGGTATTATTTGGATCCAAGGATGTTTCAAAAGAATAATCTCGTACTAAAACATCACCAAGTTCAGGGAATTCGGGATTAAAATCTTGACTTCTTATTGATCCATCATTCCAATAATGGTATGCATTTCCATTTGCATCCAGTAAATCCGACTTTGGATTGAAATAAAGAAATCCAAGCCCAATTGAAACAAAAGGTGAAAAGTTGGAAGATTTGGAAATAATTTTATCATTGTCGAAATAAAAATCAAAATTCAATGAATATTGCTGGACTTTGGTATAAAAATTAAGATGACGATCGGCTCTATTATCGGTTTGAGAAAGAGAACCAAACATGGCATCAGCAGAAACGCCAAACATATCACCAAAACGCTTATTTGCACTTACTTTAAATGCTTTATTGAATTTTCCAAATACATTTAATTTACTTGTTTCTTCACCGATATCTCCGAAAAAACTAAGAGTTCCATAGTTAATACCAATGGAGGGATATTTATAGAGTTTATAGTTTGAATCCTTTTTAGGTCTCAATTGAGATTCATCGAATTGAGAAAAAGCATTTAATTGCATTGAAAACAATACAACTATTACAAGTAAAAGTTTATTTTTCATGACATCCTACCTTTCATGTCTTTATTTTCTAAAGACAGCAGGCTTGATGTATTTTCTACATTTTACTTTCTATCTTTTAGAAATTTGGTTTTAATGAGTATTTTTTATAAAAGTCGTCAATATGTTTTACAGCCTCATCCGCGCTATCAACAACTTTAAATAAATTCATATCATTTTCACTGATATTTTTTTCTTCTAACATTCTGGCTCTAATCCAATCCACTAGTCCATCCCAATAACTTTTTCCAACTAAAACAATTGGAAATTTTGCAATTTTTTGAGTTTGAATAAGTGTTATGGCTTCAAACATTTCATCTAAAGTGCCAAATCCACCTGGCAATACAACAAATCCTTGGGAATATTTCATAAACATAACTTTGCGAACAAAGAAATAATGGAAAGAAACCAATTTGTCGTGATCAATATATGGGTTGGAGGACTGTTCGAAAGGTAAGTTAATATTCAAACCTACTGATTTTCCGCCAGCTTTTTTTGCACCTTTGTTTCCTGCTTCCATAATTCCTGGACCACCGCCGGTAATAATTCCGTATCCATGCGCTGTAAGTTTTTCAGCAGTTTCTTCAGCAAGTTTGTAATAAAAATTATCTGATTCGGTACGAGCTGAGCCAAAAATAGTAACACAAGGCCCAATTACTGATAGCTTTTCAAATCCTTCTACAAATTCCGACATAATTTTAAAAATCTGCCAGGAATCATTTGATTTTATTTCGCTCCAACCTTTTTCTGCCAAAGCCTCTCTAATCTTCTCCGCTTCTTTATATTCAATTGCATTCATAAAACAAATATTTAATTTTAATTAGCGAATATATATGTTTTTCGTGAAGAGGTCAAGGCTTTTATTTGTTATTTTTCAAAGAACGTTAATTACAATACAAAAATGTAATATTTCGTTCCTAAAAAAAAGAGTGAATAAACTTGTTTTTTATAGGTGTTAAACCCTGAATATATTGCAAAAAAAAGCTATCCAAAAGGATAGCTTTTTTTTTATTATTTAGAATTTTATTTCCAATGTGCGATATAACAAGACTGTTTACCACCCATAGTTTTAAAATCTCCACCAACCCATAAATCAGTTCCATTTGATGAGAGCGCTCTAACAGCACCATCAGAGGCGCCACTACCAAGGACAAACCAACCTCCATCCCATTTAGCAATATTATTTGTTTTTACATTTCCAGCAGCAACTATAGATCCTCCAACATAAACGCTGGTTCCATACATGGTAATTGCATTAACACAAGAAGAAAAACCATCACCACCTAAACCATCACCACTTGAAGGCATTGAAGCCCAGCCACTACCTGTCCATTGGGCAACCAAATCAGCAGGTTTTCCGCCAGCATTACTAAAATTACCACCAACATAAACTTCAGTTCCATTTGTTGTAACACCCATTACAGTTCCTCCGGTAACACCATTTGCTGATGCATTTCCTAAACCAGTCCAACTATTACCATACCATCTGCCAACGTTATTTGCTGCAACGTCACCAGCAGTGATAAAATATCCACCCACATACAATCCATTTCCTCTGAAAGCCAATGAAGAAACCGAACCATTAATCCCGCCTCCTAAAGATGTCCAATTTGTTGTAGTTGTATCGTATTTGGCAACATTATTTACAGTTATTCCTCCTGCTGTTACAAACGAGCCTCCAACATAAATAATTCCACCATTTACGGCAATTGAAGAAACAGGTCCATTAACCCCAGTGCCAAGGGTAGAAAAAGTTTTGGAAACAGTATCCCACCTTGCTATATTTGTTGCTGTAACGCCTCCAATTTTAGAAAAAGCTCCTCCGATATAAACATATTGCCCATCGACCGCAATGGCTTTTACATTTGAGCCATCATTAACACCAGAGCTTAAAGAGAACCATTTTTTTTGCAAAGTATCCCATTTCGAGATGAAAGATGTTGTAATAGTTCCAGCCATTGTGAAAGTTCCACCAACAAATACATCAGAGCCATTAACTGCAATAGCATACACAGGTCCGTTTACACTTTTTGCACTTTCAAAAGTTGAGGACCAGTGGATATCCAAACTTGTATCGGGATCAGAATAGGTTGGTGTTGTTTCCTTTTTCTTACAACTTGAAATAAGGAAAACTATACCGATAGATAATAATAAGAGATTATAGTAATTAATTTTCATAAAATAAAAATTAAGTGATTATTCACGTTTCCTTGCAAAAATAATAATTTTTTTATTAAAATAGGGATTTTTATGAAATTATTCTATTATTTACATGAAGTGCCTAAATCCTCTTAGATATGAAATCTAAGAACATAAAAATAAATTATTTAATTTTCGTAAATCAGTCGCGCAATCCGAAATGTATTTGTAGTAACAACAGCGCCCCTAACCCAATAAGATCAATATTATCAGAAAATCCAACAATTTTGTAATCGTCGCTACTTTTGATAACTCCTTCTTTTGAAATTTCAAAAGTTTCTGCAGTATAGGTATACATCACATCAGTGAATCCAATAAGAATATCATTTAAAGAGTAAGTAGAATTATAATAAGAATATAATTTCCCATCATCTTTATATTCGCCAACTTTTTCGCCTTTAACTCCATTTTTGTCTGTAACAAAAATTTCGTCTCCAATTATAACGCCTAATTGATCACCTTTTGTTTCGTCTGGATTTGCATTATATATTTTAGTTTGTGCTGAAATAGAGAAAAAAATACTGAAGAATAAAAAAGTCATTATTAAATTTTTCATAAACAATTTAATTTTAATTGATAAATTGGGTCAATATTTCTGAACACAAATTTAAAAAACATTTTACAAATCCACAGTGGATTCAAACTATTGGAATTCATATAAAAGGTTGTACAAAAGGTGTACATAAAAAAAAGAAGCCACTGATTATCAGCGACTTCTGTGTAAATTCTGTCGGGGTGAGAAGACTCGAACTTCCGACCCCTTGCACCCCATGCAAGTACGCTAGCCAACTGCGCCACACCCCGATTTATTTTTGCAAAGATAAAAATTTAATAGAATTTTTATCAAAATTTTCATTAAGTTTGAAACATGAATTTTTAGTTATAGAAAGTGAAAAGATGACAAATTGACAGAGACAGTAGGTCTTACAATTTGCTGAATTTTAACCAATTAAAAGTTGGTACGATTATCGTCAATATAATCATCTTTAAAAATTATAATTTTTTTATGAGCAAATATCCCCCTATTTCAAAAACCATCATTTTTCTTTTGATTTTTATAAGTTCCTTTTCTGTTTTTTCGCAACAAAAATTTACCATTAGTGGCTACGTGAAAGATAGTAAAACTGGTGAATCATTAATTGGTGCCAATGTTTATGTAAAAGAAACCATGAAAGGTTCTACCACTAATCAATACGGTTTTTTTTCGATAACAGTTGATAAAGGACAATATGAATTTGTGGTTACTTATGTTGGTTACACCCTTTTTTCGCAGAAAATAAACTTGGATAAAAACATTAAACAAAACATTTCATTATCAGAGAAAGTCACTACCACAAAAGAAGTTGTTATTACTGGTGATAAAGAGGATAAAAACACCAAAAGTTCCAGCATGGGAACTGTTACTTTGGATGTTGAAAAAATAAAAACCCTACCAGCATTCTTAGGTGAAGTCGACATTCTAAAAACGATTCAACTTACTCCCGGTGTGCAATCTGCCGGAGAAGGAAACAGCGGCTTTTATGTTCGTGGTGGTGGACCAGACCAGAATTTAATTTTATTAGATGAGGCTGTTGTTTACAATGCTTCGCATTTATTTGGATTTTTCTCGGTTTTTAATGCAGATGCCGTAAAAAATGTTAGTTTAACAAAGGCAGGAATGCCAGCAAATTATGGAGGAAGATTGGCTTCTGTGCTTGACATTTCAATGAAAGAAGGAAATAATCGCGATTACCATGCTGATGGCGGAATTGGTCTTATTTCTTCAAGATTAACTGTTCAAGGACCTATAAAAAAGGACACCAGTTCATTTATTATTTCTGGAAGACGAACTTATATTGATGTTTTAGTAAAACCATTTATTAATAAGTCATCTCCATTTAAAAGTTCAGGTTATTATTTTTACGATTTAAATGCCAAATTAAACTGGCATTTTTCTGATAAGGATCGGGTATTTTTAAGTGGATATTTTGGTCGTGATGTTTTTAGTTTAATTGATAAGACTTCTTCATTTAACAATACAATTTCATGGGGAAATGGCACAGGATGTTTGCGCTGGAATCATCTTTTCAATGAAAAACTATTTTTAAACACTTCATTAATTTATAGTAATTACCAATTTGAATTTGCAGCCACACAAAGTTCTTATGAAATTAAACTTTATTCAGGAGTAACTGATTGGAATGGAAAACTTGACTTCAACTATTTCCCATCTATTCGTCACAATGTGAAATTTGGAATTAACTACATTTATCACACTTTTGTTCCGAATAATGCTTCGGCAAAATCCGGCGATGTTGCTTTTGATCTTGGAAAAACCATAGAACTATTCTCGCACGATGGCGCAGCGTATATTAATGATGAATTTGATTTGACCGAAAATATTAAAATTAATGGCGGTTTGCGTTATACAATTTTCGAACAGGTTGGACCTTTCGACAGATTTCTAAAAGACAATTTGGGACAAATTAACGATACTGTGCATTATGCAAGAAACGAAAAAGTAAAACTCTATCAACATATAGAGCCAAGATTATCCGTAAGATTCAATATCAATTCAAAATCTTCATTAAAAGCGTCCTATACTCAGAATTATCAATACATTCATTTGGCTTCGGTAACAGCGGTTTCATTACCAACTGACATATGGGTTCCAAGCTCTGATATCGTTAAACCCCAATTTGGGACTCAATATTCTATAGGCTATTTTAGAAATTTTGCCAAAAACAAATGGGAATCTTCCGTTGAAATTTATTACAAAGACATGAAGAACCAAATTGAATTTCGCGAGGGAGCATTACCAGAAGATAACATTAAAGACAATACAGATAACAATTTTGTTTTTGGCGATGGCTGGTCTTATGGTGCCGAGTTTTTTGTAAATAAAAAAGTTGGAAAAACTACTGGCTGGATTGGTTACACACTTGCTTGGAC
>JACAAW010000063.1 GCA_013377115.1 Bacteroidota bacterium | reverse complement strand
GCTAAAACCCATGGTTCGCTGCTAAAATCTGCTTGTTTTTCTTTAGTGAACCCATTAATTGGAGTGTAAATCGTATTTACGTTGCCGACATTTTGCCATTCATTGAAAGGTGCATTTTTCCAGTTTGCCAGCATACTCCAAATTCCACCATCAACTGTTGGGTCGAAGAAAATTGTGACATCAGCTGAGTCTGTTCCCAAATTGTGAATAATTTTATGGTAAAAATTAGAATCAACATAACAGATTGAGGCGTCGTTTGCTGATAATAGATAACCATCGCTGCCAGCACTATGATTAATGAATCCAACCGAAAATACATTTAAATTATTGCTGTCAGGTTTTATAATTACTGGCCTATATCTTGGAACTCCATTTGTCGAACCCAATGGAAAATTATAGGGTCCAGCGATTCCTGTTGTTCTTGCTAGTTTTCCTGAATTTAGTGTGCTGATAAACCCTGTTGTTCTGGATATTGCTTGTAGATTTGGATTTAAAACATGTAAAACAAAACTATCGGCAGCCAATTCATTATCGGTTAAATCAAGTGAATTTTTAATAAAAGCATTGATGGTCATTCTTTTTTTCGTGATTCCAGCGGTTGTTAATTTATAAAAATTAGTGATAGTATTACCGCTAATTAATTGTTCTCCCGGAAAGACTGAATTTAATTTTACTGAGCTTAAACACGAATTGAATATTCCATTGTTTATCCAATTTCCTGTTAGTTCATATTCTCCGTTACCAGAAATTAAACCATTATTGATTAAATCTCCATTGGTTCCGTTATTTCCTCTTATGATAATTTTGCCTTTATTATAAAGGGAATCTCCTACATTTTGAATGCTTCCATTTATCAAAATTGTGGAATTTGCATTGGCAAAAATAACAGCGTCATTATTTGTGAAAAGGATTTGAGCATTCAATGATTTTATATTGAATAAACATAATAGAGAAATAAAAAAAATTGCAAAAATTTGCCAAATTTTTTTCATGGGAATTTAATATTATTTTCCATAAACAAACTGGGAACAATTTTGTTCCTTTTGAATACTTATTAATGAAGTAAATTTATGGTGAAATTAATATTTCTACAATCGTATTTCTACCTAATTAAAGAGGGTGTTTATGCTTGTAAATAAAAAAGGTCAATAAGAATTTTCTTATTGACCTTTTTTGAAGAATTAATTTATTTTAGTTGATTACCATTTTCTTAACCAAAAGTTTTCCATTGAACTGAAGGCTATAATAGTAAATTCCTTTCGATAAATTAGAAGTGTTAAATTCAACTTTGTGATTACCCATCATTTCATTTTTTGAGAAAGAATAAATATTCTGTCCAAGTAAATTGGTGATTTTGAAATTAACTTTTCCTTCAGTAGGAAGATTGTAGTTAATTAATGTAATTCCATTAGTTGGATTAGGAATGTTCTGCATTAGATATAAACTGTTTTTGTCAAAAGTTTCAATTCCTACAGCAATGTTTGTACATTTTTCATCATTAGTAATAATGGCGTCTGAAGGAAGAATTGTTTTAGAACAAAGAACATAAGTGCTTATTGGCGAATTAAAAGGAGTAGTAAATGTATAGTTTACTGAATCTCCTGGTAATAAAGTACCTGTCCAAGTTTCCGAAACTGCAGTAAAAGCATTTACTTTATACTGAACAGGAATGGAATGTAATGTATCAGCACCATAGTTTTTAATTTTAATAATTACAGTTGTTGGACTTCCTGCACTTGATGTTCCTGCTGGTTGGATGATTTGAGGAACACCCGCATCAAGAGGAGCTAAAACAGGAACAATATGAAGTTTTGTAGTGTCGTTAAATAAGTAAGTATCCAGAGTTAATTTTGAGTAGGAGGCGAAATTGTAAGGAATCGCAGGGCTACTGTATGGAGTGGAAAACGAATAATTAACTGTAGAATCAGGTAATAAAGTTCCAGTCCATGTTGCATTAACAGCAGGGTTATTATTTATTTTATAAGTTACAGGAATTGAAGTTAATGTATCTAGACCAAAATTCTTTATTTTAACATTAACGGTTACAGGTGCACCAATATAAGTAACATTTGTTGGATTATTGATAACTTTAACCCCGGCATCTTTTGCTAATTTTGCTACAGTTATAGTGAAATCATCAATAGCCCAACCATTAGTATTTACACCAGTGGCATCTGAGAAGAATTTAAATCTGAACTGAACAAGGCTGGCAAAGTGGTCAAATTGGTGTAAGTTATAAGATGAATATTGCCATCCACTTGAAGTTCCATCGAATAAAGGAACCATTGCTGCTGTGGCATTATTATACCAATTTGTTCCATTTGTATCAGGTGTTGTTGCTGAATAATAGCCAAGATTTATCCATGTTGTTCCATTGTTCGTAGAATATTGAACGTTCCCACCATCTTTTCCTGCTTCAGAGTTAATCCAATGCCAGAATCTCATGATTGCTCCAGTTGTTTGAGAAAAATTGAATTTCTGAGTATAAAGATATTCTGTAACGGAATTACCATAGTTTCCAGCTAAACTTGTTTTCCAGCAACTATCAGGACTATGAGCAGTATTAATTAATGAAGAAGTTGGGATTCCGTGTTGCCACAAAGTTCCAGGAGTTGTAAATGGAGTTGGACTCTCGAAATCTGTTGTATAATAAACAGATGATGGAGGTTCTGGATACATATTAAACTTGGTTGTATCATTATAACGAACACTATCTAATAAAATATCTGTATAAGATTCCAAAGTGAAATTTGTTGCTGGAATAGCAAATGGAGTTGAGAATAGATGTGATACACTATTTCCAGGCAATAATGTTCCATTCCAATTTTCTGAAACTGGAGTGCCATTATTAATTCGGTATTTTAAAGGAATAGATGTTAAAGTATCCAATCCATAATTGGTAATACTTACGGTAACATTTGCAGTTGATCCAGAAACTACAGGTGGATTTGGAGTGATAAACGCTGAAACGCCTCCATCAATTTCGAATGGCTTAGCCAAAGTGAAATCATCAATTGAGAATCCATCATATTCAACTGATGGATCCGAAGTAAAAACAAATCTAAATTGAACCAATCCTGTATAACCATTCATTGGAACTAAAGAATATTCTGATTTAACCCAACCAGATGAAGCTCCAGACCATGCTGGTAATGAACTTGAATATATCGATGCAATAGTGTACCAATTAACGGCATTGGGATCTCCCATTGAGCCTAAAACAAGCCAGGTTGCTCCACCATCCATGGTATATTCTAAACGAGTTCCATCATAAGCTGCTTCCGTATAGTGATTTCTCCAGAAAGAAAGTTTAACGTTGTTATAATTATTAAATTGGAACATTGGAGAATACAACACTGTATTTGCAGATGATCCATAACCAGATGTTAAATTAACATCCCACGCATTTGGTGCGGAGTGAGCAGAATTTGTTACACCATAGTTAGGAACCCCATTTTGCCAATTACTTCCAGGAGAAGCTGAAGCTTCATACCATAATGAACTTCCACCGTCGAAATTATCAAAGTATGAAAGAGGTACTGTTGGAATTCCAAAGAATGCCTTACACATTTGATCATTCAATTGGTTAGAGTCTCCAACAAGAACAGTGTAAGCACAAATCGTATTATTACCAGCACCAACTGTAATGTTTGACAAAATAACGGTATCAATTGCAGCTGGAGCTAAATTTCCTGTCCAATTGTATACAACTGCTGTTCCGCCATTTACTGTATAATTAATATCCATTGCAGTAATTGGATCTGTTCCAAAGTTTTTTACAACAACTGTTACAGGAATTGAACTACCTTGTCCTTCTGTTGAAGTCGGATTTAAGATAGAAGTAACTCCAGCATCATTAGGAATCATAGGGAATACATTTATTTTGTAATCCTCTGTTTCTCCATAGTTGTATGTGCCACAAGGAACAACTGAAGCTGCAGTTCCACTTTCAACTTGAACAATTCTCATTCTTGTTGAGCCAACCAATGTAGAAACTGGAACATCTATTGTTCCTGTTAAGGTTTGGGTTCCAGAATAAGCTGATCCAAATGCTACTTCACCAGGTTCAGTGAAAACACCATCTCTGTTGTAATCTATGTAAACTTCAAGATAACCAGAATAAGTCATAACATTAATTGAAATAGGATAACTTCCTCCTGGTGAAACATTTCCAGCTGGTAATGATGTATAATCTGTGTAGGTAGCGGTAAAAGGAGCTATTGAAGTATTGTTGATTCCAGCAAAAGTAACATTGGTAATATCATCATCATAAGTATACAACGCTGCTGAAGCACAGTAATCTTGATTAGTGATAATTGAATGTATGGTATCATTTGGAAATATATTATCACCGACTAATGAAGTATAAGCGGTACAATTATAATTACCAATTACTGAGAAATCAGCTGTTGCTGCGAAAGCATAAACTAATGAATCTCCTGAATTAATAGTTGAAGTAACAGTTTCTGTAACAGCAGGCAAGCCATTTATTTTATAGCTTACAGGGAAATTACTGATTGGACTTGTTCCAAAATTCATAATTTTAACAGAAACAACTTCAGCATTAGTTAAATTTATTGTAGATATTGGAGTTACGAATGATTTTACTCCAGCATCTAAAGCAGGAAAACCAGTAATAAAAACAGTATCAGCAACTCTTGTACTTGAGCATCCTTTTGCCGTATGAATAAGGAGAATGTTTGCGCGACTTGTTGTTAGAGATCCTGCGGTTGTTGGGAATCCTGCATCAGAGTAATTATGTTTAGCAAGATTGCCTGTGGTTGTTGATGCATTGAAATTCGGATACCCACTTGCATAGGAACCATCAAAATTTTCCCAATATACCATTAGGTTATTGCTGCCAGAATGATTAAATGGAGTTTGAAGTGCTATCTTAAACCAACCTGGTCCAGTCCAATTAATATTTCCAGTAAACACTTGAGTCATTGTGGTTGGATCAGGTTTATTCGCATTGGCAAAACTTGCATCGGTGGTTTCGAGCATATAAATGCTTTGGTTTAACATTGCCAAGGTTGCAGCATTGCTAACATAGAAGGCAATTGTATCAATACTTCCAGTAAAGTTCAATTCACTTGCAGTATATAGCATTGCACCCCAGCTGTAATTGTACCATCCATTGCAAGGAACATAATACTGAGCGGCAGTACCAGTTCCAATTATAGTATTAACTCCTGGAGTAAATATAGATGCTTCAGCATAATAAACTGTATTTGCATAAAGATATGGAGAAGTATAAGTTGAACCAACTGCTAATTGGTTTGTTGAAGTTGGTGAATTGTACCAAAATACGGTATCCGCTGCTGTTGCAGTTAATGTTGCAGTTGTTCCATAAGGAATAGTAGTATTAGAAGAAATAGGAGCAATAGGTGTGTGACCAGAATAAATGCTTTTTTGAATAGAGTCATTATACTGAAGAGGATCACCAACTAAGTTAACCCACGCTTTAATTCCAAATGTTGAATCAGTTGTTGTTACACCTAAATTTGCAGGAGTTGCAAAAGTATATTCATAAATTTGATTAGGAAGGATGGTTGCAGTTATGTTTTCTGGGGTGATAGTTGCACCTCCAAGAATTTTGTAAGTTGCAGTTAATCCTCCATTTATTGTATCTGATCCAGTATTTTTAATTGAGATTTTTACTATTTCATTCCCAAGGCCACACCCGCCATTTGGCGAAGACATTGCTGTTACTGCTGCTTCTTGTGTTGGTGGTTCGTAAATTTTTACGTTATCAAGAAAGATTCCATTTCCATTAGGTGAAGAGTAATTATAGGGATATTCAACTTTTGATTGGAATTCAATATTTAAACTTGCTGCAGGTAAGAATGGGGCTAAGGAATATTCATAGGTAGTATAATCTGAAGCAACGCCATTTGGCATAAAGTGCGGTGTAATTTGAGTTCCGTTTACAAGGACTCTAAAGTTTGTGTAGTTATTACTATATAAATAAAGCATTTTCATGTCAAATTTTAAAATAAGATTTGAATATGTTGCAGAATTTACAATCAATTTTGCATTTGCTAAATGTGAAGAGTTAACAGTTGGGTCCCAAACATAACTGGGGGATCCAAAAATTGTGTCAGGAGTGATTGTCCAACCAGTATAGGTGGTAGCATCCATAATAATTCCACCTGCACCAGTGTTTAATGCAGCTGCATTTTGCTGAACTCTACCTTGAGCTCCTGTAGAAACACAAAAATCAGCAAGATTTATTGGTGCATCTAAAGGATTAATATAAGGCAAAGCTAGAGGAGCATAAGCATTAACTGTTATAGTTGTTGTGTCGTTGAGACCTAGTCCATCTGAAGGCAAAATAGTATAACATTTTAAAATATGAGCTCCTGCTGTTAAATTAGCTGGAGTTGCAAAAGTAAATGTATCGATTGTTGCAGGAATAATTGTACCAATATAGGATTCAATTACTGGAGCTCCGCCATCAACTTTATAAGCAATATTGAATGGACCAACAACATTGCCAGTTCCAAAATTTTTCAATACAACTTGAACTGAACTGTTTCCAGATGCTGCGCAAGTATTTGCATCTGGTTGTAAAACGGCAGTTACTCCGGCATCTTGTGGACTTGGCAATGTTATAGAAATATCATCTATCGATGCGCCAGCTACTTCACCAGATCCATCAGAGTCAAAGACAAATCTAAATTGAACAGGACCAACTATGTTATTCAATTGAGTTAATGTATATTCAGCTTTTATCCACCCATTTGAACTTCCTGTCCATCCTGCTAATGAACTTGAATTTATTGAGGCAATATTATACCAGTTTACTGCGTTTGGATCTCCAACCGAACCAAGAACTTGCCAAGTTGTGCCATTTGTTGTATAGTCAATTCTGGTCCCATCCCAGTTTGATTCAACATTGTAATTAATCCAAAAAGACAATTTCGCATTTACAGCTGATGAAAAATCAAAAACACTAGATGTCAGTGAACAATTTGCATTTGAGGTATAAACTGTAGTTAAGTTTACATCCCAAGCTTTTACAGGAGAATGAGCAGAGTTTGTTGTGCCATAAGTTGGTGTTCCAAGCTCCCAATTGGTCCCTGGAGATGTTGTGCTTGCAGTCCAAATACTGCTGGCACCTTCTAAATTATCAACATAAGGGAAATGGATTCCGCTGCTGGCAACAAAAGTTCTAAATCCAGTTGTGGGATTTAGCGCCATATTGTGAGCAGGGGAATTATCAATAGCTCGGATATAATATTTTACTGTATCTAAATCTGCTACAACCGGAACAATAGCTTGCATTGTATCAACATTGAAAGTTGTCATTAAAATTGAATCAAGCAATCCAGAATTTATTTTATAAAATAATTTGCCTGATTGAATTCCAGAAGCATCTGCAATTTTTGCTTTTATTGTAAATGGTCCTAAGCTATACACAGAACCTAAGTATAGTGGATTTACGTATGTGATTGTTGGAGGGATTAATTCCGATGCAGCTGCATTTACTTTGATGTCATCAATAACCCAACCATAATTAGAATTAGGTCCAATTACACCACCAGCACCATTGTAAAGTTTAAAACGAATCTTTACTTGACTTGCATTTGCAGCAAAAGTTGATAAATCAAATGATTCAAATCGCCACCAAGAATTTGTAGGTGTTGCTGTGGGATTTGCAGAAGCCCATATTCCGTAAGTCGCAGAGCAAAATCTACTGCCTTGAGCAGCAAAATTTGAAGTGTCACCAATTTTCTGTGTTGCTGTTAATTTATTCCATGTTAATCCGTTATCATTTGAAACTTGTACAATTGCAAAATCAAAGAATTCAATTTTGCATATATGCCAAAAACTTAATATTACATTTGAATTTCCAAGGGTGCTAAAAGAATTGGTTGTTAACCAACTTGTGTCAGCATTAGCTGGGCCAACTTGAGTTTTGAAACTCTGAACCCCACTATGGAAATAAGTGGTGTTTAACGCCCATATTGGAGTTCCAGTTGAAACAACGCTGTCGCCAGCTGTCGGAACTTCAAAGTTTTCGTGATACACAGCAGTTTGCGAGAATGCAAAAAGACTTAATACAGACATGAGGGTTAGTAATAATAATTTTTTCATAAAGAGTTATATTTATTAAAATTGATTAATTTATAGAGCATTACAAATTTATGTTAAAATGTTTATAAATAACAAAATTTTTTTATTTTTCTGCAACAAAATTTTGATAATTCAATTGGGAAAAATGCTTTTTAATCTAAGAATAAATTTAAGTAGCAGGAGGTTAATTTGTTATGTTTTTTTTAATAGGTTTAATTAAATCTAAAGGGTTTCCACGGTAAAAAGTTTATTTGTATCGCTAATAAACTGCAATATTTCGGTTTTTCCTAAACTTTTTGTTGCAGATGAGATGAACATTATTGGTAATGCATCCCAATTTTCGGATAATTTTCTATTGTAAAAATCTAGATTCTTTTTCAGTTCTGTTGCTTTTAGTTTATCAGTTTTTGTAAATACGATACAGAATGGCAATTCATTTTCTGCCATCCATTCCATGAATTCTAAATCGATTAACTGTGGTGGTATTCTCGAATCAATTAAAACAAAAGTACAAAGCAAATTTTCACGATCCGTTAAATAGGAAACAATCATGGTTTCCCAATTTTTTATATTTGATTTTGAATTTCTTGCATAACCATAACCTGGTAAATCTACTAAATACCAGATATTGTCAATAATAAAATGATTAATTAATTGGGTTTTTCCAGGAGTACTAGAGGTTTTTGCTAAATTCTTCTTATTACAAAGCATATTTATTAATGACGATTTGCCAACATTTGATCTGCCAATAAAAGCATATTCAGGTAAATTGGGTTTTGGACATCTTTCTATGTCTTTATTGCTCATCAAAAACTCAGAATTGGTAATTTTCATTTTTAAGGTTTAAATTTTCTTCAACAACATTGATCCACTTGAATATCCGCCACCAAAAACGCTAAATAATAATTTATCGTTTGATTTAAATTTTTTTATGTTTTGCGAAAAAGCAATTACCGAACTTGCACAGCCTGTATTTCCAATTTCCGTAATGTTTAAAAGAACTTGATTCTCAGATAAACCCATATTCTCAGCCACATTATTAATGATTCTAATGTTTGCTTGGTGAGGAATAAGGTAATTTAAATCGTTTAACGTTAAATTATTTTTTATCAATATTTCTGTTGCCTCTTTTAACATATATTTACTGGCATGTAAAAAAACATCTTTTCCGTAAGGCATTTTCATTCCGCCTTCATTGGGTCTTAATGAAACGCCATCAACTCCTTTTCCTATATTGCCAAGACCTTCAGAATGAATGTCGATTATTTCAAAATCCTTTTCTGAATATTTTTCCTTTGAAAAAAAAGTAGCTGCTGCACCATCTCCCCATAAATAACCTGATTGTTTATCATCTTCATTATTATAAATGCTATTGTGTTCTGCAGTTATTATTAATGCTTTTGATGCTTTTCCATTCTGGAAAAAAGCCTCTACAATTTCGGCTGCATTAATAAAAGAGGAGCATGCTGAAGTTATTGAGAAACAAATTGCATTTGAAATATTGTAATGACCTTGAATAAAATGAGCTAAAGTTCCAATAGTATCATATGGCGTATAGGTTGCGCTTATTATTAAATCAATTTCTTCAATTTTGTAGGGTAAGGAAGGAATAGAAGTATTTACAGCTTCAAGTCCCATTGTATTGGTGTTTTCAAATTTGCTGGCCTTTGTCCTAGTTTTTATTCCGGATCTTTTTACAATCCATTCATCCGAAACTCCTAATTTCTCTATAAAATGTGAGTTTGGGATATATGTTTCTGGCAAATAATGGGACACAGAGTTTAAAAACATGATAATTATATTTTTTTATAACTAAGTAAATGCCGCTCTTTTTTTGATTCGTAAATGTCTTTAATGGTTACCAAAATTCCAGTTTCTTCAACTTGCCCAAAAGAATCATTTAACGAAGTTCCAAAAGTTCTCATACTTGGAGAGATATTCATGTAAGTATTTACGAGTGGTGGAATGTTCTCATTTAAATTTCTGACATGAGAATTCAGAATTTTATAATTTTCCTGATAGTTATTCCCGCAAAACAGATCATCTAATTCTTTTAAATCGCTATTTATTGAAAGTGGATTGTGCGGAAAAACCAGTTTTTCCCTGTCGGGGAAAAATTTATGCATGAAAAATAATATCAGATCACGAGCTTTTTGGTTGAAACTTAAATACATCGTGACTTTACCAAAGAAATACTGAATATCTGGATTGTCCATTGTTAAAGCCCCTAATCCATCCCAAATATTGTCGAGAGAAAAAAGACCGTTTCTATTGGTTGAAGATGGCTGATAATTTGGTTGAACAAATGAACGACCCAATTCTATGGTGTAAGGTAAGAAATCTGAAATAAATTTATCAGAGAATTTGAATAAATGGGTCGTTACTAAATCAATTTCCTTTTTTTCTTTTAAAATCAATGATTTGCACTTAATGAAACGATATCCACCAACTATTTCTTGATCGGTAGGGCTCCATACAATCAACTGTTCATAGGGAATCGGATTGGTATCATAGCTGTCAATATCAACATCTTTTCCTGTTCCACCTCCTGCATATCTAAACGTGAGTTCCCTTAACCTCCCAATTTCACGCATAACATTCGGTGAATTGTGAGCATTGATGATGTATATTTCATTATTACCATAATTTGTCTTCCTTACAAATCGTTCGCTTTTTAGCTCTTTAATAATAAGGCTTTTGTGCACTGGTAATATTATTTGTTGCATAATAACAATTTAAAATTTAAAGTTTTCTTTATTTCCCATACCTAAAGAATAAACATAATCTTTTAGTTTGCTTGCCCATTTATTATCATTAATTCTTTTATCAAAGGTTTCGAATGAAATTGGTTTGCCAAAAGTAATGATAATGTCTTTGCCTCGTTGTTTATACATTTCATCAACAAGGTAGAGCATTTCAATATTTGCTTTTACTCCAAATAATTTTCTCAAATAAGAAAGATTGTAAAAGAAATTTGAGTTTTTGCCATTGATATGAACTGGTAAAACATCTCTTTTGTATTGTTTTGCTCTGCTGATAAATGTTTTCTTCCATTCTAAATCTAGAATTTTTCCATGCTTTTGTTTCCGAGAACAAAGGCCTGCAGGAAAATATAAAATCATATTATCTGAAGCGAAGGTTTTTTCAAAAAGTGCTATGTTTTCAGTATTTCTGCCATGTTTATTTATCGGAATAAAAAGTGGAGCCAGGTTTTTTAAATTCATTAAAATATCATTCACCGGAAAAATAATGTCTTTCCTTTTTCGTCCAACCAAGCTAATTAATGCCATTCCGTCAAGGCCACCAAGAGGATGATTGGCGGCAATGATATACCTGCCTTCATCTGGTATATTTTCCTCGTTAATTACTTTTACGTTTACTTTAAATTCTTCAAGTATTGCATAAACAAAATCCAAACCATATTTGTCAACGTTTCTTGAAATGGCAGCATTTACTTCATCTTGATGAATAACTCTTTTTAAATATCGTATCAAAAACCCAGGTAATACTCGAAGTAAATTTGGATTTTTTGCCTTAATTACATTTTCGAGGTCAATAGTTTTTTTTATTTCAATTTCGCTTTCCATCTGCGTTTTTATCCGTATTTGTTGATTTTGAGAAACTAAATCCTATGGAGCAAAGGTATAAATTTTGCCGGAAGTTTCTAGTTTTATATTAAAATTGTTTTAATTTTGAACATTGTTTTGGAAAAAATATCAATGAAAGATTATAGAATTCAGCTTTCGGGAAAAACTGTTGGAATCGCAGGATGTGGTGGTTTGGGATCAAATTGTGCGATCTCTCTAGCCAGGGTTGGGCTTGGAAAACTTATTATTGCTGATTTTGATGTGATTGTTGAAGGAAATCTCAATAGGCAATATTTTTTTCATGATCAAATTGGATTAAAAAAAGCTTTTGCTTTAAAAGAAAATATCCAAAGAATTGATGAGAAAATTAAAGTTGAAGCTCATGATATCAAGCTAAGTCCAGAATCAATATTGGAACTTTTTAAAGATTGCGATGTTATTGTTGAGGCTTTTGATTTGGCAGAAATGAAAAAAATGATCATTGAAACGGTTTTGGCCGAAATGCCTGACAAATGGATTGTTTCGGGAATTGGGCTCGCGGGAATTGGGAATAGCAATGTCATTAAATCACGGAGGATCGAAAAATTGATTATTTGTGGTGATGAAACAACAGAAGTAAGTGAAGAACTTCCTCCGTTGTCGCCCCGAGTTTGCATGGTTGCCAATATGCAAGCAAATGAGGTGTTGGAGATTTTATTAAAAAAATAATAAAAAAATGAAAATAATTTTAAATCATTTACCCGAAGAAATTTTTGAAAAGGAGGAAATTTCTATTCGAGAACTTTTAAATTATAAAAAGTATTCGTTCAAAATGTTAGTCATAAAAGTCAATAATCAATTAATAAAAAATGATCAATATGAAACAACATTTATTAAGGAGGGCGATGACGTTATTGTACTTCATTTAATGAGTGGGGGATAAGAAATTTTACAAATAAAAAAGCCTGAGATATTTTTTATCTCAGGCTTTTTTATTGAATTTTAAAATGTTTATTTGTTTTTTGCATCAGTCATGCCCGCATCCACCGAAAAATTTACATTTGGAATTGTTAATGCCTTTGGAATTGACTCCATAAAAGTATTTTTCCAAACCACCCACATGGTGGCAAATTGCATATCAACAACGCTTGCAGGAACTTCAAAATAAAGAGTGAATTTATCATCTTCTCCTTTTGCTAAAATTGCAGGTTTTGCTTTTGCATAAGTGTTGGCAAACTCTTGTCCTTTTTCAATCTTTATCACAGGTTTTGAAGGTTCGATTATTCCTATGTCTTCACCATTGTAGGTGCAGCTAAATCTTACCTGGGTTTGTTGAGTTTCTTTGCTGATGCCGGTCATGATACATTTGAAATTTCCTGGTTCGAAATTGTTGGTACTTGCAGGCAATTGAAAGTTTGGACAAGTTTGAACTTCCCCATTAGCGGGAACTTTATAAAATCCATTTAATTTCATTGAAAAAGCATCTTTGTGGAAATTGGTTCCTCCTTTTGTTTCAATTACAGTTGATGCATTATCATTAGGTTTTATAATTAAATTGTCTTTATTCCATACTTTTAATGAATTTGAAACGGGTTTAAATTCTCCGGCTTCATAAACAAAAACGCACTCAGCAGGTTTGAAAATAATGTAATCAGAGGTATTGTTGGTGATTTTTATTTTAAGTTTAACAAAATCTTTTTTCGAAACGATATTGTCAAAAGAAACTGTTACATCACCCGTTTTAATTTGCTCTGGATTTTTGTAAAAATTAGTGTGTTTAGGGTTTTCATCGTTTTTTCCTTGAGAAAATACTGCAACTGAAGCGAGAATTAAAGTAAAAGTAAAAATTAGTTTTTTCATAATAGAGTAAATTAAATGAATAAATCTTGTATTTAAATTGGCACGGATTTTCAAATATTATGCCAAATCATTTTTTGTTTTGCGAAACAAAATTAAAAAAAAGATGACGATTTTTTTAATGTTCTGCGATAATAAGTTAAAATATTTGATCTTGAAATAAATCCAATATATTGATTCCCTTCTAAAATTGGAATATTCCACAAATTCGATTTTTCAAATTTACTCATCACGGTTCCCATATTTTCAGAAATATCAATGGTAGATATTTTTTCTGTAAGTTCAGAAATAACAAATTTATTGTAAAGTTCAGTTTTAAATAGAAGGTTTTTTACTTTATCAAGATAAATAACCCCTTCAAAATCCATATTCTCATTCACGACAGGAAAAATAGTCCTTTTGCTTTTTGAAAATGCATCAATCAATTCTTGTAAATGGTCGTTTGATTTAAGAACAACAAAATCTTTTTCAATTAAATCTGTAAGATTCAATGTTAATAATACGTTATTGTCTTTGTCATCTGAAAGGAGTTGACCTTGCATTGCCAATCTTTTTGTATAAATTGAATGTGGTTCAAATATTCTGGTAATGAAAAATGACAAAGCAGAAACAATCATTAAAGGAACAAAAAGAGAATAACCTCCAGTAATTTCAGCAATTAAGAATATTGCTGTCATGGGCGCATGAACAACTCCACTTAAAACACCTGCCATTCCAACAACAATAAAATTTGTGATATATAAATGACTAATTCCAGTTGTGTTTACGAAATAAGATAATCCAAATCCGGTGAAAGCACCAGTAAAAAGTGAAGGTGCAAAAATCCCTCCATTTCCACCTGAGCCAATGGTCAATGCTGTTGCAATTACCTTTAAAAAAATGATAGCAACTACAAAAGCCAATATGAACCATGCATTATTTTTAAATGATTCAAATATGCTGAAATTTAATATTTCAGAAAAATTGCCTTTTAAAAGACTTTCAATTGAAGAATAGCCTTCGCCAAATAAGGGTGGCAGAAGGAAAATTAGCAAACCTAAAATAATTAATCCGGAAATGGTTTTTAGTAATTTCAGATTTTTATTATGGAAAAAGGTTTCTATTGATAGCGTTGTTCTTTTCATATAAACTGAAATCAAGCCACAAACAATTCCAAGCACAATGTAAAATGGAATTGCATTCATCACCCAATCGTTGGATATCAAATAGAAAATAGAGCCCTTATAAAGTAATTTTGATATGATTGTTCCCGAAGCTGCAGAAATTAAAAGCGGGATAAAAGCTGGAATTGAGAATTCCACCAGCAAAACTTCCAGAGCGAAAATAACTCCAGCAATTGGGCTATTAAATACGGCTGCAATTCCAGCTGCAGCTCCACAAGCTAATAAGAGCGTTCGTTCCTTATGTCCAAGATTGAAAAAACTAGAAATATTTGATCCAATCGCTGATCCAGTAACGGCAATTGGAGCTTCTAATCCTGCCGATCCTCCTAAGCCAACGGTTATTCCACTGGTTATTAAATGGGAGTAGGTATTACTAATATGAATTTTTGATGATTTTCTAGAAATGGCATACAATATTGCACCCAGGCCTTTTTCAATTTTACCTCTTAATAAATACTTTATGATTATTATTGTGAGAATAATACCAAATATTGGAAAGAAAATTAGCCAAAGGTTAAAATCAAAATATTTTTGATATAATTCAGGAATTCGATGAAGCAAATGAACACTGGTTTTTAGTAAAACAGCAGCCAAACCAGCGACAATACCAACAATAATGCTGGCAATTATCAGAAAAGCCTGGTCATTAATATATTTGGTGCGCCAAAAATGTATTTTCAGAAGAAAATTCTTTGTCATTTCTTAGGTTCGAAGTCCCAAATATAGTATTAATATCGGATTAAAATGCTGAATTTTTAGGTTTTTATTCCATCAACACAAATGCCGCCCAGTAATTGGCTTCATATTTCTTACGCATTTCGTCTTGGGCGAATTTAAATGCTGAATGGATATCTTTTCCTTTGAGCCATTGCTGATAAAAAATACTCATAAATTCCACCGTTACCTCATCACGAATTTCCCATAATGTGGTAATGAGATAATCAACCCCTGCCATTTTAAATGCACGTTGTAATCCATAAACGCCTTCACTTCCTTTAATATCTCCCAGTCCAGTTTCGCAAGCAGAAAGTACAACTAATTTCGTATTTGATAAATCAAGTAATGAAACTTCATAAGCTGTTAAAATTCCATCGTCGATTCCATCTAAAGATTTTTCTCCTTCCCAAACTCTATTTGCCCCTGCCATTATAAGTCCCGACCTGTTAAGCGGATTGTTAGAAGTTTTGTTTTCATCTTTTTTATTATCTGCAAAATAAAAACCATGAGTTGCAATATGTATGATTTTCGGAGATTTTCCTGAAATTGATTTAAAAGATTCTTCAACAGCATTTTCGCCTGAAATCAATTCTGCATTTATTTTGTATTTGTTGAATTCAGAAAGAATGGCATTAGATTCAATTAGTGTTCCTTTTAAATAATTCCAAGCGCCACCTCTGGTTTCATTCTTTATTTCAGAACTTGCATTATAAGCAAATAAGGATTCTAGATTAGGATTTGAATATTTTTTTACTGCTGCAATTTGTTTATTTGCATCTAAATTGTATTGAATTCCGCCATAAATTGTTGTGTTAAAATCTGGAGTAATCATCAAAGATTTGTTCCCACTAGGAATATTTCTCGTACAACTAAGAACTTTCAAATTATATTTATCAAATAAATATTTTTTGTCTGGAGGCGTCATTGCGGCAAAAGGAACTCTATATAGTAGACCAATTGGTGAAAAGAAAACGGTTTTTGTTCCTTTAAGCAAACTATCAATAGGTTTCCATATTAAATCATATAATTCAACACTTTTCTCTTTTGTTGCTGGTTGTTCCAGAATTTGAACACCACGATTGCTAGCCATTCTGTTTAAAATTTCTTCTAGTTGCTTTTCTTCAAAAAGGTAAACCAGTTTTGGATTGGAATAACCTGGTCGAATTACCATGGCGCAATATAAAATACTATCTGGTGTGTCAGGAAATGTTTTATTGAATTTTATGAATTCAATTGCTGATTCATCCTTTTTTAAATTTTTCTGAATAGAAATCCAATCTTGAGAATTTAGTTTTTCTTTCTCTGCAAATAAAACGGATTTTGTTATCAGTTTTTTCTCTAATGAATTTGTAATGTTTTCAATAGAGTCTAATTTGATATGCTGTTTGTTTAGGTTTTCGATGCTAGATTGCTGAAATTTTCCGAATATGTTTTTTTGAATCAGCCAATTATTATAAAGGTTTATTAAGCTGGTATCATTGCTTTGCAGAATGCTGTTTTTTAATTTAAGATTGCTGTTGAGAATCATTCCTTTGTTCGCTACAAAGCAATTGTATAAATTTGAAGCAATTTGAGGATTTGCTATATATCTTTTCAACGCAAAAGCATAAAAATTGTCAAAATCTGGAGAAATTGAGTTTAGAAATTTTTCTTTTTCCGATTCGCTCAAAAATGAAAAATATTTGTGGATTTGATCTTGTCGTTTATTAATGTTTTCAAGAAAATACAATTGGGATTTTTCATCATTTGAATTTTGTTGATAAAATATAGCCAATTCATTTAATGATTGAATATACTGTGGGTGGCTTTCTCCCAAGGTTGCTTTTCTCTTTTTTAAGACCTCGATTAGTGTTTTTTCGGCCTTTTCAAAATTTTTACTTTTTTTATAAACCAAAGCAAGATTATTCATTGTAGTAGCATAATTAGATTGATTTTCTCCAATACTTTCTTTTATAATCTGCAAGGCTTCAGAAAAGAGTGGCTCGGCTTTATCAAGTTTATTTGAGTAATAATAAAGCAATCCTAAATTGTTTAATAAGATAGCATAATTTGGATGTTTTTCATTGTGATTTTTTAAATGAATTTCCTTTGCTTGAAGTAAAAGTTGTTCGGCTTTTTCATAGTTTTTTAAATTCATTTCTATCAATGCCAAATCGCTCAATGTAACAGAGTAGTTGAGATGATTTTCGCCAAAAAGTTTTTTTGTTAATTCACAGCTTTCACTACTATTTGCCTCAGCTTTTTTATAATCACCCAATAAATTATAGAAGGAAGAAATTTCATTTAATGCCAAAGTATAAGAGTAATTATTTCCGCCATCATTTAATTTAAGAATGCTAATGGCTTTTAAATACAGTGGTTCTGCTTTTTCAAATTCACCTGTGCTTTTATATAAATTTGCAAGATTTTTTATTGCATCGGCATAATCAGGATGTATTTCACCTAAAATTGATTTGAAGATTTTTATTGATTCAATGAAAAGCGGTTCAGCTTTAGAATAATAGCTTAAATCAAGATAAAAATAAGCAAGGTTATTTAAAAATGTTGCATAACCACGGCTTTTATCTCCAGAAGTTTTTTTGAAAATTTCTTTTCCTTTCAGATATAGTGGTTCTGCTTCTGAGTATCTGCCCAGATTAACATATAAAACAGCAATATTGTTTAAAGTTAATGCATAATCAGGATTTTCCTCACCTAAAACTGCTTTTCTGATACTTAAGCATTCCTGGTATAAATCTTCGGATTGCTTATAATTTCCTAGTTGTCTGTAAACTCCTGCAAGTCCATTTAAGAAAAATGCATATTGAGGACTATTTTTAGAAAACAATTCAATGAATTTTGGTTTTACTTCTAAATAAATTTTTTCGGCATTTGAAAGTTTTCCAGTCTCAACATAAAAGTCTGCTATTCCAATCATGCAATTAATATAGGAACTCTTATTGTCGTTATAATTTAGTAAATAAACATCTTTAGCTTGTAAGAAATATTTTTCTGCTGCTGGATATTTGGCGGTATATTGATAAAGGATGGCTAGATTATAAAGTGCATCTCCATATAGAGCATTCTTGCTTCCAAAAATTTCTTTCCGAATACTTTCACATTCTATAAAATATTTTTCAGCCACATCATATCTTTGAAAAGTGGAGTTATTCAATATTCCTAAATATTCTAAACAATCAGAAATTGATTTTTTGTCATTAATTTTTCGGGCAATAACAAGTCCTTGAGAATAAATAATATCTGCACTATCAGCATCGTTTATTGAATATTCATCGCCAAGCAATAAAATATTGCTAACTTTTTCAGGATTGTCTTTTCCAGTTTTTATAACAATTTTTAACGAATCCATTAAGGGTTTGTTTTGGGAAAAAGCAATAGTAAGGGTGCAAATAAATATGGCTGTTAAGGTATATTTCTTCATTGAATTAATATTATAAGTTAGAGTTATTACCAAAGTTAATAAAAATTTAGGCGAAATCTTGATAAAATCAAAAAGTAAAAGGTAACGAAAGAGAAAAATAAATTTCTCTATAAAATAGAAAACCCCTTGCAAATCTATATTTACAAGGGGTTGATTTTCGAAATCAGTACCCGGAGCGGGAGTCGAACCCGCACGACCTCAACGGTCACAGGATTTTAAGTCCTGCGTGTCTACCAGTTCCACCATCTGGGCTAGTATTTCAAAAAAAATGCCTCTCCACGTTTTGAGAGGATTTTTGAGCGAAAAACGGGACTCGAACCCGCGACCCCGACCTTGGCAAGGTCGTGCTCTACCAACTGAGCTATTTTCGCGTTGCTTTTGGGGCTGCAAATATAAACAGAAATTTTAAACATCAAAAAAAAAAATACAAAAAAATAATAAAAATTTATTTATTCTCTGTAATGCCTTATTTTCCTAGTAGTTTTTTAATTTCGTTTAACTTCATTAAAGCTTCCACTGGTGTTAAAGTGTCAATATTTGTGTTTAAAATATCTTGTTTTATCTGTTCCAAGAGCGGATCGTCAAGTTGAATGAAACTTAATTGGTAGTTTGGAGCCGCATCTTTTTTGTTTTTCTTTGTTGGCTTTTCTGAAATATCTGAATTGCTGTGTGATTTTTCTAATTGTTCTAGAATTTCATTTGCTCTGTCAACGACAACATTTGGAATTCCTGCCATTTTTGCAACATGGATACCAAAACTATGTTCGCTGCCTCCAGGTGTCATTTTCCTCAAAAACAAAACTTTATTTTTAATTTCTTTGACTGAAATATGATAATTTTTAATCCTATTCATTCCTGCTGCCATATCATTCAACTCGTGATAATGCGTGGCGAAAAGAGTTTTTGCTTTAAATAATGGATGATTGTGAAGATATTCGGCAATTGCCCAAGCTATTGAAATTCCATCGTAAGTGCTTGTTCCACGTCCAATTTCGTCCAATAAAATTAAACTGCGATCTGAAAGATTATTTAAAATACTAGCAGTTTCATTCATTTCTACCATAAAAGTAGATTCTCCTGAAGAAATATTGTCCGAAGCTCCAACTCTGGTAAAGATTTTATCAACCAAACCTATTTCTGCTTCATCAGCAGGAACAAAGGAACCAATTTGTGCTAACAATACAATTAATCCGGTTTGCCTTAACAATGCTGATTTCCCTGACATGTTTGGACCAGTAATTATTATAATCTGTTGCTTTTCAGTATCCAGAAAAACATCATTTGCAACATAATCTTCTCCAGGAGGCAATTGTTTTTCAATTACTGGATGTCGGCCATTTTTAATATTTAGGACAAGACTTTCGTTAATCTTAGGCTTTACATAATTATTGGTTTTTGCAATTTGAGCAAAAGATAAAAGGCAATCTAATCTGGCAATTAATGAAGAATTCAACTGAATAGGTTCAATATAATCCATCAATGCGAAAACTAAATCATTAAAAAGTTTGTTCTCGATTTGAAGTATTTTTTCCTCCGCTCCTAAAATTTTTTCTTCATAAATTTTAAGTTCCTCAGTGATGTATCTTTCGCAGTTGACAAGGGTTTGCTTTCTCGTCCATTCTTGAGGAACTTTATCTTTATGAGAATTGGTGACTTCTAAATAATAGCCAAACACATTGTTAAATGCCACTTTTAACGAAGTAATTCCAGTTCTTTCAACTTCTCGTTGCTGAATTTGAAGCAGAAAATCTTTTCCTGAAAAAGACAAATCACGAAGTTCGTCTAATTCTATATTGACTCCTTTTAAAATTACGTTTCCTTTGCTGACCATGGCTGGAGCTTCAGGATTTATTTCATTAAGGATTCGGTTTTTAATAATTGAACAAAGATTTAATTGTTCACCAATTTTCTGAAGGGCAATATTATCAGAATTGATGCAGGCATCTTTGATTGGTTCAATAGATTCTAAACTTCTTTTTAATTGAACAATTTCTCTTGGATTCACTTTCCCAACGGCAACTTTAGAAATCAAGCGTTCTAAATCGCCAATCAGTTTAATGTTTTGAATTAATAATTCCTTTAATTCTATATTTTGAATTAAATATTCCACAACATCTAATCT
>JACAAW010000062.1 GCA_013377115.1 Bacteroidota bacterium | reverse complement strand
CAATGATTATTTTGAATATACAGTTTTTCCTTTGGAAGGAGTTTGGGATATTGACTACAATAAACCAATAATTATTCTTTCAGTGCTTAGTGATGAAGAGAATATTGTAAAAGCGCTTGATAATGGTGCGAACGATTACCTTGTAAAACCATTTCGGACAGGGGAGTTGCTTGCCAGAATTCGTTCAGCCTTAAAATTATCAGCAACAGAAGAGAATGACACTATTCTTGTTATTGATGATTTGACCATTGATTTTGCAAGTAGAATTGTTAGGAAAAATAATGAATCAATTAAATTGACAGCCACCGAATATTCTTTATTGACTTTATTAGCAAAAAATGAAGGAAAGGTGCTAACTCATTACTATTTATTAAAAGAAATTTGGGGCCCCAGTTATCTTGATCAATCTCAATATTTGAGGGTTTTTATCGCACAACTTCGTAAGAAAATTGAAAACGATCCCAATCGTCCGAAACATATTATCACCGAGTCGGGTGTTGGGTACAGATTCGTTTAATTTTCTTTATAAAATCTTTATATCAATCCCAGAAACCTTGATGCCATATTTATAATATTTGAAGTTGATTTGCATTAAAAAAATAATGCAATGAAAATCTTAAACATCCATTCAAAAAAGATTACAGCCGCCTCACTTCTAATAGCCCTTGGGATAATTTATGGCGATATTGGTACAAGTCCCTTATATGTTCTTAAAGCTGTAATTGGAACAAAGACGATTGACGAAACTTTAGTTTTTGGAGGTGTTTCTCTAATATTTTGGACACTCGTTTTTCAGACCACTATTAAATATATTTGGCTTACTTTAGGCGCCGATAACCATGGTGAAGGTGGTATTTTTTCATTGTATGCCCTTGTAAGACGATATGGAAAATATTTAGTCATACCGACAATTTTAGGAGCAACGACACTTTTAGCTGATGGAATTATTACTCCACCAATATCTGTGGCTTCTGCTGTTGAAGGATTGGATATGATTATTCCTGGAATTCCAACCGTTCCAATTGTAGTTGTTATCATTTCACTTTTGTTCTTTTTCCAAAGATTTGGAACTCAAAAAGTGGGTGCCGTTTTTGGTCCAGTGATGGTCCTTTGGTTTAGTATGTTGTTTGCAGTTGGATTGAGTGAAATTGTGCATTTCCCATCAGTTCTAAAAGCTTTAAACCCTTATTATGGTTACCAACTTCTTGTAAATTACCCCAGTGGATTTTGGTTATTAGGTGCTGTGTTTTTGGCAACAACAGGAGCGGAGGCCCTATATTCTGATTTGGGACATTGCGGCAGACAAAACATCAGAGTCAGTTGGATGTTTGTGAAAATTTGTCTGATTGTAAATTATTTGGGTCAGTCAGCATGGATCATGAATCAAGGTCAGAATTTATTGGCTGGAAGAAATCCATTTTTCGAAATGATGCCAAGTTGGTTTTTGTTCCCAGGAATTATTATTGCAACAACTGCAACAATTATTGCTTCTCAAGCATTAATAAGTGGTTCTTTTACTTTGATTAGCGAGGCAATGAATTTAAATTTCTGGCCAAGGGTAACCGTGCGTCAGCCTAGTGAACTGAAAGGTCAGATTTATATTCCAAGTGTAAATACGCTTCTTTGGATTGGTTGTATTTTAATGGTGCTGTATTTCCAAAACTCAACCAATATGGAAGCTGCATATGGATTTTCAATTACCGTTGCCATGCTTATGACAACCGTTCTTTTAACTTATTATTTAATTTATAGGAAGAAATGGAATATCATTTTTGTAATATTATTTTTATTGGTTTTTGGATTTATTGAAACCTCATTCTTTATAACGAATGTTGCTAAAATAAAACAAAGATGGATGTTTTTGTTTTTCGAATTATTTATTTTTTCAGTGATGTACATTTGGTATTATGCCAGAAAAATTCATAATAAATTCGTGAATTTTGTTGAATTGGGAAAATACACTCCAATGTTAAAAGAGTTAAGCGAAGATCAAAGTATACCGAAGTTTGCTACTCATTTAATTTTTCTTACCAAAGCGAATATTAGAGAAAATATTGAAGAAAAAATCATTCGATCTATTTTTGGTAAAAAACCTAAACGAGCTGATGTATATTGGTTTGTTCATATTCATCGAACAAGCGAACCATATACCTTAAATTATGAGGTTTCTGAATTAGTTGAAGATAAAATAATTAAAGTCACCATTAATGCTGGATTTAGAGTACAACCACGAACAGAATTGTTCTTTAAGAAAATTGTTCAAGAATTGATTGCTAATCAAGAACTGAATTTACACATTGTCTCCGATGGTTCTACAAAATACAATCCGGAGCCTGATTTCAAATTTGTTGTAATTGAACGGTTTTTATCTGTTGAAAATGAGTTTACTCTCCGAAAAGGATTGTTATTAAAAGGCTATTTCATTTTGAAAAATTTGGGACAAAGCGATGAGAAAGCATTTGGTTTAGACAGGAGTGATGTTGTGGTTGAAAAGGTGCCACTTGTTGTTTATCCAGTTGAAAAAGTTGAATTGGTGCGGAAATAATTTTGTAGTTATCTTCTCTTTTTAGTAAATTTGATTTTCTGAATATTTAAATCAATTAAAAAGAGAATTAAATGCAAACAATATTAGGTGCTGGTGGTGGTATAGGAATCCCATTGGCCAAAGAATTAAAAAAATATACTAGTCAAATTCGACTTGTAGGTAGAAATCCTAAAAAAGTAAACGATACCGATGAACTTTTTCCTTTAGACGTAAATAATTTAAGCGAAATTGACAAAGTTATTGCTGGTAGCGAAGTGGTTTATCTTGTTATTGGTTTTGAATATAAATTAAGTGTTTGGCAAAAATTTTGGCCACCTTTTATGCAGGCAGTTATCGACTCATGCAAAACTCATAATGCTAAGCTTGTATTTTTCGATAATGTATATATGTATGCAAAATCGGCGATTCCTCACATGACAGAAAGTAGTCCAATGCAAGCACCAAGTAAAAAAGGAGAAGTCAGAAAACAACTGGTTGATATGATTATGAACGAAGTTGAAAAAGGAAATTTAACCGCCCTCATTGCCCGAGCTGCGGATTTTTATGGACCTGATAATAAAAACAGCGCATTGTCGATAATGGTGGCCGATAACTTCATGAAAGGGAAAAAAGCCCAAGCCTTTGGAAACTTGGATAAATTACACACATACACTTATACACCTGATGCTGCAAAAGCAACTGCAATCCTTGGGAACACAGAGGATGCATACAATCAAATTTGGCATGTTCCCACAACAAAAGAGAAACTTACAAACAGACAATGGATTCAGCTAATAGCAGATGAATTAAAAGTTGAACCTAAGATTCAGGCTGTTCCAAAATGGATGTTGCATTTAATTGGCTTGTTTGTACCTGTTATGAGAGAATTTCCAGAAATGCTTTACCAATATGAAGAAGATTATTTCTTGGATAGCAGTAAATTTGAAAAGCGTTTTGGAATTGCAGCAACATCGCCTAAAGAAGGAATTAAAAACCTCATTAATCAATTAAAAGCATGAACCTCTTTTGATGAGTTATTATGTTTTAAAGCTACAACAGCCTATTGTGAGATTGAATGCTTTCTTATTTTTATTGATTTTACACCTAGGCGCATTTGCCCAGAAAACTTCATTCATTAAAGTAAGTTCAAACAGCTTTTTGTTGCAAGACCTTATTGGTAATTGTTACCTAACTGACAGTGGTAAAACCCACATATCAAAGGCGCTTGTTAGTATCAAATATATAGAAGAAGAAATGTTTCTGGTTCGCAGAGATACTATTGATACTTGTTTTTATTTGATGGACAATCATGGTATTATTTTTCCTGAAAAAGTGCAAGCAGCTTTTTATTATAAAAACGGATTTACAAGAGTCGTTGGATCGAATGACCTTACCAAATACGCTTATTTTAACAAACGTGGAACTCGTATTTCAAACTGGTATGACCGGGAAGTGAATTTAATTGTCCATATGGGAGGTCGGAGTTCTGTTCTAAAAGATATTATGAGTACAGTAGTGGGGACTTTCACTTTTGGTATTGTAGGAAGAGAAATAAGAAATGAAGGTGGAGGACATTATAAAGAGAAATCATTAATAGAACCATTGACTAATCATAAATATTTTTATGGTGGTGATTTCGAAAAGGGAATTGCTGTGGTTTCGGTGAAAAGAAAGCAAAATTCGAACGAGTCGAACATTAGTGGAAAAGAAGAATTTGTAAGTTTTGGAGCCATTGATACAACCGGAAAAGTAATTATTCCATGTATTTTCAAACAGATTGAAAACTACAAAAATGGTTTGTTACGTGTTAAGAAGGATGATGTTTATGGCTTATTTAATAATAAAGCAAAAACGATTTTAAATATTGAGTGGAACAATTTAGAGCCAATTTATCATTATAAGCCTGTTTACCGTTTTGATTTGGAAGTGCCTGATTATTGGAAATCGGATAGCTTATATGAAAATCCATTTTACTTTTCGGTTGGAAAAAATTTAATCTCCAATGCTTTAGTAAAGGTAAAAAATGATTCCGTTTCTTTTTTAACAAAGTTCAACTATTGGGAAATTGATTTTGGCGGTGAATCAACATTTATGGTGCGTGATGGTTCGCAATATGGTTTTATTGATATCAATGGCAAACTGATTGTCCCATTAAATTATCGGTTCGTTAAACGTTTTATAAAAGGCAAAGCAAAGGTATGCTATGATATCTTTAATGATTGTTTTTATATTAATCTAAAAGGGGAAAGGTTGGAATAACTTATTTTCTTAAATTTTGAATCCATACCATTAGAATGAAATCCTATTTAAAGAAAGTTTGATGAATAAGGCAAGCAAATTAATTATTTGTAAGTTTTAATTATAGGTCGTACATTTGAAATGGAAAATTAATAAAGGTACATTAATCCATCCAAATTGGGTTTTTGGTGAAAGTTTTTTAAAACAATAAAGCTAGAAATTCGGTTAATAAACAAAACCTGAGTTCAATAATTAAATGCTATGAGCAATATTAAAACAGACAATATAATTTTTAGTTTACTGAATAAGCATAGGAATGTTTTATTTATTGTTTTTATTCTTTTACTTAATTTAGTAATTAGAGGAATATATTTAAATGCAAATCCAATTGAACTGGACGAATCGTTTTCCATTTTTTACTCACAAATGGGAATTCGTGAAATTATCAGCAGTTTGAATGGAGGGAATAATCCACCTCTTTATGAAATATTTCTTCACTTTTGGATAAAAATATTTGGGATATCTTCTTTTGCAGTTAGATTTCCATCATTACTTTTTAGTGTTATCAATGTTTATATTATTTATTTAATTTCTACACGGTTTTTAAATTCAAGGGTCGCTCTTTTATCAGTAATATTAGTTACTTTCTCCAATTATCATTTGTTCTTTTCGCATGAAGCAAGAGTTTATCCTCTATTTGCATTACTGACAACAATTTCTTTTTATTTGTTGTTTTTAATTATCGAAAGAAAATATTCAAAAAAAAACTTATTTCTTTTGTTTATCACATATGTAAGTTTAGTTTTTTCACACTATTTTGGAATTTTTGTAATAGCATTTCAAGCTGTTTTATTATTTAGCATTGCTTTTCACAAGCGTGATATTTTAAAGAAATATTTCATCATAATTTTGGGTTTATTATTGACTTTTGCCTATTATGTTCCTATTGTTTTTCATCGTTTTATTGATTCTTCTCAAAATGGCACATGGCTAAAACCAGTTGAAAATATAGGCAATCTATTCGATATCATTTTTATGTTTTCAAATAATAATAGGTGGATCTATCTATTATTTATTTTGTTATTGTGGAGTGTTCCGTGGAAATTTTTCTTTCGTCTTCAGTTTAATAAATATATAAAATGGGCACTTTTATTTGGAATTATTCCTTTGTTTTTCCTTACGAGTTATTCCATATTTTTCAAACTACCCTTAATTTGGAGGCTAACCTCTTCTCACGTCTATATTTTTGGATTTATTGCAATAATTCTAATTGTGTATATTTTTCAGGGTATTAAAAAAAATATTAGCACAATACAATTTATTATTTTAGGGTGGTTCTTATTTCCATTGCTCTTCTTTTTTTTAGTGTCATTTATTATTCCTGTTTTTCTTGATCGATATTTGATTTTTATTATGCCTGCTTTCTATATTGTTTTGGCATTGTCGATGAATTATTTGTTTCAAAATAAGGTTTTAATTTATCTTGGTTCAATAATATTAATTTCAATTTCGGTTTTTTCATTTAATCCGAATGTTTCAAACAATCGTTATGCAAACGAAATAATCAATCAAACTAAAAAGTTTAGGACTTCCGAATCGAAAATAATTATTTGTCCTGAACAGTATAAGCTTACATTCGCATACCATTACAATATCGAATATTTTAAGGATTATAAAAACTTGATGTCTAAATTAAATAAGGATAAAATATTCCTAATTAATAATCAAGTTGAACTAAACAATATTATTGGGCCTCTTGATAATATTATTTATATCGATGCTCATTCAGATTTCTTGTATCCCAAAAATGGTATTTTCAATAAACTCAACCATTCTTACGACTTGATAAAAAAAATAGTGTTTCAAGACTCAACAAAAATTTATGAGTTTGGAAAATTAAAATAGGAAGAACACAATTTTTTTATAGTTTTTATTGAAAAAAGCCAATAAATCCGTTTTGAAATATTATCTAAGTGAAATCAAATTTTGAATGTTCATTTAACTTTAATAATTTTATGTGGAAATCGTAAATGGTTCCATAAACAGTAATTTGGTTGTCTGCTAGTAATCCTATAAATATGACAAAACAAAAGATTCATATTTTAATTACATTTTTATTTCTAAAATCAAGTGCCTTGGCATTTGGGCAAGATAGTATCGTTTTCACGAAAAATCAAGATACACATCTTCGGGCTGTTGTAATTTTGGTTGATTCTATTAGCAAACCATGCAATTGTAGTGATTCGAAAACTGATAGTTTGTATAAATTCGAAATAAGTCACCTTTATTCTGGGCAATATCAATATAAATATGTTTACGTTTGCGCAAATATTAGCTCAATTCTTAAATTTAATCCTGATAAAAAAACAAATATTTCATATTATTGGGTTCTAATAAAAACAAATAATTTCTTTGATGGTATTCCCATATATAGGCATGGTGGAAATTTTTAATAAATAATTAGATTGATAATTTTGAATTCCTTTCTTGATAATTTAATTGAACCCTGTTCGGGAAGTTTTATGGAAAACCAATTATAAAACCATCAAAAGAATAAAAAAATCATGCGAAAAATAATTTTATCTTTATTAATGAATCTATTATTTGGATTCCTTTTTACCGAAAGCCATACTGTATTCAGCCAAAACAATGTTATTAATGTAAATATTTCGGCCAAACAGGCAATAAAAAAGAAATATGTTGCATGCAAAGTAAGTTCTATCGTAACATACGAAAATAACCCAAGCAATAGAAAAAACAAATGGAAGATCCTTACCTTTGAGAAGCTTTACATTAATGGGGATCCATATACAACGCTTTTTAAACTTGGGTTCAGCAATGAAATAACAAATAATAAAACACCTCGGGATTCCTTTTTACTTTTATATCCCTTTTCTCAAAAAATTAATGATACTTCTTATTACTTATATCCTTTGCCTAAAGGAGACACTTCAACACTTTTATTGCCAAATATGGGATCACATACATGGTATGAACCAGAAGTAGTTAATTTTGATTCAAGAGGAAGAATTAAGAACATTACATCATATGGTGGAGGAGGAGATAGATGGACTAAAACTATTTGGTTTAAAGATAATATTTGCTATTCCTCCACTCAGCATACTCAGGAACGCAATGAAGAATTAGAAACCGAATGGGATCCAACCCATTCCTTTCCAATAACAGAAATTAAAAACAAAGGAAATAGTGGTGGCGATAGTAAAACCACCTATTCCTATTTCTTTAAAAGAGGCATTATGAAAAAAATGACTGAATTGATTGAGGATGGCAATGGAAATAAAATAAAAACCATCACTTATCGATTTGATTACAAAAAAAAATATTTGATCTAGTTTTAATAAGTTTTTTCAAAGGATTTTACTAAGTCAGCAAAACGTAATAAAAGTAATTCAATTCTTTAGTAAATTTGCTTTATTATTAGAATAGCTTCATACCGGAAAAAATACTTTAAGAACCATGATCAGAATTCAGAAAAAATCCGTGCAAAACCATTCAACAAAAAATAGAATCAAAAGAAATGCTTTTATTCAATCTTTAAAAAAAATTCTTTCTGGATTCCTTTTCTTCATAATAAACCTATTCATTGTTAACAGCACTTCAGCACAAAATAGTATTGAAGGAACTTACAATTCAATAAAGAGAACCTTCGTAGCAGTAAACAAAAACTATCATATAGAAGATTTTCGAGAGGGCTTGGCTGCTTTTAAAATGAATGATAAATATGGAGTGATTGACACCAACGGAATCGTAATTTGCCAAATGAAATATGATGAAATAGACCCTTTTTTGGATGGGGTTGCTCGAGTTCAAATATATGGCGAATATCCCGCCTTATATGGCTTTATTGATAAAACAGGAAAAGAAGTGGTACCGGTTAAATATGAAAATTCCGATGATTTTTTTTACCGTAGTATGCGTTTCTCTGATTTATTAGTAGTGGGAAATGATAATAAATACGCCTGTTATGATAAAACAGGAAAGCTTGTCCTGCCGATGGAATATAGTAATATTGGTAATTATAGCAATGGATTAGCAACATTGCTGAAAAATAGCAAATGGGGTTATATGGACAAAAAAGGTGAAATCATCATCCCGCTTATCTACGACCATGCATCTGATTTTGGTGGAAATGTGGCTTTTGTGAAAAAACTTGATAAATGGGGAGCAATAAATAAATTAGGCGAAATTGTTATTCCAATTAAATACGAAGCCGAAATCAGATTTTCAGGAGAAATGGGATTAACTAAATTAGATGGCAAATATGGTTTTATTGATAGAAAAGGTAGTGTTTTGTTGCCTTTTAATTATGAAAGCATAAGCTTTTTTAGGGAAGGTTTGGCAAGGGCAACATTAAATGGAAAGCAAGGTTTTATTAATATGAAAGGAGAAACCATTATTCCCTATGATTACGATTGGGCTGGAAATTTTACGGAGGGTTTTGTGATTGTCAAAAAAGGAAACTTATGGGGGCATATCAATAAAGAAGGAAAAGTAATAACTCCCTTTGAATTTGAATTAACAGGAGATTTTAATAAGGGTTTTGCCAATGTTAAAAAAAATGGAAAATCGGGAAGAGTTGATACTACTGGGAAAATAATCATACCCTGCCTTTATGATGGTATGGAAGGTTTTTTTGCTGACGGAATGATGCTCGTGGTTAAAAAGGACAATAATGGAAGAAAAAAAGGCTTTGTAGATCAAAAGGGTAATGAAAAAGTGCCATGTATTTATGATGATGCAAAAACTTTTTCATACGGCTTAGCCCGTGTAAAAAAAGGAAATGAATGGGGTTTTGTAAATCCAGAAGGAAAGGAAATAATACCTTGTATCTATTCAGAAATTGGTAATTTTGAAAATGGGAAGGCGAAAGTTCTTTTTAAAGGTGAAAACTTTTTTATAGATATGAAAGGTAATAGGGTTATGTAATCCTGTGATTTAAAATCCTGATAATTTAAAATATCCAAATAACAATTCTTCTATTTATTGACTTACACACAAAAAAGAAAATGATAACAATTGACAATTATTTAGACAGTCATTATATCCATAGAAGCAATTGGTTGAGAGCTGCTGTTTTGGGTGCAAACGATGGAATCATATCAATTTCAAGTCTTGCAATCGGAATTGCCGCGGCCAGTTCAACTCGAGAACCTATTGTCCTGGCAACAGTCGCTGGACTTGTTGCAGGTGCATTATCAATGGCTGCCGGTGAATATGTTTCTGTAAGTTCGCAAACTGACACAGAAAAGGCAGACATTCAAAGAGAAAAAAAAGAACTCCATGAAATGCCAGAAGAAGAGTTGATAATACTAGCACAAATCTATGAGAAAAGAGGGCTGAAAAAAGAAACAGCAATGCAAGTCGCTATTGAAATGACAGAGAAAGATGCGTTGGGAGCGCATATTAGAGATGAACTGGGTATAAACGAAATTAGCCAAGCAAATCCAATACAAGCAGCGATTGCTTCAGGAGCATCATTTACAATTGGAGGTACATTACCACTTTTGACTATTCTTTTTGCCCCAGTAAAAGGAATGGAATATTGGCTTTATGGTTTCACAATTATTTTTCTAATTGTTCTAGGAACAACTTCAGCAAAAACTGGTGGCTCAAGTATAAAAAAAGCCATTTTGCGCATAACCATTTGGGGGACTATCGCAATGGGACTTTCAGCACTAGTGGGTTATATTTTTGGGGTTAAAATATAATTTTTCGAAGTACATTCTCCACCCAAGTGATGAACAAACGCCACCTTAATTTGTTCATCCTCAATTAAAATTTCCGGCATTATCATTTTGTAAAATTCAGCATTCCTGAAATGTGTGAATCATGTAAGTCTTTTTTAAAATTGTATAAGGCTTTAATTGTCAATTGAAGTCATCTTTGCATCGTTGTAAACATTTAGATGTAACAAAATTAATTTCATTCCAGGTATTTAGAAACTCACGAAAAAATGGCTTGGTTCATACATTCACACTTAATAAATTAAAATTATGGAATACTACAATTATGGTTTTTGGGGAATGCATTTTGGATGGTGGCTTATTTGGGGAGTTTTACTTTTTTGGATTTTTGCAACTCCTTACAATATCCCTGGACAAAGAACAAAAGAAAATACAGCACTTGATATCTTGAAAAAGCGTTTTGCTACTGGCCAAATCAACAATGAAGAATACCTGGAAAAGAAAAAAATTCTTGAAGGTTAATTAATTTTCAATAACTTAAACAGTATGTGTTTTTCAGCAAGTGCAAGTTTTGTGGCAGGTGTTGTGCTTACAGTAATTGGTGTCGCATCAATAAAAAGGACGCGACATACCTCTCAGGTATTTTTTGCAAGTATTCCCTTAATTTTTGGTGTGCAACAAATAGCAGAAGGCATACTGTGGCTTACACTTCCAAATCCTGAATATGTGAATACTCAAAAAGTATTCACATACATTTTTTTGCTATTTGCAGAATTTGTTTGGCCTATTTGGATTCCCATTGCCATTTTGCTCCTCGAGAAAAATGCAAAGAGAAGAAACATCCAAAAGATTTTGGTTGGAGCTGGATTAATTGTTGGAATATATTTGGCATACTGCCTTTTCACATTTCATGTCGAAGCAAAAATAGTAGGACATCACATTTCTTATTTTCAAAACTTTCCTAAGTCACTTAGAATCTTTGGTATAATATTATACGCAATGGCAACTATTGTTCCACCATTATTTTCCAAAATCAAAAGAATGTGGATACTGGGACTTACAATATTGATTTCTTACATTGTTACAGCAATTTTTTACGAACATTATATACTTTCAGTATGGTGCTTTTTTTCCTCTATCATAAGTTTATCCATTTATGCAATAATCCTAGAAATTTCAAAAGGACAGAAACAACAACCTGTTTTCAATAATCGATACTATCGCCAACGCCTTTGCAAGTAAATAAATATTTTCCCAGTGCCTGAATCAATTTATTAAAAATTAATAAAGCTTGTAAGTTAAAATATGGAGTTTTACAAAGAAAATATTGCGACTGTTGAAAAAGAACTCAATAGCAACAGTAAAAATGGTCTTGATGAAAGCAAAATAAAATTGGCAAGGCAAAAGTATGGCAGCAATGTTCTCAATTCGAATAATTCGGTTGGAGTATTCAAAATAATTTTTAGCCAATTTACAAGTCCTTTAGTCCTTATTTTGATTGCTGCATCCGCAGTGTCGTTTTATTTGCAACAGTTTCGTGACGGCATAATTCTTATTGCTATTGTTATCGTGAATGCAATTATTGGCTTTTACGAAGAATGGAAATCAGAAAATATACTCGCCTCGCTTAAAAGTTTGGTTGTTGACAAATGCAATGTGATTCGAGGTGGAAAGATTATCGAAATTCCTGCATCCGAACTTATACCTGGCGATCTTGTCAAATTATCAGAAGGGGATGGGATTCCAGCCGATATTCGCCTAATTGAATCAGATGAATTTTCGGTAAATGAATTTATTCTTACTGGCGAATCGCTTCCAACCAATAAGGATGCTCAGTTTACTACCGATAAAACCCTTCCATTTAATGAAATAAAGAACTGTGTTTATATGGGAACTACAGTTGCCAGAGGCGATGCAATCGGAATTGTTTATGCAACTGGAATTCAAACCGAAATTGGTAAAATCAGTACTACTTCAGAAAAAATTAAAGCACCCAAAGCACCAGTACAGATTGAAATTGCCGATGTTGCCAAGAAATTAACATATATTACCTTGGTTATTGCTGCCGTTCTTTTTACTTCACGTTTGCTTATGCAGGATACAATTGCAATGGCACTCGTTTTTTCGGTGAGTGTGGCTGCTGCAATGGTGCCTGAAGGTTTGCCAGCGCAGATTTCAATGGCACTTGCTCTGGCTGTTAGACGATTAGCTAAACGAAAGGCCATCGTGAAGAAAATCTCCTCAGCTCAAACATTAGGCTCGGCAACTGTTATTGCTTCGGACAAAACGGGAACCATTACAAAAAACGAAATGACCATAACTGGTTGTTATTTTAATGGACAACACTTTTCTGTTTCTGGCTTGGGATACAAACCTGATGGCGCCATAATGGATGACAAATCTAAAGTATTTAAAAAAGCTGACTTTGGTGATTTAAAAATATTTTTCCTTTCTGGATTTCTTTCATCCAAAGGCAAAGTCAGTCCTCCCGATAAAAATCATCATTCATGGTATTCTATTGGCGACCCAACCGAAACTTCCTTCTCAACGTTGGCCATGAAAGCTGGATTTAAGTTAGAAGAAATAGAAAAGGATTATCCTTTGGTAAAGGCATTTGCTTTTGATTCCTTTCGTAAACGAGCCACAATTATCCGAAAGCACAAACACAAAGTTATTTCTTTTGTAAAAGGATCTGTGGAGTCGATTCTTGAAGTTTCAACAAAAACGATAACGAATGGGAAAGTAAGCGAACTGTCGAATGCACAAAAAAAGGAGATATTGTTGCTGGCGACTTCATTTTCGGAGCAGGCGCTGCGTGTTATTGCGATTGCTTACAAAGACCTTGATACCAAAAAGGATTATTCGGTTGATGATGCAGAAAAGGGTTTAACTTTTGCCGGATTCGTAACCATGTTCGATCCACCACATAAGGAAGTGAAAGCGGCCATCGCTTCTGTTTTCAAGGCGCATATGAAAGTGTTTATGATTACTGGCGATAATGAAGTAACGGCAAAAGCAATTTCAAAAAACATCGGCTTAATGAACGAGGGAGATGAATACCCGGTTGTAATAAAGGGTGCAGATTTGCCAAAAATGGCCGATAAAGAATTAAAAGATATTTTTCATAACAGGGCAATTATTTTTTCCAGGGTTTCGCCTGATGATAAATTTCGTATTGTTGATTTATTAATGAAACAAGGTGAAATTGTTGCCGTAACTGGCGATGGTGTTAATGATACATTGAGTTTGAAGAGGGCCGATATTGGAGTTGCGATGGGGAAAAATGGATCTAAGGTGGCACAGGAAGCCGCTAATATGATTCTATTGAACGATAATTTTTCCACAATTGTATTGGCAGTTAAGGAAGGCAGAACCATTTTCAGGAATATTGAAAAGACAATTAAAGCGAATCTTTCATCAAATGTGGCAGAACTTACTTGCGTTCTGCTTGGCTTTATTGGCGTTTTCATGGGATTGGCGGCCCCAATCATGGCGGTACAAATTCTATTGATTGATCTTGTTGGTGAAATGCTACCATTGATAATGCTCACTTATGATCCACCAGAAAAAAGCATTATGGAAGAATCACCCCGAAATCCGAAAGACAAAATACTAACAAAAAAAACGATGCTAGGAATTGCCTTTTCTGGATTAGTTATGGGGCTTGTTGCATACGCCGCTTTCATGGTTTCATTTTTTATCAATCCCGAAGGCGCAAACCACTACGAAAAAGCGATTACGGTCACATTTGTTTCAATAATCTTTGGACAATACGCCAATGTTTTATCAAGGCGAACCTATGGAAATGCATTAGGAAAATACTTGTTTTCAAACAGAAATCTTCTTTTGGCATTTGCTTTTTCTCTTACCTGTACCTTCCTCATTGTGTATGTGCCAATTTTTAATGATTATTTTCATACATCAAGTTTAAATGCAATTGATTGGCTTTTACCAATATCTGCAGGCGCTATTTGCCTTATAATATTTGAGCTTCGAAAAAAAATCCTTAACCGAAAAATACAGCATGGAATAACAAGCAAGGAGCTTGCCAATCAATCCTAAAATATTACTTTAATTATTCCGAAAAGAAAGTTGGTTAAAATAAATAAGGTTGTATATTTGGATTTGAATACATTTAGATTTTACGGATCAAAGCCTCTAACTTATTGCAGCCTTTATGCCAGTTTATTGAAGGAATAAAGAAGTTAATACTGCAATCTAAAAAATCAACTCCTAAATGAATGGATATGAAAAATCAAGATAAAACAAAAGAGCAGCTAATTATTGATTTGAAACAATCTGAATTTGAAATTTTAGAACTTAAAAAGTCAGAACAAAATTTTAAAGAAATTGTTGAAACTCTAAATCAAGAGCGTGAATTGTATTCTGATTTGGCCAATGCCTTACCTGCAGGAATATATCGGTCAAGAGTTTTTCATGATCTTGCTTTAAGCCAAAAAAAATGGACAAGTTCAGATGAAGCCCCCTATATTATTGAATTTGCAAACGATCGCTTTTTTGAAATCCTTGATTTAACAAGACAAGTTTTTGAAAAAAATCCTGGTATTATTAATGATTTAATTATCGAAGAAGATAAGGCAGAATTCGCTGAAAAAAATGTAGCAGCCAATTTAAATAAAACTCCATTTTTATGGGAAGGTCGCGTCATTATAAATGGCAAAATAATTTGGATTCATTTTGAATCAATTCCTAGGGTTTTGGAAAATGGTGATATTATTTGGACGGGCACCTTAAATGATATTAGCGAACGTAAAAATTGTGAACTTTCAATCAACGCAAAAAACAAAGAATTACAAAAGTTAAACGACGAAAAAGTCAAATTTTTGTCCATAATTGCCCATGATTTAAAAAGTCCATTTAATGCAATTGTAGGTTTTAGCGAACTTCTTGTGGAAAAAATTAAGATAATGGATTACGTGCAAATTGAAAATTTTTCTAACATAATATTGGAATCATCAAACAAGGCTCTAAATCTGCTTGTAAATCTTATGGAATGGGCAAAATCGCGTACTGGAAGAATGGAGTCCAATCCTGAATACATTGAAATGGTTGCTTTAATAAACGAAATAATACATTTATACGATGATAAAATCAATCAAAAAAACATTACTATTAGTAATCAACTTCCTAACTATTTGATTGTCTTTACTGATAAGCAAATGATTAGCACAGTATTCAGAAATTTGATTTCCAATGCCCTGAAATTTTCCCATGGTGGTGAAATAAGAATTTCAGCAACGGAGAGCGAAAACGAGATTGATTTTTCAATTAGCGATACAGGAATTGGAATACCAAAAAATGGTATTGAAAAATTATTTAGATTAGACCAAAACTATTCCACCCTTGGAACTAATAATGAAATAGGAACTGGTATGGGCTTAATTCTTTGTAAGGAATTTATTGAAAAAGAAGGTGGGAAAATATGGGTAGAAAGTGAAGTGGGGAAAGGTTCTGTTTTTTATTTTACAATTCCTGGTAAATCAAAAAAAGCTTAGCTTAAAATGGAAAACTATTTAAAATTGTAAATTTGTATAGGCATTCTTTTGGCAATTCAAATTAAAATAATCATCTAATACAAACATTACTCAATGAAAAAACAACTAGAATAGAAATTTACAATGTGTTCGGAGAACTGATTTTTTAGACCTCAAATATCCAGCAAAAAACATCAAGCGAAATAGATGTTTCAACATTTTCAAAAGGAATGTATTTTGTAAAAATTTCCGACGAAATGGACGCAATAATAAAACGAATTTTAATTCAATAATAAAAGTAAAAAATCCAAGTTATCACCAATAATAAATAGGAGATTTGCTTTTAGTGGGTGGTGCGAACAAATTTTAAGTGAAGAATGCTTAATTTATTGAAAAAGTTGTCTTATTAGTAAAATAAAAACTCATAAAAATTCCTAGAACATTGGGCCTCATTATGAAAAATAATTTATTGATTACGATTTATTTATTTATAATTATCTTTTTTACTTCATTCGGAAGAAGTAATAATAATCAACAAAAGCGCACATTTTCAGATATTTCATTCGTAAAAGAAACTCTAAAGGTTGGTATTAATTCGGAACTTGACACAATAATTTTTATTAATAAAAGTTTTGTATTTGATTTTACAAGGCCAGCAATAACTGACAGTTTAGCTAAGGAAGTTTTATACGAATATTATAGAAAACGTGGTTATTTGATACAGGAGGAATTAATAGGAAATGAGAATGATAATCTTTTATGTATTAGATATAATAAGATTTTTCAATTTCAAAGAAGAGATAATTATTCAAATTTAGCCATAATTTCTTACTGGATTTCTCCTCCTAATTCAAGCGGCCATTGTTTCCAGCCTTCAAAAGCTATTGTTTTTAAAACTGACAATGGATTTGAAATTTCAAATCAAGAATTTATTCCTACCAATTATGCGATTGATAGTGTGTCAGTTATTGAAAATAATCCAACAATTTATGGATATGATTACGATTGCAATGAGCAAAATGTCATTCGAGATATTAGGATAACCTTGAAAAAATAAGGTTGTCAAATCTGAGCAAATTATGAAAACCCAAGTAATTTTAATATTCACATTTTTAGTTTTAATACCCAAAGTTCATTTTGGACAAAGCGATAGTATACAGAAAAGAACTTTAGCAAAAGAGGATAGTCTGAATATTCAAATAATTAGAATTAGCGAATGCGAAAAACATAAAAACTATTATTATGTTATAAATAATAAAGATTCAATTTTGTTTGGAAATACTGATAGATGCATAGCTCAAGATCCATTAGATTATAGAGAGTCTGTAAAATTAGATTTCCGACAATTGAATAAAATGGGAAGTTCTGAGCTGATTTTAGAATACGAATATTCTGGTGACCATTTATACACTGGCTACCACAAAGAAATAATAATCATTAATCTTGACTCTATGGAAATTATGTTTATGACCGAAATTGAAGCTCGAGGACAGCATTTTTATGGAGAAGAATTAGGTGAGCATTATGGTTTTAGATATGATCTGACATTTACTGACAGCGGAAACATTATAATAAAAAAGCCAACTGAAAAGGATGAATATTTTATAAAGGATGGAAAATATTCTCCCATAACCAAAAAAAGTAAAACTAAAAATTGAATATGAAAGCCTCAGACGAAACAAAAATGATAATTTTCAATAAGTTAAAAGCGCATATGGAAAGCATGATACCTCCGTTTGTAGTGAATGTTGGTAAAGATCCAAATTCATTTGAAATTATCGGAAATACTCCTGTTCCTTATGGAGCTTCAAAAAAAATGGTTCCAGGGATGTACTTTGCTTCAATTGCAATGAGAAAGGACAGTGTGGTGCTTTATTTTTTTCCTTGCTATTCATTCCCCCAAATAATTGAAACCATTCCAATGCTTGCAAAATGTTTAAAAGGCAAAACCTGTTTTCATTTTTCAAAAGAAGATCAAATAAATGAAAAAGAATTAAGTTTACTTTTGGAAAAAGGAATGGATCTGTGGAAGAAAGAAGGATATTTAAAATAGATTACGTTTATTTAAAAGAAACCAAATTTAAGACTTATGAAAAAATCGATAGGAGCAGAAAATTGTTTATATCCTTCACCTTCAGTTATTGTTGGTGCGGATATTAATGGAAAAGCAAATTACATCACCATTGCTTGGATTGGAATTTTGGGGCACAAAACCATTGGTATGGCCATGAATAAATCGCACTATACCAACCAGGGAATAAGAGAAAATAAAACTTTTAGTGTAAATATTCCTTCTGTAAACTTCTTAAAAGAAACGGATTATATTGGAATGGTTTCAGGCAAGAACATCGATAAATCGAAATTGTTTACAAATTTCTATGGCAGTTTAAAAAATGCACCGATGATTGAAGAATGCGCCATCAATATGGAATGCGAATTAACAGAAGTTGTGGATTCGAGAACCCATGATATATTTATTGGAACGATCGTCCAAACTTATTGCGAAGACAAATTTATGACCAATGGAAAAGTGGATTTGACAAAAGTTCAGCCCTTCTTTTTTTCAATGTATGAACCTGCCTATTGGAGTCTTGGCGAACGAATAGGAAAGGCATGGAGTATTGGTAAAGAATATTTATGATTTTAATTGATTGAATAATCCACTTAGTGCAAAAAAGAAAATTAGTCTTTTACCATACATCAACAAATTTATGAAAACAAAAATAGTTTTGTTTTTTTTCGTTTTATTTATTGCGAGTTCTTGCTTAGGGCAAAATTCCTTTAAGGATTCATTGTTTCATGCAGGTATAAACAGAATATTGGATGACCTACCTAATGATTTTAAGAAACTGCGAGGAAAGGAAATCTTTGAACATAATTCATACTATTATCAAAGATTTGCGACTACTTTTTCTTTGCCAAATACTTCTAAATCATTCATTACAGCAAAATATGAAATGATGGGAGGTTTGGTATACACTTTTCATTCGTGCTGGAATTTCCCTATGAAAGATTCGTTGTTGATACGTACAAAAGCTGATTCTATTGGCAAACTATTAACGAGCTGCGTCTATAATTGCTGTCAGACAATGCAAACAAAAGATTATTCAAATAAAGCCAATTATTTTCGATTTTTCTATACAGATGGAAAGAAAGCGGGTCTGCCGGATAAATATGAAAATGTATATATGGAAATCACCATCAGTAAAGAAAGTATCAAAAAAGGGATAAAAGGATTTGTAATTCATCTTGAGATTCGGGAAGAAGAACTTCCAAAAGGAAGCGAGTGATTTTCTAATTTAATTTCTTCCTTTTCAGCAGAATCAAAAAATAGATTGGATTTTGGCTAATAAAAAAAATAATTTGAGATCAAATATTAATATTAATTTAGCAAATACACTTCAATTCACAAATAATAGTTTAATGGAATATTTATTGAAAAGCATGAAAAAACTATTCGCATTCATGATTCTGGCTAATTTGTCGATAATGGCATTTGGACAAACCGAAACAGTTTCTATTAATCAAAAAGACAGTTTAAAAGAAATTACCACCGATGGAATTTTTGATGGTGTGCTTATCTCAAAAATGGGTTATAAAATAAATGATTTTTATATTGCTCAAGAAGATATTACAAATGCTCAAGTTGATTCTTTTAAAGGAAAAAGGGTTATTGTTATCGGGAAACTAAAAATAGTTAAAGGCAATCAAAGTGGGACAATTCAAAATATCTCCGAGGATAGAAAATACATCACTGAACCCAAAATTAGATTCTATTTGTACAAAGAACCTGCAGGATTCATTTCCCATTAGTTTTATTGATTATTGAAAATCAATTTATGATAATATGGAATAACTAAATCTGATAAATCTAACTTAATACAAATGACTTTTAAGCAAATTTTATATAGTGGTTCTCCCAAATCAATTTTAACTTTAAGTGTTCCGAAATCATCACGATTTACCAGAATTATTCTTATCTTTTTTACGATATTCTTTTTTATAATGCCAATACTTTCAACCATTTTTATCATCTATTTTGAGCAAGAACTTAAATTTGGTTTCGCAATTTTTTATATCGTATTTTGGTTAGCCGGATTTTATTTCTTAAGACTTTTCCTATGGAATTCTCATGGTAAAGAGGTTTTAACTTTTGGAAAGGAAAAAATAAGCTATTTTACAGATTATAAGTTTTTTAAAGATAGACGAATTTCAATTTCAAACCAATTAATTAATATCGAAATAATTGAAAAAGAAGTAAATTTTGAGAAGAAAGCCACTTTGAAAATTTTTAATGAAACAGAAACAATTGAAACTTCTATTAAAGTTCCATTTGAAGATTTAAAGGAATTAGTGGAGAGTATTAAGTTGCACACAAAATAATAATGAACCATTATTCATTCATTTAATAAGTTTTCCGAAAATTTTAAAAGCTCCGTAGGAGCGAAATTATGGTAAAATAAAAGAATGTAAAAAAAGTAAAAGTGCTGTAGGCACGACATTATTTATACCAGTATTCTCGCAATCAATAATGAACTAAAAAAAACATATTTATCATGGTTCAACCAGATATCATCATTCCATTTAAATTGAAAAACATCATCATCCCAATGGTTGAAATTCCAAACGGTCAAATTGTTTTGAGAGATGATAGGATAAAAAAAAGCTGGTCGGTTGATATTGAATCTTTTTTCTTGGCAAAGTACCCAATAAGCCAAGAGTCTTATTTTGAGATAACAGGAGACAGCCCTAGCACATTTAAAGGCGATTTAAAGCCAGTGGAAACAATTAGCTGGAAAGAAGCAATATTGTTTTGTAATTTATTATCCAAAAAAATGAAATTAAATCCATGTTATGCATTTCAGAACAGGAGCGAAGTCATTGAATTTGATAAAAATGCAAATGGATTTCGTCTTCCAACCGAGGCTGAATGGGAATATGCCTGCAAAGCAGGAATGTCGGAAGCAAGAAATGATGAACTGGATAAAATAGCTTGGTATAAAGAAAATTCTGGGGGAGAGACAAAAGATATTGGATTAAAAATGCCCAATTCATGGGGATTATACGACATGTTAGGAAATGTTTGGGAATGGTGTTCTGATATTTATGATGAAACAGTTTATGGTTCTTACCGCATCATGCGTGGTGGGGGCTGGAACGATGATGAACGTGGTTGTTTGGCAACAAACCGTCGTCGCAGTCATCCAACTTCATTCAAAATTGATGATCTGGGATTTCGAATTGCACGAAATAAATAAGAAACAGCATTTATTTATTTATTTATTTATTTATTATCTTAAAAAACGGTTAAAACCCTGAAATTTTATTTCAGCTACTTTA
>JACAAW010000061.1 GCA_013377115.1 Bacteroidota bacterium | reverse complement strand
TAACGGTTTCGGGCTAAGAGCTGGCGGGCATTTAGAAGCACAAATCTGTCAACCTGCGATGAATTCTATTAGTTGCAATACCCTTCAAGTTACCACTAATTGCCCGCTTGCTTTTAGCCCGTGTTATCGCCTGTTTTTATTTTTTATGATTATTGGTTTTTCTTTCCTCCGAATTTCCATTCAATACCCGGGCGAAAAAGAAAAGCATTATTGTTGTCATAATTCACTCCGAAAGATAAGAGCAATTCTTTTTTAAGATAATATCCATAACCTATTGCACCTACTGTTTCGCCTCCAGAAAGTTCAGTATTTACTGAAGGGTTGGTGTTCACCCCTTCCGGTGTTTCCCCATCACCCACAGCAGATGTATTCCCGTATATTTCCGCATACAATATGCTTTTCGGAGAAACCGTGAAGATAGTGCCTAATCCATAATTGAACAAGTTGTTTGCTACCACACCCGCAGGCTTTCCGAGAAAAGTATAACTCAGATTAAGGCTTGTGAAAAACTTCCCTGTGGTTTTGCTGACAATAAGAAATGGCGTATAATCTGTCTTTCCCGTTCCAATCAGCATGTTTTGTGCAGTAGGAATTTTTATTTCAGCAGATAATGAAATGGATGGCATTACTTTCTTTTCAGATACGAACTGATAAAATAAGGTAACTTCCAGGTCGCCTATACCCTTGGCTGAAGAACCTATTTTAGGGCGAATGCTTGTGAAGCCCACGGGTTCTACTAATAAAGTAAATTTCTTAGTAAGTCCATATTCAATGGCAAGAGGTAAAGCCGATTCTGATCCTTCTTTTGATACCTGATATTCAAGTCCGGTTCCTATTTCAAACTGTCCGGGAAGTAAAGGTTTTGATTCTTCTGTTTCAAGCACCTGTGCTAAAATTCTGGTAAAAGGTAAAAAGCAAAGGACGATTAGCATTAATGAAATTTTATTTTTCATATTGATGACTGATTAAAAATGATTGTTTTAAATTTTAGTGCAATATAACATAATTATTCTGTAAGAAAACTGTAGTTAACCTTAAAAACATAACTGCATCTGAACGTACAATCTATCGTCGTGTCCATTGGGAACGTCTTTAATAGAACCGCGCATTTCATAGTTCAGCAATATCCTAAACTTGTCATTTGGTAATCCATAATATGCGCCTATGACAGGTCGTATGAAATCATCGTCAAGAACATCGTAGCGTAATAATGGGCCTACTTTCCATTTGGTTTTTCCGGCAAGAGTGATATAATATCCAACCCTGTCGTCAATCGTGTCGTGGATTTTATCTGTTCCTATCACATATTCTGTTGCTAAGAAAACCCATTTGTTATCAACTTCCAAATCTGTACCGAGACGTTTGAATTTAATGAAAAAATCATCAGCAGGGCTAATAGGGTCGTCACCGTAATCCATCATTCCTCCCGTTCCTGCCGAAATGCCAAAACGAAACATGTTCTCACCTTTCTTATAGCGAATACCTATGCGCCCAAAGGCGTTCTTGGTATTGCTGAAATCGAAAGGACCCGCAACATTCATCTTCGAACCATTGGTAAAGGTTATAGCGTTTTCAAAGCGCAGGTTCTTTTTAATTTTGATATGTCCCAGCAGGCCAAATCCAATGTCACGCAGGTTAAATCCACGGGAAAGATTATCGGAAACCTCGGCGCGATTTACAAAGTATTCCTTAGTGATTGATTCGTTGTTGTCATAGCCGAATTGAGTTTTTTGTTGCCCCACACGTAACGACTGGCTTTTGCATAATTGAAATTCAATGTATGCATCACGAAGTATCCCTCCTTGCTCAGGTGCACGAGGGTCAATCATCATTTTATATGAAATAAATTTATTGATTTTGCCTTTGGCTATCAATCGCGCACGAAGAATGCGAAAACCATCGGTGTCGCGAAGACTGTCGCCATTGGTATTGAATTCTGCCATGTAATGCATTTGCAAAACACCTGAAATATGCACCTTGTATTCTTTATCCTTTTTTCCTTTTGTGGTGTCGGGGTTGAACATCGAAAGGATGTTTTGCGAAAAGCTATTTTCACAGAGCAAACAATAAAAGCAAAGAATGACTACAAGAGATTTTGTTTTCATAAAAGTTTGTTTTGCAAAATTTATTTTACATATCCGTATTTTACCAAAAGCAGCTCTTCGTCTTTCAGTAATCCAACGCCGGGCGCATAAATTTTATATTCTTTCTCTTTTGAGTTAAGCGCAGTTCCTTCTTCTGTTTTCAGACAATTTCGGAACATGCCGCAGGGCGTTTTCAGACTGTCGGAAATACTCATAATTTCAGCCCTGTCCATTGCCACCCCAGGCGCTATTTCCTGATAATACCTTGAACCCAATAAGAAAAGTCCGGGCATTCCGATACCTGCTTTATTTTTGCCTTCGGCAACCCAAGCGCCATCATGATTTACTATTTTCCCATCTTTGTATATGTCTACTTCTTCTCCGAAATAAAACATACTACTTGTCTGTACGCAGAAAGCAAAATAGTTTCTTGATATTTCAACTGTCTTGCCGTTTACTGATTCATTTTCTTCAACGATTCTGGTATCAACATTACCTATTTTCTTTGTTTCATTTAAAACGGTAATTACTAATTTGACTGAGTCCTTTCCGTCAACGCCCTGAAGTGTCAGTTGATAATCCGGTTCAAGAATAAAATACATATTTTCCCCCGATGTTTTAAAGATGCAACTGTCTTGATAGAACGATTCTGTAAATAGTTTCTTGCCGTCCGTCTTCTGTCCATAAGCACATATAAGTCCGATGAGTAGAAAGATGTTAGCTAAAATTGTCTTTTTCATTGCTTTTTATGTTTAGTTAATGTTGTTCCTCTGTTTTTTAAAATTGGCGATAACGTTCTGGCTGCTGCTTTTCGGTGGCGATTTTACTCACTGCTGTTTCCACGAAGCACAACCGTTTAAATTATTGCTTTCCTGTCTCACGAGCCACAGAACCGCCACTGAAAGCAGAAGCCTGTTAGCAACTGGGCGAAACGTCTGTCGTGTCATGATTTACAAACTTTTCATTCAACCAACAACTTTCCAAATTTGCAAAACTTTTCAGGTTAAGACAATAAGACAATAATACAATATATTTTATTTATTTTTTTCCAGTTCCATGACAATATGGGCACTTACCAGTTCCATTGCAATCATAACACTTGACTTTACCACTACCATCACAAGTATTACAGACATGGTCATCGCTGAATAATGGATGAACAATTCCAGTACCATTACAATTCCAACATACTATTTGACCACCAGTACATTTTGAACAATTACCAGTGCCACCACAATATGAACAAGAACTTGGTGCTACATAAACTGGTTTTTCCTTTTCTTTTTCTTTATTCATCGCATTAATTAAATCTACTGTTGATGAACCAACATAAGTATCATTAAACCAATAACCATCTTGAATTATCGATCCATCTTTTTTATAAGTCACGCCCTTACCATTCTTTAGTCTATCTTTCCATTCACCAACATATTTGTAATAACCATATAAAGTTTCATCACCGCAAATAATTGTTCCTTGACCATCTCTTTTGCCATTTTTCATATTTCCAGTATATACAACGTTAAAGAATGATTGAGAAACTACAATCATATCTTTTCCACACCTAGACTCGATTGAAGTTTTTACTTCATCAGAAACTTTAATTTCTTTTTCAGAAGGATTCATGTCTTTTTTAAGTTTAACTTTAGATTTTTGGATATAAACAGTTTGTACTCCATAACCTTCTGCAAATCCATCTATACAACTTCCTGTCCAATCAATTTTAATTGATAATCTATTAAAGTAGAAATTTTTACTAGTGGTTCCTTCGCATTCGTCACATCCTCCATAGATTTTACAACCCTTTGTTGTTGTTGATTGTCCATAAGTTAATGAAATTAAAAAAATCATTAAAATTGTAAAAATTTGTTTTTTCATGTTATTTGTCTTTTTATAAACATATGTCATTTAATCGCCTTGTTGCTAACGGTTTGCGTGTAGCTTTCAGTTGCCGATTTCAAGGCACTTTCCTGTCAAGTTACACATAAGTTTATTAAATGCAGAAATGTTGAAACTCGCACTATCTCGGCAATTGAAGCTACACGCTGTTAGCAACTGGCCGTTCTTCTGTCCGTGCGTTTGGGCAGGCATACTCTTTTGCAAGCTTTGGTTTGAGCGTTGGATTGTGTGGCTTGCAAATGTGTATGACTGCGAAGCGTTGGCTATTAAAGGGCTATTTTTATTCATATTACACACCCATTAAGTCCGATAAAATTAAATAACAATATTTAATAACATCATGCTCGTCTTTCTCTGGCTTTACATTCCCATGAATTACCATGTTTCTTATTTGGTAAATCATTTCAAAAAGACCAGCAAAAATTATTTTCGTGTCACTAATAATATACTTTGAATCGAGTCTAATTACTTTATCTTCATCGTCTTTATGCACTGAATTGTCTTTGTTTATTCTCGGTGTCGCAATAATATTAATATAACCAGTTGTTGCATTATCCTTTTGTGCATAATCGGTTAGCATATATTCAAAAGAACATTTTTGCAATGTCCTATCAGGTTTCAAGTCTGCTCTATTAAGAGAGAAGTGAAGTAATTCAAGATTTGTTTTGAAATTAATTTTCTTTTTTTCGTCAGAACCAAGTAAACAATTTTCAAATTCTTTGTATAGATGATTTCTTCTTGTGAAATCGGATTTAATTTTATTGATAAATGCTCTGTCTGTACCTTCTCTGTCTGGGTCATTCGGTGCTGTTAGGTCTGAATAATGTGAACGATACCATGAATTACAAGCTAACCACAATGAAATAAATGGAGCAAAATAGTCAATGCTTGCCTTACTTAACCAAGCATCTTTATAATTATTTATTGGCATTTTTAATAAATTTTAAAGATTCATCTTCGTTTTTCTCAATTGCTATTTCAACTGCACGTTTTGCAATTTCTAAAAGTTGTTCGGATTGTTTTTTCAACTTGAAACTTTCTTCAACAAGTTCAGCAATTTTTTCTTGTTTCTTATAATCTATAACAGGGACAACAACATTTTCAATTTCTCCAACTCTCCAATGTAAAATTATTGAACCACCTGCATCACGTTCTGCTTGCATTTGCACTAATTTAGAATTTAATGCAAGTGTCAAATATTCAGGAATTATTTGTTTTTTATCTTTCACAGTTAAATGAAGTATCGCACCAGATGTAATAAAATCAGCATCTGTCCTTAACATATATGCCGTTCCTACACTACCATCTTTTGAAAATAAAATAGTTTCCTTTTTTGGTTTTAGTTTTTTAATTAATTCTTCATTTTCTTTGCAGAATGATGTAGAAAGTTTCTTATCAGGTTCGCTCAAACCAAATTTATTATAATCAGCAACTCTTATAAATGGCATACCTTCATCAGAATAAACATCAGAACCAGGTTCTATAGACTTCTTTATTTTTACTAAATTAACCAGACAATCGTGTTTTTGCGTAGTAATGTGTTCAACAACTTCTTCATACTTCTTTTGATAATATTCTGCATCTAACCTACCTGTAATTAAAAATGAATCTTTAAAAGATTTAATATTTATTGGTTCAGTACTTGGATTAAAATTTTTCAAACCTATTGTTTCTAGCAAAACATTTTCAGCTTGAGAATAAGTATTAAAGGAATCCAAAACACACAATTCCCTTTTATTAAAAATTTCTAGAATTGCTGTTTTAAGAATGCTTGAAACTTTAGGAATTTCATAATTTCTAATATCATCTAATTCAAGTTTGCCTTGACCTGAAAGCATTATGCTTCTTATAATTTGATTCTTTCCAAGCGAAGAAAGAAAAAAAGCTAAAATAAAAGGACCATCTTCTGAATTTAGGAGTTTTGCACCAGCAACATTTTGAGAAAAATTATACTCATTATATAATGTAGGAAGCATTGCCACATCTCCAATATAAGCACCTATCTTCGTAAATACTAAATCGAATGGATTTAATATAGTTTTTTCATTTTCCAAATTTACAGCCGATGAAATAAAAACAGTCGAATTAAAATCTATTGTCGGATTTTTTATTTCACTTGTTCTAACTAATGGGACACCTTTGCTTAAATAGTTTGAAGGAGGTAAATCAAAAATACCCTTTTTGATAAAAGAACATAAAGTTTTAAATTTAATGGTAGGCAAATTATGAATTATGATTTCATTTTTAAGAAATAACTTTTTAAAATATTCGCTGTCCCATCTATTTTCATCAGTAATACTTATTGCTTTTGATTTTAATATTACTGAGATTTCCAGCCCTTCCAACAATGCCTTGTATTTGGCTTCATTGAAAGGGCTAGTTAAAAAAAACTTAACTGCTCCTTTTTTGCAAATTCCGCAAAGGCTTCTGCAATGCCATCTTTAGTGAGTCCATCGTGATTAAAAAGGTCATGTTTTACAATTAAATGACCATGTGTATCTAACAAATATTCATCTAGGAATTGAGGTGTTGTTTCATAATGGTCAACAGGTTCAGCAACCACTGAAACGTTTTTTTCTTTTTCTGCGGATTTTGGAAAATCTTTCTTGCGAACAAATATTTTTTCACCGCTATTGTCTTTGCTTGGTTCTTGCATAGTGGCAAAAAATATTGAATAATCATCAACTTTAGGACAAAGTTTTTCATCCCATTTTTGCAAAAATAAAACACTTGTTTTAGTGCCAGTATGTGGTTTAAAAACATTACCATGCAAACCAACAACAGCCAATATTCTGCAATGCTCTGAAATAAAATCTCTTATTTGTTTATCGCTACTATTATTAAAACGCCCCTGAGGCAGTACAATTGCCATTCGCCCGCCCGGCTTAATAAAATCAAGGTTTCGTTCAATAAAAAGAATGTCTCTGCCAACTTTAGTTTGATATTTACCATTTGGATTTTTTCCTAATTCATATTTAGAAAGTATCCGGCTTTCTTTAATATCACCTGCAAATGGTGGATTTGCCATGAGAATATCAAATCCAAAATCCTGATTCCCATTTTTATCAATTCTCAATCTTTTTAATTTCTTCCACCCTTCATTATATACATCGAGCCAATCTTCATCATCTTTTGTTTTCTCATCCCATCTTTCCCAATCAAGAGAGTTTAAATGCAAAACATTTGTTTGACCATCTCCTGCGATGAGATTAAGAGTTCGTCCTACTCTTACTGCTTTTTCATCAAAGTCAATTGCAAATACTTTTTCCTGAACATAGTCAATACAGCGTGCAGGTTTTGATTCGGATGTAAATAGATGACTTTTGTCTAAACCTTCAGATTTTAATATTTGTTCCCAAACATGGAAAATTGTATGAACAGGAAAACCGCAACTTCCTGCTGCTGTATCAATCATGTTTTCATTTTCTTTCGGATTAAGCATTTTAACTGCCATATCAATAACATAGCGTGGTGTAAAATACTGTCCTTTTTCGCCTTTGCTACTTTTATTTATTAAATATTCAAAAGCTTCATCAACAACGTCAAGATTTGAATTAAAAAGTTTAACATCTTGTAAAGAGGAAACACAAACTGAAAGATGCGATGGAGTAAGCATTATTTTTGAATCTTCTGTAAACACACCATCCCATTTCTTTTTGGCTTGGTCAAAAAGTCGTTGAAGTTTATTTTTTAATTCTGTTTCCGTATCACCATAATTTCTAAATTCCAAATGACGAGAACGGCTTCGTCCGCTTTCCATTTCGTCATATAATTTTGTGAAAATTAATTTAAATAGTTCTTCAAATACATCAACACCTGCATTCGCTAAGACTTCGTCTTCCATTTCAAGAATCAAGTCTTTTAGCGATTTTCTTTCTGTTACTAATTTGTCTTTAGCAATTAAATCATCAATTGTCCAACGTTCTTCAAGTATATCTGAAAGTTTTTGGTCAGCTCTCGGTATGTTTGGTATATCTTCAAAATAATTAGGGTCTTTACGATGATAGTATGAAATCGAATCCCCATTACTCCAAATGCCGATTGGCGCTCCAGTTGCGTTACAATATGATTTTAATTGTTCTTTACCATCTTTAAGTTTAGGTTTTTTTAATTCCACCATGACAAACGGAGTGGTAGTCTGGTCTTTGTCAAATATTACTATGTCTGCTCTCTTTTTCTCACGCCCGAATGAAACAGCATATTCAAGCTCCATTCTATTTACGGGATAATTAAAATCTTTCATCAAGACCATTACATAAAGTTGTCTGATAACTTCTTCAGGTGTCAGCTTGATTTCTTTTTTTCTTACAAGGCAAATTATATAAGGCACTTCTTTGTCCTTACCGTCTTTTGCTATAATATTTTCTTCAAGCGTTTTGATTTTATCGGCACTGAATTGTGTCAGCTTGTAATTGGAATCTCTTAGTATTTCTGCTAAAGTCATAATATTTATTTCTTTATTTTAAATTTCATTTTTCAAAAATAGCCCTTTAATTTCATTATCTGTCTGCGGGTCGGCAAAAAAAACAGCTCTTTTGCAAACTTTGGTTTTGTGTCAGCCTGTGCGGTTTGCAAATGTGCTGTTTTGTGCGTTGGCTGTCTTTTTCACGGCTTGTTGCTAACGGTTGGCGGTATGAAAAGTTGCCGATTTCGGGCGATTTCCTATCAAGTTACACAAAAGTTAAAGCGGGCTACAACCCTAGAATAACCAACTAAACCGGCAATTTTTTATACCGCGTGTTAGCTGCTGCCCTTCTTCTTTCGTCAACCATTGTTGCTATGTTTATATTGTCGGTGTGCAATGAAAAGTAAAATTGTCATTATACCCACCGAAATAAGTGATGAGTTTAAAGTGCCAAGATGTAACCCACCTTTGTCCAGTGGCTTTGTGAGTAGGTCTCCAAATGTTGCTCCAAATGGCCGGGTGAAAATAAATGCAACCCAAAACAAAACGATGTGATTGATTTTTGTCAGAGAGTGAAGAAGAACAACAACAAGAATTACTCCGCCTGTTACGCAAGCACCTTGCAGATAACTTAGTCCGAAATAGTCGCCAAGAAAATCTCCGAAAGCAGTTCCCAAACTGTTAGAGAAAAGAATAGCTGTCCAGTAATAAATTTCTTTTTGCTTGTCAGCGATTGGGAAAACTTCAAGGTTCTTGTATTTGCGAAACCACAAAATCAAAGTGAGTAATAAGCAACTCACCAATAAAATAGTTCCAAAAGTGTAACCAAGATGCATCGTTCTGTCTATGTAGTCAGAGATTTCAGTACCTAAAGTTGTTGTGCCGATAATAACCAACCAATAAATGACAGGGATATATTTTTTTACTGAAAGTTGAGTAAGCAACACAACAAAGAAAAACGCAAACGTAATGGCAATACCAACTGTATAGCCCAAATTCAAAGTCATGGAAAGAAAGTCGCCAAGCGTTTCGCCAAGTGTCGTAGCAACAATTTTCATCAGCCAAAATATCAATGTTATTTTGGCAACCTTATTTAGATGTTCATTTGTCATACAAATTAAATTAAATTAAAAAACAGCACCGCTTTCGCGGTGCTGTTATACTTGTTACTTAATACTTGTCTCCTTTTTCTTTCTCCATTTTTGTTTTGCTCAACATATTACCGTCAGCAGAAAACAGAACATCAAAAGTTTCTTCACCTTTTTCAATCTCGGCTTCAAAACAGTTTCCGTTTTTTGCACTCTCAATTTTGCTTGCTTCGTTTATTTTGAACCCTGCAAAATCTTTGCTTAACGCTGATTGAACAGAAGCGGGCAAAGCAGAAACTTTTATTTCGGTTTCTGTTTCCAACCATTTGCCTGAGTTGTCAAAGTTGGCAGACATTTCAGAGCCATTGAGTTTGAAACCTGCTTCATACTCGTTGGTCTTTTCCATTTCCCAGCTTGTTTTAGTTGCGGTTGGAAACTTTGCTTTGAATGCTGAAGTGACAGTAGCAGGAACTTTGTCGGCTGAAATTTTTTGAGCGCAAGCCGTGTTGCACATTGAAACTGCTATTAGCAGCATTATTATTACATTTTTCATTTTTATTTATTTTAAAATTGTTTAACTAATTATTGTTTACCTCCGAACTTCCATTCAATTCCTGGTCGGAACAGGATTGCATTATTGTTATCGTAACTAATGCCTAAAGATATGAGTAATTCCTTTTTCAAATAATACCCGTAACCAAAAGCACCCACTGTTTCACCTCCTGAAATTTCCTGTGAGTTGATGTTTGGATTTGTTACAACTGTTCCTTCGGGAGTTTCCGCACCTCCAACAGCAGATGTGTTTCCGTAAACTTCGGCAAACAAAATACTTTTTGGTGAGGCGGTGAAGATTGTTCCTATTGCGTAATTGAATAAATTACTGACATCAACACCTGACGGTTTTCCAAGAAAAGTGTAACTAAGATTCACACTTGTAAAGAATTTTCCCGTTGTCTTACTCATAATAAGAAACGGTGTGTAATCGGTTTTGCCTGTTCCTATCTGCGTATTTTTTGCTGTTGGAATTTTCACTTCTCCTGAAATGGAGATGGAAGGCAAAACCTTTTTCTCTGAACAAATTTGATAGAACAAAGTTATTTCCAAATCACCAATGCCCTTTGCATGTGGTCCCTGTTTAGGCATAATGGAAGTGAAGCCGACTGGCTCAACTAACAGCGTAAACTTTTTTGAAATTCCGTATTCAATCGCTAACGGTAAAGCGTTTTCAGTTCCTTCTTTTGAAACCTGAAATTCTAAACCCGTTCCGACTTCAAATTGCCCTTGCAGCAGTGGTTTGGATTCTTCTGTTTCCAAAACCTGTGCAAACATTTTGCTTGGCAACAATGCAAGCAGCATTGCGAAGCCAAAAATTATTTTTTTGACTGTCATTATTTTTAATTTAAGTTAATCATTAAACCGCAACTGCCCTGTGTGGCAGTTGTAAAGAATAAAAAATAAAGAATGGTTTAAACTTTTGGAGGTCGGAAAACAGAAGAATGAAAGTTTGAATAGTAATTGCTCTCCTCGTAAATGGGAAGTTCAACTTTAATAATTGAAATATTACTTTCGCTAACTTTAAATGCTTGCGTTAAAAAATAATTTGGTGGCTGTTGATGATGAAACTGAATTGGAGTGTGTGGTTTTTGTTCGTCTCCGTTATCGTGTTTATCAAAGATGCAATCAATATTTATCAAGTGGTCGGTGATAAAATCAAAAGCTGTCATGTCTTTGTCCTCTGTGGCTTTGCAATGACGATACATTTCAAGAATATCATTTAATGCAGAGAAATCTCCCATCGGCAAACAGAAAGTTCCGAAAGAATAAAATGCTAAGAGAAATATGTAGGTTGCTTTTTTCAATGATGTCTTATATAACTCCAAAAGTAATGTTTTTATTCTTCGGTTCGTTCATTTTATGGCTATCAGTAGTAGTTTGCATTGTCGCCTTAGGTTGCAGCTAACGGTTGGCGGTATGAAACGTTGGGGATTGCGGGCTACTATCCTGTCCAGTTACACCGAACTTGATGCGGGGCAGAACACTTGCATAACCACTTAAACCCCAATGTTTTATACCGCTTGTTAGGGGCTGGTGTTCATTGTTTTCTGTCATTTTTTCTTTCGATTTGCTACTTCGTTTCTGTCTGTAGTGCGGTTGGAAAGGCATACTCTTTTGCAAGCTTTGGACTGTGCGTTGGCTTGTGTGGCTTGCAAATGTGTATGACTTTAGCGTTGGCATGATTAATTTTTTACGAAGTGGTCCTCTATTGCTGATTGTATTAGTTGCATTGATAATGCATTATGTTCTATAAGTTTTCCTTCTATATTTTTACATTTATCCATTAAGTGTTTTACTCTTTTAATTATTTCTAATTGCTCTTCGTGAGGTGGTATTGGAACAATTAAATCTGTCAATGATTTGGAATTAAATGTCTGTCCCATTAATACTTTTTTAGAAATGGAAAGTTTTGTAACGATAGGTAGCAAATAAAACAAATAATCTCTCTCAATCTGAGTGTATGGATAAATAGAAATTATTGCTTCATTGTGATAAGTTGCAATTTTAGTAATTGACATTTTACCAATAGTTAATTTAAAGCTCATTAACAATGTTTCAGCAGGACTTGGAAGTTGACCGTTAAAGACTTCTTTAACAGCATCTTTTGTTATTTTTTTTGAAGTATGTAATATATAACCATAATGCTCCATGTCGCCAATGCTTAGCCAATTAAATTCACCTTGTGACCAATATTCCATTTGTTTAGTCGCTGGTGTTTTACCAATTTGAAAATTTGAAATATCATTAAAGTATGCAAACTGCCATTCATTAGGAATTTTGTATGGAATTGTAGATTTGTCAATAGTTCTTTTTTCTTTGTCTGGTTTTATTAATTTGTCTTTAATTTTTTTATCCTTTTCTAATTTTACTTTTTTTAGTAAATCAATTACAGTTTCTTTGGTTTTGTTATTCTCTCGCCAATTATTCGTCAAGTTGCCAGTTATTGCTTCAAGCAGGATTGCATCACGAAGAACTGATACTGATTCTTTGGTTTTGAATAAATCTATATTTTGATTTACTATTAATTGCAAGATTCCTGTTGGCTTTTCCAGTATTTCGTTTGTAAGGTCTTTAATTTCCTTGTTTATATTGCTTTGAGAGTTTTCAAAGAGAGAATATAATTGCTTTGGGGATTTTTTTTCATCTTCCTTTTTATTGGGATTCGTTACATTTAAATCCCATTCTTTTAGGTCATCAATATTTACCTTGTAGGCAAATTCACTTTCAACACGATTATTCCACCACTCAATAATTGGATTAAATTCCTCAAAACGAATTGGTTTTAATTTTGAGTAGCTTTTTTGACCTTCAGGTAATTTGTGTTCATAATACCATATTTCTTTTGTTGGTGAACCCTTCTCAAAAAACAATAAATTTGTTGAAACTGTTGCAGGGAAAAAGGTACTTTGTGGCAAACGAATAATAGTATGAAGATTGCATTCTGTCAATAATTTTTCTCTAATTCTTGCTTTGATACCTTCGCCTGTGATTGAACCATCAGGTAAAACTATGGCACATTTGCCATTGTCTTTTAAAAGTTGAATCATTAAAACAATAAACAAATCTGCACTTTCTTTACAACGATAGTTGGCAGGAAAATTTGTCTCTACACCGTCTGCAATACTAGCCCCGAATGGAGGATTTGCAAGAATTACATCAACTTTATCTTTTTTTCCAATACTATTGTATTCTTTTTTTAAACTATCAATATAATGGTAGTCTGGCAAGTCCATTTCATGAAGTATAAGATTGGTCAAACCTAACACATAAGCAACAGGTTTTAATTCCCAACCAGTTATAGAGTTTTGCAAAATCGCTTCATCATCAACTGTTTTTACAAAATGTTCGCGAACGTGGTCAATTGCAGCAGTTAAAAAGCCGCCTGTACCAGCCGCAGGGTCTAAAACTTTATCTCCTAATTTAGGATTTGTCAGCATTGTCATTAATTGAGTAACAGCCCTTGGCGTATAGTATTCGCCTTTGTTTCCTGCATCTCTTAACTCCTGTAAAATTGTTTCATATATATTACCGAAAACGTGTTTGTCTTCTGATTTTGTGAAGTCAATTTCATTGAGTTTGTTAATTACTTTGCGTAATTCATACCCTGACTTCATGTAATTATTATTCCCTTCAAAAACCTCTTGAACTAAAACAGCTCTTTTATTTGTATTCTTTTTTGTTAAACTTCTTAAAGCAGAAAAAAGTCCTTTTTCGTTTTCTTTTTCACTATTATTATCTATAAAGTTAAGAAGCTCATCGCCAGTAATTCCTTCAGGATTTGTAGCCCAATTTCTCCATCGAAATTTTTCGGGAATTACTGAAACATAGTTGTCTTTTATTACCTCTAACTCTTGGTCTTTGTCGTCCATTATTTTTAAGAACAACATCCAACCCAATTGCTCTAATCTTTGAGCATCGCCAGAGATTCCTCTGTCTTGTCTCATTATATTCCTTATTCCGTTTACTACTGCACCTACATTTGCCATTTTTTATGCTGCTTTATAAAGTTCGTTTTCCAATTCTTTTAATGCTTGTATATAATTTTCTTTCCCACCAAAAGCATTAATTATTTCAAGTGGCGAACCTAATTTATTTAATGGGTCAAGTTTTAAAACATCTAAACTTTCAATAGTTAGCAAATCATCATCTGCGTATTTGTCAAGCAAACTTTTGATTACAGATTGTGCTTTCTCTCCGTATTTGGTAAAATAGTTTCTTTTCTTCACATTATTTACTCTTTCCTTTCTTGTCAATGGTTTTGCTTCAAAAGCAACATGACAAATCAAATCAAAAGGGTCAAAGTCTTTTCCTATTTCTTCCTTCAAAGATTCAAAGAAAATTCCTTGTTGTTCCAAAGCTTCAACGATTACTTTTTTCTTGTCAGCGTTTTTCCATGAATTCAAAAACGTTTCAAGCGTTGCGTATTTTTCAATTACATTTTTCTTGGTGTAATCTTTCAAACTTTCGGTTATTATTCTTCCGTCAGCACCTAAATATTGCACTCGTTCGTTTAAAACTTTCACTAACACACCATCAACTCTAATTTTTTCTCTTGGGTTTGGTTCAGCTACAATAAAACCACCGCCAGTAACAGTTGGATATTCAGGTGTTGGAAATTCTACATCACCGCCATCAACTACATCAACAATTGGTTCGTCTGTTATTTCATCATCTGTTCCAGAAATATCATCATCTTCCGTAACATCTTTAATCATTACAGGGTCGCCATCAAAATTAGGGTCGGCAAAAAGATTAGTAACATTTCTAAAATCCATTATTGTGAAATACGTTTTTCCGTATTCTTCATTAATTCTCGTTCCTCTGCCAATAATTTGTTTAAACTCTGTTGGAGAACCGATATTACTATCCAATACAATGAGTTTGCAAGTTTGAGCATCAACTCCAGTAGTCATTAATTTAGAAGTTGTAGCAATAACTGGATAGCGTTCGCTTGGACTTATAAAACTGTCCAACTCTCTTTTCCCTTCTTCATTATCGCCAGTAATTTGCATTACATACTTATTGTTTTGTGCAACCAAATCAGCATTGGCGTTAGCCAATGCTGTTCGCATGCCTTCGGCATGCTCTATGTCAATGCAAAAAACAATTGTTTTCGCGAAGCGGTCATTACCTTTTAAGAACTCGGTTATTTTACTTGCGACTATTTCTCTGCGTTCATCAACAACTATGTTTTTGTCAAAGTCAGTTCTGTTATAGATTCTGTCTTCAACTGGATTTCCGTTTTTGTCTAAAAAGCCTTTTGTTGGTCTCCAACCTTCAGCGTCAATGTCAAGTGTAACTTTAATAACTTTGTAAGGAGCAAGAAAACCATCGTCAATACCTTGTCTAAGCGAATAGGTATAAACTGGTTCACCGAAATAATGAATGTTTGAAGTTTCTGTTGTTTCCTTAGGTGTGGCAGTCATGCCCAAATGCGTTGCAGTTTTGAAATAATCTAATATTTCACGCCACTTGCTATCTTCTTTTGCACTTCCTCTGTGGCACTCATCAACTACAATAAAATCAAAAAATTCTGGACTAAATTGTTTGTAAGCATCGTCTGATTTACTGTCTGACAAACCTTGATACAATGCTAAATACACATTATAAGCGGTGTCAATATTTTTATGTTTAATGATTGTCATTGCATCTTTGAAATGTCTGAAATCACCTCTTGCCGTTTGGTCTATGAGTGAAGTTCTGTCTGCTAAAAACAGAATTCGTTTTTTTGCTCCGCTTTTCCAAAGTCTGTATATTATTTGAAAAGCAGTATAAGTTTTTCCTGTTCCAGTTGCCATTACCAAAAGAATTCTGTCTTGCTTTTTTGCAACTGCTTCAATGGTTCTGTTAATGGCAATTTGTTGGTAATACCTAGGAGAACGACCCGAACCGTCTAAAAAATAGTCGGTTGAAACAACGCTTTCAACTTCTTTGGATTCTATTCCTTTAAATTTTTTGTATTTCTCCCACAGTTGTTCAGGACTTGGAAATTCATCATTCGAAAGTTCAGTTTCAATGCTTCCGCTTGTTACGGTCTTGTCATGGAAATAAAAGCCGTCTCCGTTGCTGCTAAAAACAAAAGGAATATCCAACGTGTTGGCGTAACCTAATGCTTGTTGAATTCCTGCTTTTACAGAATGGTTATTATCTTTTGCCTCAATAATAGCAATAGCTACGTTTGGTTTGTAAAACAGAATGTAATCAGCAAATTTTCGTTTTCCTCTTGCTGTAATTTTACCTTTCACATAAATGCGTCCGTCAGTAAAAAATATTTCACGACCAAGTTGAGTGTGTTCGTCCCAACCTGCCTTTGTTACAGCTGGTGTGATAAACTTCTCTTTTATGTCTGCTTCTGATAAATCCTTTTTGTTCATTCTCTAATTTTTATGGTCTGACGGTGCGTTGGCAAGAAAACAGCTCTTTTGCAAATTTAGGTCGTGTGTCGGCTTGTGCGATTTGCAAATGTGCTGTTTTGTGCGTCGGCTATTCATTATTTCGTTTTTCATTTTCTGTCTTTAAGTAGCAAATTGTCCGCTGTGTCGTTTTTTTACACTTGCCCCTAACGTTTCCGCACTAGGCCTTCGTGGCAGTAATTCGTGGTCTGCGTCCTATCAGCCGACAAAAAAACTTGCAAGCGAGAAAGAACGATAAACCTTGCAGGCTTACTGCCATGAGGCTTAGTGTGTGTTAGCGTTTCGTTGTTCATTTTACTGCATTGTCTTTCTGTCTGTGCGTTGGCAAAACATATTCTTTTGCAATTTTTGGCTTGTGTGAATTACAAATATATATTACTTTTAATATTGACTAGTAATTACAATATTTCAATTACTAATTTATTTAATTCATTTTGTTCTTTAATATTTATAGCTCCACCTTTATGAGCATCAATGGATAGTTTTGAAATTTTCAAATGTTTTTTATTGTTTTTATCAAAATTTGGAATATTAATATTTTCAAGAATATGGCTTGAAAAAAACCAAGAAATATAAGATGTTACAAATTCATTAATAATTTCACTATTAAGAATTCCACACAAATAATGAGCTTCTTCCTTATTTTCAAAAGGAATCATTAAAAGGTTATGATCTGGAATAATTAATTTATTTCCTAATTCTTTTGTTTCAATTGAAGAAATGACAGTAGAAATCATTCCACTTGCCAAAGCTTTCCATACAACTTTGTATGGACTAAAAGTATATGAACCAATATTATATAATCCATGAGGAGGGATTTTTGCATTAATTAGATGTTTTTGATAGATTCCTCTATTCTTTAGTAATTCTAGAATTTTATTATCTGTTTTATAAAAGAATTTATAGGTATTTGTAAATGTTGACTTTAAATTATCAGTTGAAATACATTTACCATCATTTTCATATGGTACTATTGCGATAAATTCAGGTTTTGCATTCCAACGACTAACATCTTTACCTCTTAAAATTGGGTATAACAGAGAGTTATCTATTGGAACATTGTATTGCATTACTTTTTTCTTACCAATTTCATTTTGATTAATGAAACCAGATGTATTTTGTTTATTAGTTTCAATAATATTTCCCCAATACAAACCATTTAAACTGAAATCAACTCCTTTTCGAGCTTGGTAATTGGATACACCTATTAATTTTTTTAGTTTTTTAATATTTTGTTTCTCGGAAATTAGCCAAGAAGAATTATCCTTATCTTCTTTAACTGGCTCTGCAACTAAAGCTTCCATTTTTAATAGTGGTAATATTGCATTCAATGGTTGATCAGATTGAATACTTCCGTTATTAACTTTACTCCATTTATTATATTCAACAGGATAAGAAGTTTTTTTACCTTTTTCAATAATAAACGTTGCTGGTTTGTTTGAGGCACCAATATCTGAAAATGGTTGAACTAAAGAAAAATCATCAACTTCGACAACGTTTACAAACTCATCATCTTTTATCTTAAATCTTCTAAAGCCATCTCCACCACCTGAGGATTGAATTAAATTTTGCGGTAATACAAATCCAAGTTTCCCATTGTTTCTTAGGTATTTATCCATGACTACATAAGTTAACAAAACACAAATATCATCATGTGCAGAACCAAGTCTTGCTTTAAGTCCTTTATGTAAAAATATTTTATAGTCATCCCAATATTTTTTTATTGAATTTCTATAATCTTCAGGTAAATTTTGCCAGTTAATCCAAGGAGGATTCCCAATTATGTAATCAAATTTCTCAAAGAAAGAAGGAGCAAATATGTTTTTAATGATCTTAGCCCATATTCCATTTAGACCTCTTTTTTGTAAATCTAAGAGATCAGCATAAAACTCAAAAATTATTTCATTATCTGCAATAGTTAAATCGAAAGCTAAAGAGGTGTATTTTGGCTTAAAATCTGTAAGTTCTAATTCTACATCTATACATTCAATAACAAGATTTAGAAAAATATTTAAATTATTATTTTCAATTAATGAAACAGGTATTTTGAAAACACCAACTTTTGTTGGCAATGAATAATAAGATTTAGTCTTACTTTTATATTCTAATGGAGCAAGTAACGAATCACTTAAATATACAGGAATATCAATACCATTTTCATCAATTTCATTTAAGTATTCTGAAAGTGCTATAATGTAATTAGTCTTGGCTGAAATTACAGCTAAAGGATTTAAGTCAATTCCAATAACACTATTAAGTATTATATTTAGATGATTCTCTTTAGCGTTTGATGGGTTTGTTTTAATTTTGTCAATTGCAATTGCTAAAAAAGTTCCCGACCCACAAGTTGGGTCTAATAAACGTACATTTTTTGAAAAATCAATCTGCATCTTTTCGACTAAAAATTCAGCTAGCCAGTCAGGAGTGTAATATTCGCCTAAACTATGTCTTAATTTTTGGGGAAGTAAATAGTGGTATATGTTTTTAATTAAGTCCTTTGCTTCTTTAGGTTCTAGGTTTAATGAGCTAAAGTCGTAGTTTTTAAGTTTATTAATAAGGTTTAGAGTAACTTGTTTAATTTCTTTGTTCCAACACAACAAGTACCAACTAAAAAAATCTCCCTCATTAAAATTATTTATTCCTTCTGTTTTAAAAACACTTCCATTTTCTAAATTTTGAATACTATGTTCAAGATTTTCAATATTTAATGAACTTAAAAAACTTTTGTCTCTATGTTTAAAATAAGTTAAGGTTTCTGCACCTAGTAACTTAATAAACAATGCATAATACGTATGAATTGCAAAAATAATTTTAGATAGATCTATATTTTCATCATCTATTTCAAAAGTAGATAATAACTCCTTAATTTCAATTTTTTTAGTGTCAAATTCATATCCACAAACTTCTCTAAAAAGAATCTTCCACTGTTCATAGAGTAAATTTATTTTATTTGAATTATTATCGTTAAAGTTGGTAAGTAATATTTTTAAATCATTTACTACATCACTTGAGACAATACTGAAGTCGTTAACTAAATTATCTATAATTAATGCTTTACCTTGAATCCCAACTGAGAACAATCTTTGAAGTAAAAGCTTAAAGTTTTTTTCATTAACGTCAACAGGTTCTTCTATATCCCAAAGATTGTTTCTTTTACGTACAAATATTATTTTAAATCCATCGAAAACTATAGCAAGAAATCTATTACTGCTTTTTTTTTGCTTATTTTCTATTCCAGTGATATGTCTTTTTACTTGCTCTATTGCTTTTTGATTCTTTTTAGAACTGTTATTGCCGTCTAGCAAGTTGGGAGCTTTATATTCAAGAATAACTTCCCCATAGAGTGAGTCTATTCTACCTTTATAGACGCTATACTCATGTCTTTCCTCTGGAATTGATATGTCATTTTGTTCACAGATTGAATCTACCAAAGATGAAAAAGCAACTCGTAGGTCTTCTTCACTAAAAATTTTATCTCTTTTTGAAAGAAATTGCTTATAATATTTACCGTTAATAGTATTTATTAGTACATCAAAATTTTTTGCCATTATTTATTCTCTTTGTTAGATATTATCAATTCTTTCACGTCTACATCCAAAATTTCAGCAATTTCCATTAAGATCTCCAATCTCGGTTGTTGTCGGTTTTGAACATATCCGTTTACCATATTGTAACTTTTGCCAAGTTGTTCTGCCAACCAAGTTTGCTTTATCCCTTTTTCTTCAAGTACTTCTTTAATTTTGTTCATTTTGTCAGAATAATTAAAATGCTAAAATAGTTATAAATTTTCAATATCTCGTTTTTCAATATAAAAAATGCTTGAATAATCAACGGTTTTTCTGTGCGTTGGGCTTACTTTTTCTTTATGCAGCAAAAATCTTTTATCATTCTGTCGTCTTTTTTGTCTTTTACAATGAACGCTAACTTGTTTATACCTACCATAACGTGGTAGCAATCCACCCAAAATTGGTTGGCTTTGTACCATAAAGTGGTATTTTATTTTTTTTATTTTCTCCGGATATCTTCATCCAAAAATACGCTTACGTTTAATATTTACAAATATATACAAATTGTTTATATATCCAGCTCGTCAAAAGGCGATTTTATTTTCTGAAGACTTTTATTGCTTACATGAGTATATATTTCGGTAGTTTTACTGCTTTTATGACCCAATATTTCCTGGATATATCGCAAATCTGTTCCCGATTCGAGCAAATGCGTGGCATAACTATGCCTTAACCAATGCAAAGTTGCCGGCTTCTTTATGTTTGTTAAAGCCAAGGCTTGCTTAAAAACATTTTGCAAGCTGTTTTCACTATATGGTGTTTCTTTAAATTGTCCCTCAAACAACCATTTTACCGGTTTATAAACTTTATAATAGTTCCGTAACATTTCAATAATTTTATCCGATAATGGCGCAACCCTGTCCTTATAGCCTTTGGCATTCCTTATTATCAAAAGATTTCGCTTACTGTCAACATCTGTCGATTTTAAATTTAAAAGTTCTCCCCTTCTTAATCCACAAGAATAAATCAACGATAACATCGCTTTATGTTTTATGTTTCGCGGCCCTCTTAAAATCGCAGTAATTTCTTCCTTGCTCAGCACATTTGGTAATTTATGTTGCCTGCGTGGACGCTCAAGGGTTTCTACATCAAATTTGCTTCGCACAATCTCTCTGAAAAATATCTTAACTGCATTAATCACTTGGTTCTGATACGAAAAACTTAGCTTGTTTTTTATGATATATCCGTTCACATACTCAACCATATCATTGTTATTCAAGGTATTCATCGGTTTTGGATGCACAAACATTAAAAATGATTTTGCCCCATCCAGATAGGTTTTTATGGTTGATTCGCTATAACGCTTATGCGCCATCCAGTTTTTTAATTTCGATAAACCTTCCCGTATTTCTGCCGGAACTTCATTACTGATTTCCAATTTTCCACTTTTCCAACTTTCCAATTTCGAATCCCCCTCCATCTTTCCATCTTTCCATCTT
>JACAAW010000060.1 GCA_013377115.1 Bacteroidota bacterium | reverse complement strand
AAAATTGTAAAAAAATATTTTTTTTATGATTTTTATTTTTGAGGAGGCAGAAATTGAATATTTTTTTTGATTATTTTATTTATTTCTTAAAGTCAAAATCAAAATTTGGGGTTCATTCTCCATTTGTTTTTGGCTTTTTTGAATCTGTTTTTTCTGTAGAAAGGTCCAAAAATAGTCAATTTCTGCCTATAGAAGAACATCGGAAAAAATTACTGAAGAATGACGAGGTTATTGTTGTTGAGGATTTTGGAACAGGCAAGCAGCACAGAAAAAATACTATTTCTTTTATTGCTTCCAATTCATTGATGAAAAAAAAATATGCCGAGATGATTGCGAATCTATCAAGTCATCTAAAACCAAAAAATATTCTTGAATTAGGAACTTCGCTTGGCGTTACTACCCTTTATTTGTCTTTTTCTAATTCTGACTCAAAAATATTAACCATCGAAGGTTCTGCAGAAATTGCAAAAATTGCAAAATCATCTTTCGAAAAATTTAAATCAAAGAACATTGAAATTGTTCAAGGAAATTTTGATGATATTTTAGAATCTAGATTGCAAAAAATGGATTCTGTTGATATGGTTATTTTTGATGGAAATCATACGAAATCTGCTACAATAAGATATTTTGAAACTTGTTTGAAATACATCAACAATGATACAGTTCTTATTTTTGACGACATTCGTTGGTCAAAAGACATGAAAGAAGCTTGGAAACAAATTGTACAAAATGAATTAACTGTTATTACCATTGATCTGTTTTTCATGGGTTTGGTTTTTTTCAGGAAAGAACAACCTAAGGAGCATTTTCAAATTCGTTTTTAATTGTTTATTCTTTGTAAATATTATTATTAGTTTTACTTTTGTAGGATAGTGCCTAATTTCAAAATATAAATTATGACTGAAGAATCCCTAATTAGCATTACAAATATTACAAAAAACTACAAGGTTGGTACCGAGATTGTTAGAGCATTGAGGTCGGTGTCTTTAACAATTAATAAAAACGAATATGTTGCAATTATGGGTGCTTCTGGTTCTGGAAAATCAACTTTGATGAATATTCTGGGCTGTTTGGATACACCAACGAGCGGTGAATATATTCTAAATAATCATAAAGTTAGCGATTTGTCCGATAATGAACTTGCTGAAATTAGAAATAAGGAAATCGGATTTGTGTTTCAAACATTTAATTTGTTGCCACGTTCAACAACCTTAGATAATGTTATGTTGCCATTAATTTATTCTGGAATTGGTAAAGCTCAGAGATGGGAAAAAGCTATGAAGGTTTTAAAAAGTGTTGGATTAGAAGATCGTGTAACTCATAAGCCAAACGAATTATCTGGTGGTCAGCGCCAACGTGTTGCAATCGCCAGAGCGTTAGTGAACAATCCTTCAATAATATTGGCTGATGAACCTACCGGAAACCTCGATTCAAAAATTTCGGTTGAAATCATGGGATTACTAGAAGATATTCACAAACAAGGTAATACCATTATTTTGGTTACTCACGAAGACGATATCGCTCACTATGCTCATAGAATAATAAAACTTAAGGATGGTGAAATAGAAACGGATATTCAGAATAAGGATATTCGAAAAGTTGAAATTATTGAAAATGAAGTTGAATAGAAATTCAATTTAAATGTTAGACAAAGAGCAAAAAATATATACGAAAAAAGGTGATAAAGGCGAAACTTCGCTCGTTGGAGGTACCAGAGTTCCTAAGTTTCATGACAGAATTGAAGCATATGGAACAGTGGATGAACTCAATTCCTTTGTTGGATTGTTAAAAGATCAAATTGGTTCCGATAATCAGTATTATTATATTTTGAGTAAAATTCAGAATGAATTATTTATAGCCGAATCCATTATTGCAACTGAAGATTCAAATTTGTTAAAATCCTTACCTGCTTTGGATAAAGCTGATGTTGCTTTTCTTGAAAATGAAATGGATTTAATGAACGAAAGTTTGCCAATATTAAGTAATTTTATTCTTCCTTCAGGTCATCCATTTGTTTCTCAGGCCCATGTTGTTCGCTGTGTTTGCCGAAGAGCAGAAAGAGCAATTTTAAAAGCGTCTGTAAATAATCAAATTGATGAAATTATCATTCAATATTTCAATCGCCTTTCTGATTATTTTTTTGTTTTAGGCAGAAAATTCGCCCTTGATTTAAAGGTGCCAGAAATAATTTGGAAAACAAAAGTTTAAATTTTTGATTTCTTGTATTAAGGTTAAAATTTCTTAGATAAAAAAATAATTATTCATTTGATTATTTTTCTTGACTTTTAGTTTTAATATTATATTTTTGCAAAAAATAATAAAGGATTAATAATATGTATTGGACATTAGAATTAGCATCAAAACTTGAGGACGCTCCATGGCCTGCTACCAAAGAGGAATTGATTGATTTTGCAATCAGATCAGGTGCCCCATTAGAAGTTATTGAAAACCTTCAAGAAATTGAAGATGAAGGGGATGTTTACGAAAGTATTGAAGATATCTGGCCAGACTACCCAACAAAAGAAGATTTTTTCTTTCACGAAGACGAATATTAAAAAAGTTTTTTTTAGATAAAGACAAACAGGAATCTATTTTTTAAGATTCCTGTTTTTTTATATTTTTTTCAATAAAATAAATTAATTTTGTTGTTCTGTAAAAAATAATATTTAGAATTTTATATTTCCCCTATGCTTACTTACATTAAAAAGCTCTTTGGAAGCAAATCTGATCGCGACATTAAAGACATTACCCCATTATTAGCTGCAATTCATAAAGCTTATGAGTCTATTTCAAAACTAAGCACTGATGAGTTAAGAGCAAAAACTCAGGAATTCAAAAATCGGATCGAAGCTTATATTTCTGCTGAGAAAAATCAAATCGACGAATTAAAAGAAAAAATCGAGTCAGAAGATCTTGCCGAAATCGTTAATGTTGACGAAAAGGAAAAAATGTATCAGCAAATCGACCAATTGGAGAAAGTGATCGTTAAAAAACGTGAGGAAATTCTATTGGAGATTTTGCCTGAGGCTTTTTCTGTTATTAAAGAAACCGCAAAACGATTTACTGAAAACGAATTCGTTGAAGTTACTGCTACACCTCGTGATGGTGATTTAGCTGCAGTAAAAGCAAATGTTGAGATAAAGGGCGGAAAAGCTTATTTTCAAAATTCCTGGACTGCTGGTGGAAATACCATCAAATGGGACATGATTCATTATGACGTTCAGCTTATTGGAGGAATTGTGCTTCATCAAGGTAAAATTGCCGAAATGGGTACTGGTGAAGGAAAAACCCTTGTGGCCACTTTGCCTGTTTATTTGAACGCACTTGCTGGTATGGGAGTTCACTTGGTTACTGTGAACGATTATTTGGCAAAACGTGACTCCGAGTGGATGGGAATGTTATTTGAGTTTCATGGTTTGACTGTTGATTGTATTGACAGGCACGAACCAAATTCTGATGAACGTCGAAATGCTTATTTAGCTGATGTTACATACGGAACCAATAACGAATTTGGCTTTGATTATTTACGTGATAACATGTCACGCACTCCCGACGAATTGGTTCAAAGGAAACATAATTTTGCCATAGTTGATGAGGTTGACTCGGTACTTATTGATGATGCGAGAACACCATTGATTATTTCTGGTCCAACTCCAAAAGGTGATACTCATGAATTTGATGAGTTTAAACCAAAAATCGAGAAGATTTATGCCGCCCAAAGAAATTTAACCAATTCGATTTTAGCTGAAGCAAAAAATATTTTAACTGCTGAAGTTCAAAATTCAGAATCTGAGAAAAAAGGCGGATTGTTGCTTCTTAGAGCTACAAGAGGTTTGCCAAAAAATAAAGCTTTAATTAAATTTTTAAGTGAACCAGGAATGAGAGCTTTGGTTCAAAAAACTGAAAATTTCTATATGGCTGAGCAAAATAAGCACATGCATATTGTTGATGACGAGCTTTATTTTGTAATTGATGAAAAAAATAATACCATTGAACTTACGGAAAAAGGAATTGATTTAATTACCTCAAGTACTGATGACTCCAGATTTTTTATTCTGCCTGATATCGGACTTGAAATTGCTGAACTTGAAAAATCACCACTTAATCCAGAACAACGAATAAAAAGAAAAAATGATCTTCTTCAGGAATTTTCAATAAAATCTGAAAGAGTTCATACAATGAATCAGCTTCTAAAAGCATATACTCTTTTTGAAAAAGATGTTGAATATGTGATTATCGACAATAAAATTAAAATTGTTGATGAGCAAACAGGTCGTGTTATGGAAGGACGTAGATATTCTGACGGACTTCACCAAGCGATAGAAGCTAAAGAAAATGTAAAAGTTGAAGCTGCAACCCAGACTTATGCAACTGTTACTTTGCAGAATTATTTCAGAATGTACAGTAAATTAGCTGGTATGACCGGAACTGCAGAAACAGAAGCTGGTGAACTTTGGGATATCTATAAATTAGATGTGGTTGTTATTCCAACAAACAGACCAATTGCGCGTAACGATCAAGAAGATTTGGTTTATAAAACAAAAAGAGAAAAATACAATGCAGTAATTGACGAAATTGTTGATTTAGTGCAAAAAGGTCGTCCTGTTCTTGTGGGTACAACTTCTGTTGAAATTTCGGAATTACTAAGCCGAATGCTGAAAATAAGAAATATTAAACACAACGTTTTAAATGCAAAATTGCATCAAAGGGAAGCTGATATTGTTCTTGAAGCTGGTCAGGCTGGAACTGTAACCATTGCTACCAATATGGCTGGTCGTGGTACCGATATTAAATTAGGACCTGGCGTTAAAGAAGCTGGTGGTTTGGCAATTGTTGGGACTGAAAGACATGAGTCAAGACGTGTAGATAGACAGTTGCGCGGTCGTGCTGGTAGACAAGGAGATCCAGGAAGTTCTCAATTCTTCGTTTCATTAGAAGACGATTTAATGCGTTTGTTTGGTTCTGAAAGAATTGCGAGATTGATGGATAGAATGGGACTTAAGGAAGGTGAAGTAATTCAGCATTCTATGATTACCAAATCTATTGAAAGAGCTCAGAAAAAAGTTGAAGAAAACAATTTCGGAATCCGTAAAAGATTGCTCGAATATGATGATGTAATGAATTCTCAGCGTGAAGTAGTTTATACGAAGAGAAGACATGCACTTTATGGTGAACGACTTTCTGTTGATGTTGCAAACACCATTTATGATGTTTGTGAGAGTTTGGTGGTTGAGTTTCAGGAAAGTCGCGATTATCAAGGATTCAAATTAGAGTTGATAAAAGTTTTTGCAGTTGAAGCCAACATAGAAGAACAAGATTTCTTCGCTTTAAAATCGGATGAAATTACTGAAAAGATTTATGAAGATGTTGCAATAGCTTATAAAAACAAATGTGATTATCTTGCGGCAAAAGTTTATCCAGTTGTTAAAGATTTGCATGATTCCAGTTCTTTCCGTTATGAAAATATTTCAATTCCGATAACTGATGGAATGAAAACGATGAATCTTTTAGCAAACATCCAAAGTATTTTAAATACAAAAGGAAAAGAAGTTACCGTAGCTGTTGAAAAAGGCCTTACTTTGGCAATTATTGATGATGAATGGAAAGAGCATCTTCGTGAAATGGACGATTTAAAACAATCCGTTCAAAATGCAACTTATGAGCAAAAAGATCCGTTGTTAATTTACAAATTTGAATCATTTCAATTGTTCAAAGATATGGTTCAAAAAATTAATAAGGATATCGTTTCATTTTTGTTCAAAGGAAATTTACCAATTGAAGATAATGTTCAAGATTCTCGTGGTCCTGAAAAAACCGATATGAGCAAACTCAAAACCGGCAGAACTGATTTGCCTCCAGCAAATAACAGAACATCCGAAGAGCAAAAGCCTCAGCCAGTAAAAGTTGAGAAAAAAGTTGGTCGAAACGATCCTTGTCCTTGCGGAAGTGGTAAAAAATATAAAAACTGCCACGGAGCCGAATAAATAATTTTATTTAAAAAAACCGCCCCCAAAAAGGGCGGTTTTTTTGTTAAAATCTTTTCTGAAAAATTTTCATCAAACAAGATTTGCTATATCAATTGTTTCTCTTGTATTTCAATAGAATTTTTTTGTTTTCAAGTCCATTGAAAATTATTTTTTGATGTTGACAATATTTGTAATTAAAAAAAGTTATTAACAATGTGGCTAAAAGTGGTAAATTGTGGTAAAAATTGTTCTATATTTACGGCCTGAAACAAAAAAGTGGAAATGACTAATTTGATTGGAGAATTTGAATGCAAAATTGATGCTAAAGGGCGTATTATGATGCCTTCTAGTCTCAAAAAGCAATTGTCTGGCGACAATCAAGAAAAGTTTGTTGTTAACCGTGGTTTTGAAAAATGTTTGGTGCTTTATCCCTTAAGTGATTGGAAAACAATAAGTGATGATGTAAATAAACTGAATTTGTATAACAAAAAGAACCGTGAGTTTGTAAGATATTTTTATCGTGGCGCAACTGATTTGTTATTAGATGCAAGCAGTCGATTTTTATTGCCCAAAAGTTTAACGGAATATGCTGGAATTGAAAGAGATGTAGTATTGTTTGCTTTTTCAAATAGAATTGAAATTTGGGCAAAAGATGCTTATGAGGCTTTGTTAACAGATGAGCCTGAAGATTTTGCATCATTAGCCGAAGAGGTAATGGGGAAACAAAATACTGATCAAAATGGAATATCATAAACCAGTATTACTTAATGAAAGCGTTGAAGGACTTGCAATACAACCTGATGGAATTTACGTCGATTTAACTTACGGAGGAGGCGGTCATTCAAAAGAGATTTTAAAAAGATTAGAACGAGGTAGGTTAATTGCGTTTGATCAGGATGAAGATGCAAATGCCAATAAGGTGGATGATGAAAGGCTGACATTGGTAAATCAGAATTTTAGTTATTTAAAGAATTTTTTGAAATTATATAATGCATTACCTGTTGATGGGATTCTTGCTGATTTGGGGATTTCATCACATCAAATTGATGAGGCAGAAAGAGGGTTTTCGATAAGATTTGATGCAGAGCTGGATTTAAGAATGAATCAGAAAAGTTCGCTAACAGCAAAGGAAATCATCAATAATTATCAAGAGGCTGATTTAAAAAGAATGTTCTTTGAATTTGGCGATGTTGAAAATGCTTATAAACTGTCGTTGTTAATTGCTGAAAAGCGCAAAGAAAGTCCTATAAATACAACATTTCAGTTTTTGAATGCAATTGAAAGATGCGCACCAAGAGGAAAAGAGAATAAGTATTTCGCAAAAGTTTTTCAAGCATTGAGAATTGAAGTTAACAATGAATTGGAAGCCTTAAAAGAAATGTTGGTTCAGGCTTTGGATGTTTTAAAACCTTCGGGAAGATTGGTTGTGATTTCGTACCATTCATTAGAAGATAGATTGGTGAAAAACTTTATTAAGAGCGGGAATTTTAAGGGCATAATTGAACAAGATTTTTACGGAAATAATTTAAGTCCGTTCAAAATGATAAGCAGAAAAGCAATAGTGCCAAGTGAACAGGAAATAGACATAAATAAAAGGTCAAGAAGCGCAAAACTAAGAATAGCGGAAAAGAAATAAAATGGGTGAAAATAAATTTATAGAAACTCAAGATGATGAACCTCAAATAGAAGCTGAGGTTAAAAAATCTTCTACGCCAAAAAAGGACAATCCGATTGGAAAAACATTGCATGGTGTGCTTGACGGCAGCTTGCTTATGAAAGAATCGGTTGTTAAAATATTGCCATTTGTATTTTTTCTAACCCTTTTGGCAATTCTGTTTATTGCAAATACTTATTACGCAGAAAGAACTGTCATAAAAATTGAACAAACAAAACGAGATTTAAAAGAATCAAGATCTGAGCATATTGCAACAAAAGCGGAGTTGATGATAAAAAGTAAGCAATCAGAAGTTTCTCTGAGATTAGCTCCTTTAGGAATAAAACCCACTTTAGTTCCACCAGAAAAAATAATGGTAATAATTGATACAACAGTTAAAAAATAAAAATGGCAAAGGACGTTAGAAAAGACATCTTGTGGAGAGCTTACCTGGTTTACCTTGCCGTATTGATATTTGCTTTAGTTTTAATAGGCAAAGTCGTTTATATCCAAACTGCAGAAGGCGATTACTGGAGAACAAAAGCAAAAGAACTTACCATCGATACACTCAAAGTTGAAGCAATTAGAGGTGATATCTGCTCTGATGATGGTAGTTTGTTGTCAACTTCTGTTCCAATTTATGAAGTTAGAATTGATTTTGGTGCAATTACAAAAGAATTATTCAACAAAGATGTTGATTCCTTGAGTTCTCAACTTTCAAAATTGTTTAAGGATAAAAGCAAAAATGAGTATAAACAAATTCTAATTTCCGCACAAAGACATAAAGACAGATATTTCTTACTGAAAAGAGATGCAACTTACTCTCAATTAAAACAACTCAGAACCTTTGGTATTTTGAAGGCTGGAAAGTATAGAGGTGGTCGAATTGAGATTTCAAAAACCAGAAGAGTGATGCCATATCAAAATCTTGCTATGAGAACAGTTGGTTTTGAGCGTCAAGGTATTTCTGTTGGAATTGAAGGTGCATATTCCACGCAATTAAAAGGTAAAAATGGATTAAGCTTAAAACAAAAAATTGCTGGTGGAATTTGGATGCCGTTAAGCGATGAAAATCAGATCGAACCTCAAAATGGAAATGATATTATTTCAACTATTGACATTAATATTCAGGATGTTGCAGAAAATTCGTTGATGCAAAATTTGGCCTTGCACAATGCTCATCATGGCTGTGTAATTTTAATGGAAGTTCAAACTGGATATATTAAGGCCATAGCAAATCTTACCAGATCAAAAGATGGAACATATGTCGAACAGTTCAATTATGCAATTGGTGAAAGTTCAGAACCTGGTTCCACATTTAAGCTTCCCACTATGATGGCTGCTCTTGAAGATGGATTGATTGATTTAAATGAAACAGTTAACACCGGAAATGGAGTTATGAAGTTCTTTGATCAAGAAATGGTTGATTCGCATAAAGGTGGTTACGGAACTATTACTGCAGAACAAGCTTTTATTAACTCTTCGAATGTTGGAGTTTCTAAGCTTTTGTATAAAAGTTATTTCAAACATCCTGAAAAATTTATTAGCAGACTTTATAGTTTTGGAATCAACAAGCCATTAAATTTGGAAATCGGTGGTGAGGCACCTCCATATATTAAGAATACGAAGAGCAAAACCTGGTCGAAAGTTTCTTTGCCATGGATGTCGGTAGGTTATGAAGTTCGGATTACTCCGATGCAAACCCTTACCTTTTACAATGCCGTTGCCAATAATGGAAGAATGGTAAAACCTTTATTCGTAAAGGAAATTCGCCAAACAGGCAAAGTAATTGAAACTTTTAATCCTATTGTTATTAACGAATCCATTTGTTCCAAGTCGACAATTGAAAAAGCAAAAAAAATGCTATTAGGTGTGGTTGAAAGCGGAACAGGCAAAGGCTTGAAAAGTAATTTGTATAAAATTGCAGGAAAGACCGGAACAGCACAAATTGCTCGAGGAAATACTGGTTATGGTGAAGATGGAAATATGAGTTATAAGGCTTCTTTTGTTGGATATTTCCCAGCCGATAATCCAAAATATTCTTGCATTGTAGTAATAAACGATCCAGTTAATGGAACCTACTATGGCGCCTCTGTTGCTGGACCTGTATTTAAGGAAATTGCTGATAAATTATATGCAACAAAACTTAGCACAGTTGCTGTTACTTCAGTAATGAACCCAAATTTTATGGCTCCAATTGTAAAAACAGGGAATCAACTTGATTTAAACAAAATTTATCAATCTTTAAATTTTCTTGTAAGATCTGATAATCCTTCGGCCGAATGGGTTGAGTCTGATGCAATAAAGACAACCGTTAATTTAAAAGAGAAAAAGATGGCCACCAATATTGTTCCAAATGTAGTTGGAATGGGAACAAGAGATGCCATTTACATTTTGGAAAATGCTGGTTTAAAAGTGGTGCTTAATGGCAGAGGTTTGGTCAAAAGTCAATCAATTTCTGCCGGATCCAAGATTGTAAATGGAGCTATCATTCAATTGGTGTTGACAAGAACGGTTGCGGCCGATACATTAAAAGAGTTTTTTATTAAAAAGACGGCTCTTGATAAACAAAATGAGCTTCTTGCTGAAAAGAAAAATGCAGATATTAAAGATTCTCTAAAAACAAAAAAGGACGATAAAAAAGAAAAGGTCACAAAAGTAAAAGACCCAAAGAAAAATAAAAATTCAAAAAAGACTAAAAATAAAGGAAAAGGCAATAAACCAAAAACACCAAAAAACAATAATCAACATTGAAAATTTTAAATGAAATATTGTATAAATGCGGGATCTTAAATGTTCTTGGAAAGACGAATGTCGAAGTTTCGAACATTTCTTTTGATTCAAGAATGGTTGAGGAAAAGAGTCTTTTCATTGCAGTTAGAGGAACAGCAGTTGATGGTCATTTGTATATCCAGCAAGCAATAAGCAAAGGTGCAATTGCTATTGCATGCGAAAAATTTCCTGAAGTTTTAGAAGAAAATATTACCTATATTAAAGTAAAAGACAGCAGTTTTGCTCTTGGCGTTATTGCTTCAAATTACTTTGATAATCCATCATCCGAGTTAAAATTAGTTGGAGTAACTGGCACTAATGGCAAAACAACAACAGTAACATTGTTGTTCAATCTTTTCAAAGAATTGGGATATAACGTCGGAATGCTCACAACAGTTTGCAATAAAATCAATGATATTGAATTTCCTTCAACCCATACCACTCCAGATGCGATTCAATTAAATGCTTTTTTAAAGAAAATGGTTGATTCGAAATGTTCTCATTGTTTTATGGAAGTAAGTTCTCATTCAATAGTTCAAAATCGTATTGCTGGTTTGGATTTCATTGGCGGTGTTTTTTCAAATATTACTCATGATCACCTCGATTTTCACAAAACATTTGACGAATATATAAAAGCTAAAAAATTGTTTTTTGATGGATTGAAATCAGAAGCTTTTGCACTGGTTAATGCTGATGATAAAAACGGAATGGTGATGCTTCAAAATACCAAAGCCGCAAAAAGCACTTATTCCCTTCAAAAATCTGCTGATTTCAAATGCAAAATTATTGAAAATCAGTTTTCAGGAATGCTTTTAAATATTGATGGCAATGAAGTTTGGAGTCGCCTGGTTGGAAATTTCAATGCTTACAATTTGCTTTCAATTTATGCCACTTCAATTTTATTAGGTGAAGAAAAAACAGATATTCTTAAAATTCTCAGCAATTTGAATGCAGTTGAAGGTCGTTTTGATTATGTAAAATCTACAAATAATGTTTTTGCAATTGTGGATTATGCGCACACACCAGATGCTTTAAAAAATGTTATTGATACTATAAATTCAATAAAATCTGGCAAAGAACAATTAATAACGGTGGTTGGTTGTGGTGGAGATAGAGATGCAAAAAAACGTCCAATAATGGCAAAAATTGCCTTTAATGGTAGCGCAAAAGTAATATTAACCTCCGATAATCCAAGGTCTGAAGATCCTGCAGAAATTATTGAACAGATGAAATCTGGATTGGAATTGGAACAAATAAAAAAAGTTTTATCAATTGAGAATCGCAAAGAAGCTATAAAAACAGCTTGTTCTTTAGCAAATTCTGGCGATGTTATTCTTGTTGCAGGAAAGGGTCACGAGAAGTATCAAGAAATTAATGGAGTGAAACATCCATTTGATGATAAACAGGTTTTAATCGATTTATTAACATAAGTATTATTAATTATGCTTTACTACTTATTCGAATATTTAAAAAGTCAATTTGATTTCCCCGGTGCTGGAGTATTTCAGTATATTTCTTTTAGAGCAGCCATGTCAATTATTACCTCTCTTTTTATTTCAATGATAATTGGAAAGTGGGTGATTAATTATTTAAGAAGGAAGCAAGTTGGCGAAACTGTTAGAGATTTAGGTTTAGAAGGTCAGGTTCAAAAGCAAGGAACTCCAACAATGGGTGGGATTATTATTATTGCCTCCATTCTTATTCCAACATTGCTTTTTGCGAAACTTCATAATGTTTATATTCTATTAATGCTGGTTTCAACTGTTTGGCTGGGATTAATTGGATTTTTAGATGATTATATTAAAGTTTTTAAACACAATAAAAAGGGTTTGGCTGGAAGATTCAAAATCCTTGGTCAAATTGGCTTGGGTTTGATCGTTGGATTGACCATGTATTTTAATGATTCGGTTGTTATCAGAGAAAAGGCTCCAAAACCAATTACTGAAAACTTGGTAAATACCAATAATATGTTTAAAGCAGAAAGTTTTAACGAAGCTCCATTAATTTATTCAAAAGAACCCGTAAAATCTACGAAAACAACAATACCATTTGTGAAGAACAATGAATTTGATTATTCTGATTTATTATCATTTTTGGGACCTGGATATAAAAAATGGGCATTTCTTTTATTCATTCCTATAATGATTTTCATTATTACTGCAGTTTCAAACGGCGCCAATCTTACAGATGGTTTGGATGGTTTGGCTTCAGGAACTTCGGCGGTTATTGGCGTTACGCTGGGAATCTTGGCTTATGTTTCTGGTAACGTGATTTTTGCAAATTATCTGAATATCATGTACATTCCAAATACGGGAGAGTTGACAATTTTTATTGCAGCATTTGTGGGTGCCTGTATCGGATTTCTCTGGTATAATTCCTATCCAGCACAAATTTTTATGGGTGATACAGGAAGTTTGGCAATCGGTGGAATTATCGCTGTATTCGCTATTATCATTAGAAAAGAATTGTTGATTCCGATTTTATGTGGTGTGTTTTTAGTTCAAAGTTTATCAGTAATAATGCAAGTAACTTATTTTAAATATACAAAACGAAGATTTGGCGAGGGAAGAAGAATTTTCTTAATGTCACCATTGCATCATCATTATCAAAAAAAAGGATATCATGAATCAAAGATTGTTCTTCGGTTCATTATTGTTGGAATATTATTGGCGGTTGTTACAATCATTACATTAAAACTAAGGTAGAAATTAAGTAGTTTATTTTTCAAATTTAAAGAAAAAGGAAAACAATGTTATTACACGAATTAGCGTTACAAGGCAGAACAAATATCTATAGTTCTATGGCAGCAGGAATTGTTAATAAATTGCTGGAAGTCAGAAAGGATATTATAAAGGAGAGTCTTGGCGATTTTCAAAATGTAGAACATCGATTAGAATTTGTTACAAGGGTTCATGGCATTGAGTTTATCAACGATTCAAAAGCTACAAATGCAAATTCTGCTTGGTATGCATTAGAAAGTATGACGAAGCCTGTAATTTGGATTGTAGGTGGAAAAGATAATCTTTGTGATTATGATTCTTTGTTGCCTTTGGTAAAACAAAAAGTAAAAGCAATTGTTTGTCTTGGTTTGGAAAGTTCAAGAATACACGAAGCATTTTCTGGAATTGTTTCTGAAATTGTGGATTCTGAAAACGCTGAAGAAGCTGTAAAACTTGCATACAATCTTGGTAGGAATGGCGATGTTGTTTTATTATCTCCTGCAAGTGCAAGCTTTGAAATGTTTGATAATTACGAAGATAGAGGTCATAAATTTAAAGAGGCTGTTAGAGAATTATAAAAATTAAAATGAAAGTACTAAGTAATATTAAAGGTGATAAAGTAATTTGGGCAGTTGTTCTAATTCTGTCTATCTTTTCTATTTTGGCAGTTTATAGTTCAACAGGTACGTTGGCATATAAATACCAAGGTGGAAATACCGAATATTATCTATTAAAACATTTTATCATTTTGGTATTTGGCCTTACATTAATGTACGTGGCGCATTTGGTAAAATATACTTATTATTCTAGGATTTCTCAAATTGCAATATTTCTGGCAGTTCCACTTTTGCTATTTACTTTATTAACGGGTACCAATTTAAACGAAGCTAGTCGTTGGTTAACATTACCAATTATCAATGTTACTTTCCAAAGTTCGGATTTGGCAAAATTAGCCTTGATAATGTATGTTGCCAGGTTATTATCAAAAAAGCAAGAGCAAATTAAAGATTTTCAATCGGCCTTTGTTCCAATCATTCTTCCAATTTTAATTGTTTGTGGTTTAATTCTTCCTGCAAATTTTTCAACTGCTGCGGTTTTGTTTACCACTTGCTTAGTGTTGATGTTTGTTGGTAGAATTAATCTAAAATATATTGGCGCCATGATTTTAATTGGGGTCGTTTTAGTCGGAGTTTTTGTTGCAATTCTAATGAATTCATCAAACCAAGGGCGTTTGGGAACTTGGAAAAACCGTATTGAGAATTTTAGAAGTGGCGACAGCGAAGGAAATTATCAAGTAGAACAAGCAAAAATTGCAATTGCAACCGGTGGATTTTTCGGGAAACTGCCTGGTAATAGCACCCAAAGAAATTTTATTCCTCATCCATATTCCGATTTTATCTTTGCTATTATTATTGAAGAATATGGAATTCTCGGTGGATTCTTTATGATTTTATTGTATTGCATTCTTTTATTTCGAGCCGTTAGAATTCTAACGAGGAGCCCTGGAACTTTTGGAGCATTCTTGGCAATTGGCTGTAGTTTTAGTTTGGTTTTCCAGGCAATGATTAATATGGGTGTGGCAGTAAACGTTTTCCCAGTTACCGGACAACCATTGCCATTGGTAAGTATGGGTGGAACTTCAATTTGGTTTACCAGTATTGCGCTTGGAATTGTATTAAGTGTTAGTAAAGAAACAGAAACTCCTGATGTTCCTGAAGTAATTAATGCATCAAAACCCGCAAAAAATGGAGAATAGAAAACTGAAAGTCATCATAAGTGGCGGTGGCACTGGTGGCCATATTTTTCCTGCAATTGCAATTGCAAATGCATTGAAGAAAAAAGTTGCAGATATTGATATTCTTTTTGTTGGGGCGATTGGCAAAATGGAAATGGAAAAAGTTCCTGCTGCAGGATATCCAATCGAAGGACTTTGGATTAGTGGATTTAAAAGGAGTTTATCACTGAGTAATTTAATGTTTCCGTTTAAATTAATTTCCAGTTTAAACAAGGCAAAAAAAATAATAAATCGTGTAAAACCTGATGTTGTTATTGGTGTTGGAGGTTTTGCAAGTGGTCCTTTGTTGAAAATTGCTACCAGAAAAAAAATTCCTTCATTAATTCAAGAGCAGAATTCATTTCCAGGTGTAACCAATAAACTTTTGGCAAATCATGTAAATACTATTTGTGTTGCTTATGATGGAATGGAGAAATTTTTCCCAAAAGAAAAAATCATTATTACAGGAAATCCTGTTCGTCAGGATGTTGTTGAACTAAGCGGAAAAGCGGAAGAAGCTTATAAATTTTTCGGTATTAATCCTGAATTGAAAACAGTTTTTGTTGTTGGTGGTAGTTTAGGTGCATTCTCAATAAATGAAAGTATCAAAAATAGTTTGTATTTATTTAAAGAAAATAATATTCAGTTGGTCTGGCAAACAGGGAAACCGTATATTGAAACTGCAAAAGAAGTTGTGAAAGAATTTGAAAGTGCAGGTATTAAAGCTTTCGATTTTATTAACAGAATGGATTATGCCTATTCAATTGCTGATTTAGTTGTTTCAAGAGCTGGTGCAATTGCGGTTTCGGAGCTTTGCTTGGTAAAAAAACCTTGTATTTTAGTTCCATTTCCATTTGCAGCAGAAGATCACCAAACTAAAAATGCGATGGCATTGGTAAATAAAAATGCTTCAATTTTAATAAAAGATAGTGATGTTAGAGAAAAACTTTCAGAAATAGTTTTTCCATTATTAAATGATACCAATAAGTTAAAAGAATTGAGTGAGAATATCGGCAGTTTGGCAATGAAAAACTCTGCAGATTTAATTGCTGATGAAGTTTTAAAAATAATAAAATAAGAAAAATTGGAATTAAAGAATCTTAAAACGGTTTATTTTCTTGGAATTGGCGGCATCGGAATGAGCGCCTTGGCAAGATATTTTAAGGCCAATGGTTCAATTGTTAGTGGTTATGATAAAACGCCAACCCCATTAACAACCGAATTGCAAAATGAAAGTATTGAAGTTCATTTTGATGAAAATATTTCTGCCATTCCTTCAAATACGGATTTGGTAATTTATACTCCAGCCATTCCAAAAGATCATAAAGAACTAATTCATGTTTTAGAAATTGGTTTGCCAATTAAAAAACGGGCTGAAGTTTTAGGAATGATTACCAAGCAAACTACAACAATTGCAATTGCTGGTACTCACGGGAAGACAACAATCACTTCATTAGTTTCTCATATTTTAAAGCAATCTGATAAGGCTATTACAGCTTTTATGGGCGGAATCAGCAAAAACTATGATACCAATTTCTTACTTTCTCCTAATAGTGATCTTACTGTTGTTGAAGCTGATGAATTTGATCGTTCCTTTTTAACTTTATTTCCTGATGTAGCAATAATTTCGTCAATGGATGCAGATCATTTGGACATCTATGGTTCGAAAGAATATCTTGTTGAATCATTTGAATTATTTGCTGGTCAAATTAAAAAAGGAGGAAAGTTAATTCTTAAAAAAGGCTTAACCATTCCTGAAAATGAAAACTTCGAAATTTTCTATTATTCTTTAAATGATGTTGCTGCTGATTTTTATGCTTCCAATATTACTTTGGTCGAGGGGAAATATCATTTCGAATTGATGCATAAAAGTGAAAATTGTGGAACTTTCAATTTCGGATTTCCAGGTTTACATAACGTTGAAAATGCGGTAGCTGCAATTGCTTCAGCAATAACCATTGGAATTGATATTTCCAAAATTAAAAAAGCGATTGCCTCATACACTGGGGTGAAAAGGAGATTTGATAAAAGAGTTGATTTAGCTGATGTCGTTTATATTGACGATTATGCCCATCATCCAGAAGAACTTCGTGCTTGTATAACTTCCGTGCGTAATATTTATACCGGAAAAAAAATAACAGGAATTTTCCAACCTCATTTATTTTCACGAACTCGCGATTTTGCTGATGAATTTGCAAAAAGTCTCAGTTTATTGGATGAACTAATATTATTGGATATTTATCCAGCCAGAGAATTGCCAATTGACGGCATAACTTCACAAATGCTATTGGATAAAGTTACAATCGAAAATAAAATCTTGGTTTCTAAAGAGGAATTAATTCCAGAAGTTTTAAAAAGAAAACTGGAAGTTTTATTAACTTTGGGAGCAGGAGATATCGACCAATTGGTGATGCCAATTGAAAAAAGTATAACAAACATTTACAAGGCTATTAAAGGATTTTAATGAAAAGAAAATTATTCATATTACTTTGGGTTGTTTTAGCAGTTGGTGTTCTTGCTTTGCTTTTTGTTCTTGTTACAAAACATAATAGCACTTTATGTTCAAAAGTTGAAATCAATATTGATTATTCGAACGGCGAATGTTTTATTAGTGTTGAAGATGTGAATGCATTGATTTCCAAAACGGCTGGTGATGTTTTAAAAATGTCAATTTCGGAAGTAAATGTTCTGAAAATTGAACAAAATATTGATGCAAATCCTTATGTTTCAAGTTCTGAAGTTTTTTTAGGTGTGGATGGAATTCTAAAAATCAATATTAAACAACGTAAACCTATTTGTAGAGTGGTTAACGAAAAGAATATGAGTTTTTATATTGATGCTGATGGAAAATTAATGCCAATAAATTCACAATACACTGCAAGAGTGGTAGTTGCAAGCGGCAAAATTCCAGAATGCTATTCTGGTGCAACAAATTTGAATATCACAGATTCTTTGGCCATTGATACCATGCTCAATAAACCTACTTTGCAAAAAATATATTTTATTGCCCGATATATTGATTCTGATGAATTCTGGAAATCGCATATTGAGCAAATTTTCGTTAATAAATATAGCGATATCGAATTGGTTCCAAAAATTGGAGATCATCTTATTTTGGTTGGTAACGACTTGAACATTGAAGAAAAATTAGAAAATTTAAAAATATTTTACACCAAGATTCTCAACAAAGTGGGTTGGGATAAATACAAATTAATCAATATAAAATTTAAAAATCAAATAGTTTGTTCTAAAACATATTAATATGAATGCATCAGAAATCATCGTCGGCCTCGACATAGGCACAACAAAAATTGCGGCAATCGTGGGACGCAAAAACGAATACGGAAAAATCGAAATACTTGGAATCGGCAAGGCTGAATCTATTGGTGTTACCAGAGGCGTTGTATCGAATATTGAGAAAACAGTACAATCTATTAAACTAGCTGTAGAAGATGCAAGTCAAAAATCGGGTGTCGAAATTGGACTTGTAAACGTTGGTATCGCTGGTCAGCATATTAAAAGTTTGCAACATCGTGGAAGTATAATGCGTAATTCTTTAGATGAAGAAATCAGTCAAAAAGACATCGATTTTTTAATCGAAAATATGTATAAATTGGTGATGCAACCTGGAGAGGAAATTATCCACGTAATTCCTCAGGAATATATCATCGACAAAGAACCAGGAAATAAAGAACCAATCGGAATGTCTGGTATTTGCCTCGAAGCAAATTTCCATATCATTACTGGGCAAATTGCAGCAGCTAAAAATATTGAGAAATGTGTAAACAGAGCTGGCCTCGAAATGGAAGATTTAATTCTTGAGCCTTTAGCTTCAGCAGAAGCTGTATTGAGCGAAGAAGAAAAAGAAGCAGGAGTTGTTTTGGTTGATATCGGAGGTGGAACAACCGATATTGCTATTTTCCAAGACGGAATCATCCGTCATACTGCTGTTATTCCTTTTGGTGGAAACGTAATTACCGAAGATATTAAAGAAGGCTGTACCATAATAAAAACACAGGCCGAAGCGTTAAAATTGAAGTTTGGTTCGGCTTTAGCAAGCGAAAACCGTGATGAAGAGATTGTTTCAATTCCTGGACTTCGCGGCCGTGAGCCAAAAGAAATTTCTTTAAAGAATTTGGCAAGTATTATTCAAGCTCGTATGGAAGAAATTATCGAACATATTTATTACGAAATTAAAAACTCTGGTTACGAGAAAAAATTAATTGCAGGGATTGTGTTAACTGGTGGTGGAGCCCAATTAAAGCATATTTCTCAACTTACAGAGTTTATTACTGGAATGGATACCAGAATTGGTTATCCAAACGAGCATTTGGCAAAATCAGTTTCAGAAGATATTGCTAGTCCGATGTTCGCTACCAGCGTAGGTTTGGTGATGAAAGGCTTCCAAAAATTTGAAAAACAAACCAAAAAGGAAAAGTCGGTTCAAAATCATTCAAAGAAAACAAAAGGTGGATTTTTCGATAAAATATTTACAAAAAGTAAAGAATTTTTCGATGAAGGTGATAAAAATTAGTCAGGATTAATTAACATTTAGTGCAAATTTAATGTTAATAAATAATTAAATTTCCTGATTATTGATAAATCATAATATATAATTTTATAAACGAAAATCTTTTGCCAAAATACCAGGCAAAATAAAAATAAAGATATGCTGAAATTCGATCTACCAAAAAATCAGTCTTCAATCATAAAAGTCATCGGTGTTGGCGGTGGCGGAAGCAATGCAGTTAATTATATGTTCAATCAAGGGATTGACGGCGTTGATTTCATTATTTGCAATACAGATGCTCAAGCACTAGAAATGAGCCCAGTTCCGATTAAAATTCAATTAGGTTCATCCCTTACTGAAGGTCGTGGTGCTGGCGCAATTCCTTCTGTTGGAAGAGAAGCTGCTATTGAAGATCTTGATAGAATTACAGCATTATTAGAAGTGAACACCGAAATGCTTTTCATCACTGCTGGTATGGGTGGTGGAACTGGAACTGGTGCAGCTCCTGTTATTGCAGCTAAAGCAAAAGAATTGGGAATTCTTACAGTTGGTATCGTTACTGTTCCATTTTCTTTCGAAGGCAGAAAAAGAAAACTTCAGGCTCAAGAAGGTATTGAAGAAATGAGAAAAAATGTAGATACCCTTTTAATTGTTTGCAATGATAAATTAAGAGAACTTTATGGAAATTTAGCACTTACTGAAGCTTTCTCAAAAGCAGATAATATTTTATCTACAGCTGCTAAGGGTATTGCTGAAATTATTACACATATTGGCCAGGTAAATGTTGACATCGAGGATGTAAAAACAGTAATGAAAAACTCTGGTGTTGCAATTATGGGATCAGGAACTGCTGAAGGCGAGGACAGAGCAATTCGTTCTATCGAAATGGCATTGGCATCTCCATTATTGGATGACAATAATATTAAAGGCGCTTCTTATGTATTGTTAAACATCACTTCTGGTTCTGAAGAAATTTCAATGGATGAAGTTTCTGAAATTACTGATTATATTCAAGATGAAGCTGGTTCAACTGCCGAAATTATTTTTGGTGTTGGTAAAGATGAAACTTTAGGTAATAAAGTTAATGTTACTCTTGTTGCAACTGGATTTGATAAAAATAGCGGTCTAAATAGCGTTACTGGTAAAGAGCATGAAACCACAAGAGTTATTCTTCCTTTAATTGTTGAAGATAAAAAGGTGGAAAAAATTGTATCTCCTGTTGTAGAAAACGAATTAACCAATATTCAATTGGTTGATAAAAAATTGGAAGAAGTAGAAAATGCAACTGAGCCACAAACGCCTACAGCAAACAGAACAGTTTACACCTTGACTATGGGCGACGAAGAGCCTGTTCAAAAAATTGAGGATAAAATTGAGAATTCGAATGAGCCAGTTTTAAAAGTAAAACAGGAATCTATTTATGCAATTGAAGAAAGCAAAGTGGAAGATTATAAACCAGTTACTTTTAGTGGTGCCGATAAATTGAATACCGAAATTCATAAAGAAGGTTTAGAAAATAAAGCAAATGATCGCATATCTCGCTTGAAAGAATTAAGTCTGAAACTTAAAACTCAAAGTGGTGTTGTTGATTTAGAAAATGAACCAGCTTACAGAAGAAGAAATGTTGTATTATCTAATATAACTCCTTCTTCCGAATCTCAAGTATCTAGATTTACTCTTTCTGAAAGCGATGATAATATTGTTGAAATGAAATCTAATAATTCATTTTTACACGATAACGTAGACTAGTTTCTTGTCATTCCGAGCATAGCAAGGAATCTAAAAACAAAATTTATTTAGCGGTGCGAAGTTTACTTACTTCGCACCTTTTTTTTATATAGATTCCTCACTTTGTTCGGAATGACAATATTAATGTGTCATTGGGAGTGAACGAGAGAGCATCAGCTTTGCAATTGGCAAAGCTGATGCTCTCTCGTTCCTTGTGAAAAATTGCAAGGTCTGTCATTCCGAATGGATCCGCCAACTGGCGGAGCAATGAGGAATCTAAAATTACAGTAGTTTCTGCCGACTAGCTGGGAACTTATCTTTATCCCAGTTTGAAGGAATATACTTCTGGTTATAAGTCTGATAAAAAAATGCATTATTTTCCATGACCTTTAGGTCGTGGAAAACAAA
>JACAAW010000006.1 GCA_013377115.1 Bacteroidota bacterium | reverse complement strand
TATGAATATTACTCCCTTTTTGAGGTTTCCAATTCATTAAAATGGCTTCAAAATTGGGTGACTGAAAAACCAAAGTTCGGCCATAAGGCAAATCTTCAGGAAACTCTAATGTATCTTTAAATTCCTCGATGCTGAATTCAAAATTCTTCACAAGATCAGTAAGTGCAGCTGGATTGGTAATATTATCTTTTTGTTGTTCGAAAAGCAAATCTATGTCTTCGAATTTTTTCATAAGTTCCATAATTTGGTAAATTTTAATGTATATCGAATTGGTCGACAAAGATACATAAAAGATTATGCAAAATAAAAAGAATCAAAAAAAAGTGTTGGTACTATTGAAATTTATCTCCCCCAAGATGAATTTTCCATATAATCTTCAATAATTTGCGCCTTTTCGACTTGCTTAAAATGCCCCATTATTCCTGAAATATCAGCTCGTAAAATAGAAATCGCATTGTTAATTAAGTCCTTTCTATAGTTCTTTTCACCCATTTCAATAACCATCTGCATGGCAACAATCCGACTGATAATTTGTCCCAAATCAACCATTTTGCGCTGAGATAATTGAGGATTTAAATCGAAAATAAGTTGTTCTTTGACCAATGAAGCCGCATTTTTTGTAAATCTAAAATTCTTTAAAAACAAATACAGGTTTTGTTCCTTTGCCTGTTTCATCTGCTTCATCAAACTTTCGGTTATCTGAGCGTAAAGCATATCATTCGAACCTTCGAAAATTTGGAACGGACGACTATCAATAATTCCTCTTCCACCAATATGGCTGTATCGGTATGCTTTTGCACCAACCAACTGAACAAGAGATTGCGCAGCTTCCTGCATCATATCAGTAGCGAATGATTTAAACGAATTTCCTTCCAAACCACAGGTAGAAAGATCATTTTCAATTCCAGCATTTTCGCTGCTATAGGAACACATTGATGAACAAATGGTGTAGAAAGCTTGCATTCTTGCCAATCTATATTGAACTTGATCATAATGAGCAAGACATTTTCCTCCAATATTTCGTTGTTTGGTATGTTCAATAGCTTCATCCATCATCCGCTGAATAAAACCAAGGCCCATTGCTGGAAACTGCAATCTGCTGCGATGAAGAACATCAAGTAAAACATTTATACCAGAACTTATTGGCTCTAATCTTTGAAGCTTTGGAATTTTTACATCAATAATATTTCTTCCATAAGGAATGTGGTGTAAACCCAGATTATCGAAATATTCTTCAACAATGATTTCTTGTCCAGGACTTTTTACATCACAAATAAAAAAGTCTATGTCACGCTTTAATTGACCACTTTTTGTTTGTTCTCGTCCTGTGAGCAGCCAATAATTAGCGAAACCAGTTAAACCAGCCCAATGTTTGGTGCCTTTTAAATGATAATGCTCATTTTCCTTTGTGAAATAAGTTTGCATATTCAATGCATCACTTCCAAAATCAGGTTCGGTAATCATTAAGCCGCCCATTTTCTTCTCGTTGATAAATCCGCTAAGAACTTGGGTTTTCACTTCTGTTTTGGCATATTTTATAACTGGTTGTAAGAAAAGTGCTGAATTTATTCCTAAGGTCAATGAAAAAGCAAGAGATTCATAAGCCGCAGCAGAAGTCATTAAAAGATTTTCTTCAATTCTACCACCTCTTCCCCCAAATTCTTTTGGTATGACCACTGAAAGTGGCACCAATGGCATTATTTCGCTGAGCACTAAATCCGGAACACCACGTTTTTTTGTGAATGGATCGGTTGAATTTAACTCTCGAAAAACCTGTTTCATTTTCGATTTAAGTTGTTCTAAGAAAACAGGAAAGGAGCTAGAAGAAATAGATTCTTCAGTATTTTTTATATTTGGATTATTATCTAAATTCATTTGTATAATTAAGTGTATTATACAAAATTAAGAAAAATAATTGTTTGTTTGCTGAAACTTAGTTTTTAATCAGCTTTTTCACAATTTGCTCTTTCTCACTTTGCAATGACAAAAAGTAAATGCCTTTTGCAAATTTGCTGATATCCAATTGGATTGTTTTTTCAAATTCAACTTTTTCTGAAAGCATTAACTGACCCTGGATATTCCTCACGGACAAAGAATATTTTTGCGAATTAGAATTGTTTTGCTGAATAGTGAAGATTCCGGCGGATGGATTTGGAAATACATTTATCTGAAGTGACGGTTGATTTGGATTATCTATAGATGTAAAAATTCCACTACAAGGTGTTGAATCATTTCTGAAATAATAAATTATATTATCAATACTTTGTTCCAATGTGGTAATTGCCGCAGTAGCATTTGGATTTAAAAAATCTCTCCCAAAAACAAATGCCAAATCCAATTCTTGGATATCGCCAGGATTAAAAGTAAAAAAACCAGTGCTCCCAAGGCCTCGTTTATCAGCAGGTAAATTAAACACTGTTTCTTCTGTCCAAAGACTGTCACAATTTGGAAATAAACCATTTGTTCCCCAGTGGCAAGTGTCGCTATTTCCAGGAAACATAAATTTGCTTTTTGGACCACATGAACCAAACAGAGGATTTCCATTGCCTCCCCACATGATTGGCGACGAATCTTTCCATTTACCATTCATATTATTAAAATAGTCGGTTGCAATATCAGGATCGCTTATCACAGTTGGACTAACTCCTGTAAAATACATAAATCTACTTAACCCATATCTTTCGTCATCAACAATTCCATTTCCAAAATTAAATCCATTAACTCCATCGTCACATAACCCAGCCGGATTATCTATCCCATCATTATCAATTTTAGCCCCAGCTAAAAAAACTACTGCTTGAGCAGGAGGATTTGCGCCATAAGTTCCTAATCCACCGTTACCATCAAGATTTTGTCCATTATAAGCATAAAAAGCGCCTCTTTGAACATCACAACGAATATAGTCATCATTTGGATTCCCATTGTCAAAATCAATGTATGTTGCAATAAAAGTGCTGTCATAAATATCCAATGACCGATTATAAATTTTATAATTTAAAAAAACCGTATTCCACAAAGCTAAATCACTTTTACAATCAAAACTATATGCCATACCGTGAACTTCAACTTTTAATTTTTTACCAAGACTTTCGGTGTGGAGGTATCTATCATCATTTATAATGAAATAAACTGCTTCATCACCTTTAATTAATGGAAAATCTCCTGCCCATGGATTATAAATTCCATCACTGTTCCAATCTTTAAATGGTGCTGTAATCGCAAGTTGACCTTGAGACACATCACCGTTTCCAGGCCAATCAAGTAAAACTTGTGAAGGAATATATCCAGGCGACCAACAATGAGCAAGATGATAATCAATTTCGGATTTTTTAATTTTCCAGACTCGATTCCAATTTACATCATATATCGAATCGTAAACATTTGAAACAGGGCCAGCCCAAAAATCATATCCTAACTGATTGTACATTTGACCTGCAAAGTGCAATGAGTCTTGACTATCCTTTCCTCCAATCCATAACTGTCCATTAAATATTGTAGATTTCTTGCTACCTTTTGGAACCTCAAAATGATTAATCCAATTGCTTGAATAATTAGAAAGGGGATTTCGTTCCCAAAACAAATTTCCATTGGCCATGAAACCAGCATTAATATTGTTAATGTCAATAGAATCAATTGTATATGAATTATCAACAGTCAAACACACTTTGCCAATACTCCACATTTGAGGGCTACTATATTCTCGTATTTTATAAGAAAATGAGTCCAAACCAGTAAATGATGGGTTTGCAGAATACTCTATAATACTATCATTTAATCTTTTCGCGATGCCATGTTTTGGTCCTGTTCCATAAATGATAAATACATAAAAGGGGTTCCCTTCTACATCGAAATCATTACTACGAACATTTAATTTTATGTATCCTCTCAAAGTTGCAGCTGTGTCATTTACAGCAGTTGGGGGAATATTCTGAGCAATAGAAATGGTTGTAAAAATTAGGAAGAAACAGGAAATTATGTAAAATTTTTTCATAATTATTATATTAAGTTAATAAAACAAATACAATAAATTGTTTATTGCATTATTATTAATGTTGTATAACCAGTTTTTTAACAATCTGTTCCTTTTCATTTTGCAATGATAAAAAGTAAATGCCATTTGCAAATTTGTTGATATCCAATTGGATTGTTTTTTCAAATTCAACTTTTTCTGAAAGCATTAACTGACCCTGGATATTCCAGACTGATAATGAATATTTTTGCGAATTAGAATTGTTTTGCTGAATTGTAAATATTCCGGTGGATGGATTTGGAAATACATTTACCTGAAGTGGTATTTGATTAATTTCATTAACAGCTGAGAAACTTCCCCCACAAGGTGTTATATCATTTGTAAATGCTTTGCTTATAGAGTCAATGCGTTCTTGCATTACGACAACACTTGCTAAATTGCTCGAGTCGGAATAATTTCTTGCAAAAACAAATGCCAAATCGAATTCATTGCTCGCTCCAGGTTGAAGTGAGAATGGACCTGATGATCCTAAGCCTCTTCTATCTCCTGGAGGATTATTAGCTGTCACTTCTGTCCAAACAGTATCACAATTTGGTGCAAGACCACCGGTATTCCAAAAACAAGAATCAATTTGACCAGGAAACATAAAATTACAATCAGGACCACAAGAACCCGAAGAAGGATGGCCATTTCCTCCCCATTGCATTTGCGCTCCATCTTTCCATGTTCCATTTAGGAATCCAAAGTAATGTGATGCTATTTCTGGATCACTAGTGGCAAAATCGCCTCCATTATTAAAATAAACAAATTTTCGCAACCCAAACCGTTCATCATCAATATCTCCATTTCCAAAATTAGAACCATTGATACTCACATCACATCCGCCTACTGCATTATCAATTCCATCTGAATCCATATTCGGTCCACCAAGAAATGTAACTGATTGTGCTGGGGCGAAATAATCATAAGCTTCAGGCTCACCATTACCATCTTTTTGTCTGCCATTATATCCATAAAAGCTACTTCGTTTTACATCACAAGCAACATAATCATCAGAAGGATATCCAATATCAAAATCTGTAAAAACACCCACAATAACAGATTCATACAAATTCGTTGACCGATTGAATATTTTGTAATTAATAAACAATGTATTCCAAAAAGCAGAATCTTGAGGGCAATCAAATTCATAGGCCATACCATGAAGCTCTATCCCAAGTTTTAAGCCACCCGATTCTGTATGGAGATTCCTGTCATCATTAAAAATAAAGAAAAGTGCTTGATCACCTTTGATAATAGGATAATCTCCAGCGAATGGATCATAAATACTGTCATTATTAAAATCAAAAAACGGTGCCATCAGTTTTGCTTGACCAAGTGAAGGATTCCCATTTCCTGGCCAATCAATAAGATTTTGTGAGGGAATATATCCAGGAGTCCAACAATTAGAAAGATGATAATCAATTTCTGATTTGCTTATTTTCCATATTTTATTCCACTGAGCGTCATATGCAGAATCGTAAACATTTGAAACTGGTCCAGGCCAAAAATCCTTTCCGACTTGTCCGTAACGCATTGCGGCTAAATGCAAACTGTCATTCAAATCCTTTGCACCAATCCACAAATTTGCTGCGAAAAAAGTATTTTTTCCGGAACCTTTGGGCACTTCAAATCTTGGTGTCATATTTGAAGTGTTTGTGAACAAAAATCCATCTGAATTTATGGACGCGTTGATATTGTTTAAATTCAATGAATCTCTAACTGGAGTTTGAGATTTAAGATTAATGAAAAAAGCAAAAAATAATGCCGTAAGTAAATATTTTTTTTTCATAATTAATGATTTTTAGAAAATGAAAATATATTAATCATGTAAATATATATTATTTCACACCTAAATACAATGATTTAAAAGACAATGGCTGAAAGAATAAAGTTAAAGGTAGTATTTAACAAGTTAACGGTTTTTGAATTCAATAATTTAAAGTTATTTGATTATATTTGAGTTTCTAAATAAGCCAGTTATGCAAAGAAAAATATATCCAATTATCGCTCTACTTCTATTATCAATTCAAGTATTAGGGCAATCAACTCATGATTATGCTTTTACAGCAATGAATGTTTTTGTAAAGGAAAACATTTTCGAAGATAATGATAAAGGAATTCAAATTAATTTTGATATTGTCGTTAAAGCATTAAAAACAGTTCGCTCCTTTCAATCATTTACTTTTTATCCAATAATTCATACCAAAAACAATCAGGAACTTCGATTTTCTAAAGAGGTTTCAAAAGAAGAAGGATTCTTTAACAATGAATTTACTAACAATGAAGCTATTGAAAAAGCACGTAAAATATTCATTCCTTACAGAAATCTATCTCAAATCAATGGTAAATTTGATGCAAAACTTGAATTGTTAGTGACCTTCAAAGATGCTGATACCGCTTCTGCTGGGAAATTCGATATCAGTTTAAATATTCCCGTTTCAAATATAAAAAAGTACAATCAACAAAGTTTCACAATTTCAGCGTTTTCAATTAATCAAGAGTTTAACAATTACAAAAATGCTGAAGGAATCAGCATTTCATACAATTGTCTTTTCCAAACTCCTTATGAAAACATTGATTTAAGCGATGGAAATGATGCAGCCTATCTCTTCTATAACGTCATAAAAGACAATTCAGGACAAATAATTTATGATGGATCAGAGCATAAAAACACGTCTAAGATATATCCTAAAATAAATATCTGGATGGATGACAAACCGATGGAAAATGTGCGGCAGTTTATACCGTTCACACAAATAATTAGTGATGGCAAATTTACTGCAACAATAGAAATTAGAGCAAAAAACGCATCAGGATCTATAATTTTTCCAACTTGCTTTTCTAAAAATATTGAAATTAAAAAGCCGATAATGGTCAATTATATTTCTCAAAGCTTTACCGTTAACGATATAAATTTTAAGGAAGTTCATAAAAAGAGCGTCAAAAACAACAAGGAAATAAGAAATGGTCTTGTTTTTAATGCCAACTGCAAGTTGAAATACACCACAGTTCAAATAAAGGAAGCTCTTACAAAACCTGAATTTAAGAACTTTTATTTCGTTGCTGAATTAACAGATTCTTTAGGAAATAAAATTTTTATTGAAAAAGACAATTCCACGATTGCCACACCTAGAATAAAAATTACACCTCTTAAACCAAACGACAATTACAATTTGAACTTCTATTTTCCATTTCGGCAATTGCTTTTACCTAAAGGGCAACAACAGGTCAATCTGAAATTATATGTCACTGATTCGGCAAATACTGTTCGATTCCCAATATTATTGACCAAACAAATAAAAATTCAACAGCCAGAGGTTTACCTTGCACATTTCGATGTGCGCAATATAGAAGTTGGCCCGGGGGATTACGATATTGCCGCTAAAAACATCCCAATTGTTAATCTCTTTGTTAGCAAAAAAGCTAAAAAAGGCCAAGGGACTCCAGATGTACAGTGGTTTCTGAAAGATGGAAAAGAAACACTTTACAGTTCCTCTGTGGCTTTTAATAGTAGATTAGGGTTAGATGGAGTTATTAATATGAGAATATTAGACGATGACGATTTCTCCATTGATGTTTATGATTTCGATTACCTTTCTTTTAACGATTTTATTGGCACTTTTAAAATTATGCCACCAAGAGGAACAGGAATTTTGCAAATTGATACTGCAACCAACGGTAATATTAAGCAAGGAAATATCATTTTTAAAAAATCAATACTTCCAGAATTAAAAATACTTAAAACCAAAACTACTGCTTCAAATTATAAAGGACTACCAGGCATTATAATGGATTTTGAATTCCAATTTGGAAACTTAGCCAGTTTAAATGGTATATCTTTGATGCCCGGTGTTCTCAGTAAAACCAATCAGGCAATACCCATCTCCTATTTGAACACAACAAAACAGCCGGCTCAAATATATACTAAATCTTTCCCTCTTGATGTATCAACTGGAAAAGAAACATTCTTTATTCCTCAGTTTGAGTATGAATCCGACAGTAGTTTATTTGTAAAAGTTGAACTTGGCACACCAAATATTTTGCTGAGTATTAAAGAACTAAAATTACCTTCAGAAGCAAATTTGAAAAATATCATTTTACCAACCTATTCTCTAAAAGAGAATCAAATGATAAACGGAATTAATTGTATTAGTTTATCCATTCAAAATCCTGCTTCCGAAGGTTTATTTGAATTTTGCAAACCAGAAGAAATATGGTCATCAATTTCCTTCTTTAAAAATGAAACTGATGAAATTATCATGCCTGTCTATTCTGAAAATAAATTATCCACGGAATCCTTTGGATTTAAAACTTTTCCAGCACACCATCAAACATGGAACATTCCTTATTATTTATTAGACAGGTTAACTGGAAAACAAGTTTTTACAATAAACTACAAAGCAGAAATTCAAAAAAATCACTACACATTATCTGAGAATTCACAAAAAATTGAATTTAACATACCTCCTATTTTAAAAGTAAAAGTTAATAGTATTTCCTTTACTGCAAATAAACGAAACAAGTTCAAGAAATGTGAAATAATAATAAAGCATGCAGAAAACATGGTACAAGAAGCTTCAACAAATGAAGTACAAAAAAACGTCATTATGATAATGTCTGATACTCCTTTTTTTGCAGACCCTCTGGATGAAGTTTCAGTAATAACTCTAATTAAAGACGAATTTGGAAGGACTATTTCTGAAATTGAAAATAAATTAACTATTTCAAAGCTTATTGCTTCTGATAATTATAGCTTGGGCAAAAATAAATATTGTAAAAAAATTAAAATTGGTTTGAAGTAATTTTTGAGAACTTGCTATTTAATCTTTCATCAACTTTTTTACAAAAACACCTTTTGAATTTGAAATTTGAACGAAATAAATTCCTTTTGCAAGCAATTTCACATCAATACTTTCAGATGATTTCGCAGCGGGAATTATTTTCAAAATTTCTCCTTGAGCATTTGAAATTCTAATTTCAGAATTTTCTATTCCTGTAATGGAAATGATTTCTTTTGATGGGTTTGGAAAAAGTTGGATATTAGAATCATCATCCATAGAATTGATACCGGCATAAAGTGAAACTTGAAAGTTTGCTGAAAATTCGGATGTATTTCCAGATGAATCAGTCGCCGTTGCTGTGATTTTATTGGCACTCGTAATGCCATAAAATGATGCAGTAAAATTACCAGCCACATCAGGAGTTGCAAATCCTAAATAAGTTTTCCCTTCACCATAATTAGAAACATCGTTATCTGAAACAAAAAACTCTATTTTCACAAAATTTGCAGCAATGGTGCTGATGTTTCCATTTACAGTTGTACCTGTCGAATATGGATTGTATTCAGCGAAAGTAATCACCGGATAATTCATCTCTTGGTTTGGCCCAGAATCAGCATCACCGGCATCATTTGCATTTGGCCCAATTGGATAAAGATCAATTCCCAATCCTCCATTTCCAAAAATCGAATTGGCTGAAATTTTATTATAGTCATCGCTGGCAGTCATTACCGAAACGCCAACTCCACCATTAAATGAAATGATGTTTCCTTTTCCTTGGTCGCCACCAACAATATTGTGTTGCGGACCTTCGCTGATTCTAATACCATCAATTCCATTTGCCAATGCAGTTGTTCCGTTCATTGCTGTTCCAATTTTATTTCTGATTATGGTATTGTAATCCGTACCGGTTGCATGAACAACAATTCCATGTTGTAAATTTCCAGAAATTAAATTACTGTCAATATATTGGTATTTTGGAATTCCATCTATTACAATTCCATTGGCATTAGGAATTGCAAGGGTTCCATTTGCATTGGCGCCAATAATATTTCCAATTGTAGTATCGCTGTTGGTCATGTTATTATAAAGGAAAATTCCATAACCGCTATTTCCTGAAATCAAATTTCCTGCACCATTCACTCTTCCGCCAATGATATTGTATTTTGCACCATCGTCGAATAAAATCCCATAAGTATTCGGAATAGCATAGCTTCCAGTAATATCAGTGCCGATATAGTTTCCAAGAATCTTATTTTTATCACAGCCAGCTCCAAAAACCGGAATTCCGTATGCCACGTTTCCAGAAACAATATTTCTTTCGCCAAGTGTTAAACCGCCGATAATATTAAATTTTGCAGTTCCCTCGATGCTGATGCCATCATAATTCCCTAAAGAAGCGGTTGCTGTTCTGTTGGTCCCAACATAATTTCCTGAAATGATATTGTAGTTCGAATTCACTACTCTAATGCCGATATGCGAATTCCCTGAAACAATATTTCTGTCAGCCGCTGTGGTTCCTCCAATGGTATTGTGTTGCGGATTTCCAATTATTTCGATGCCAATGTAATTGCTTGCTGAATCACTTGCATTGTAATTTACACCAACGTAATTTCCTTTAACTACATTGTTTTGAGCATTGGTTCCAGTTATTTCAATTCCATACAGGAAATTGGAAATAACAAAACTATTGATTGTCACTCCAGCAACATTATAAATGAAAAACCCATAATCCACAGCATTGTTTCCATCAATAACTATTTCTGGTCCATTTACATTGGTATTGCCTTGATTGGTTGTTTGTGTCGTGCCGTCAATATTCAAATTCGCCTTGGTGATGTATGGCAGGGATGACAATAAATGAATCGTCCAGACTCCTTGCACTGCATTGTAATTTCCGTCAGAAGTTGGAATATTAAAAGAAATAGTGTGCGTTCCGACAAAAGCGTTTGCATAAGTAATTTGTTCGCGTAAAGAACCAGTTCCAGCATCGTTGGTATTGGTGACAATATAGTTTGTTGCATTTGAAAGATTGACCAATAATGAGATTGAAATAATGATTATGATTTTTTTCATAAATATAAATTTGTTTTGGGACTAAAGTCTCCTTTTTTTTTTCGATTATTACCCACGACCTTCGGTGGCTGAGCCTGTCGAAGTCAAGGTCGTGGCTATTAAAAAACCATACAAAACGGATTAAATAAATTATTTAATCACCGAAATTTTCCTCATTTCACTTTTACCCTCATTCGAGATGATATTTAAAAAATAAATACCGGTAGTTAAATTTGAAAATTTATTAATGCTAAGATTTAATCTATTATTGCCTGTTTTTAAATCTCCAGAGAATAAATTGCCAATCAATTTTCCATTGGGTTCATAAAGGTTTATTTCAATTTTAGAATCCTTTGCTGAAGAATAATTGATCGTGAAATTGTCGATAACAGGATTTGGAAAAAATGAAAAGTTTGAATTGGTGTTTTCTTTTATTCCAACAACAATACTTGTATTTGCTGAGAACTCAGAAGTATTTCCAGCCAAATCAATAGCCGTTGCTGTTAAATTATCAGCTTGAGTTACACCAGGAAAATTTGTTGCCCAGTTTCCACTTGCATCAACAATGGCCGAACCCAAATAAACTTCTCCTTCGCCAAATCCAAAAGGATCATTGTCTGATTTAAAAACTTCAATTTTAATTCCTAATGGACTCTGGTAGGAATAATCGATGGTTCCCGTTAACCAAGTTAAACTGTTTGCTGGATCATAAACACTTGTAGAAATTACTGGATAATTCATTAACAAATTCGGACCAGAATCAGCATCTCCAGCATCGTTTGGTGTCGGACCATAAGGTGCCAAATCAATTCCAAAAAAACCATTATCATGAATTGAATTCTCTGTGATTCTATTTTGAATTGTATTATTGTCAACAACCAAAACACCAACAGAATCATTAAACGCAATAGTATTATTTGGACCAATAATATTATTGGAAGCACCCTGCAAAAGGACAATTCCGCAAGAATGATTACTCAATGCAGCGGTTCCTGAAGCGTTGGATCCTATTTTGTTATTTGAAATGGTATTGCTATCCGCAAATTCAAAAATAATGATTCCCATCCGGTCGTTTCCACTAATTACGTTTTGGTCGATAGTATTGAATTTTGGGTTGGTAGCCATTCCAATTCCATTTTCATTTGGTTTTGCAATGGTTCCGGTAATGTCGGTTCCAATATAATTTCCTATAATTTGGTTGAACTTGGTTCCATTATCGGCGATCTCAATCCCATCATAACGATTTCCCGAAATAATATTTCTTTCTCCTGCATTGAGCCCACCAATTTGATTGTAACGAGTTCCTGCAACTAATACAACACCAATATCGTTTGGAATGGTATCGGTTCCTGCAGCATTGAGTCCAACTATATTTCCTTTGAATTCATTATAGTAAGTGTTGGTCGTTACGAAAAAGATTCCATAACTTTTATTTCCTGACAGCAAATTATTATTCATCTGATTGTGGTTGGAACCGGCATCCACGCAGATTCCAGTTGCATTTGGTAAAGCGGCATTGCCAGTAACATTGGTTCCGATATAATTTCCAGAAGTGTTGTTATAAGAGCAATTTCCATAATAAATCAATCCGTAAACACGATTTCCAGAAATGATATTTCTTGTATTGGCATTAGAGCCACCGATTGTATTCCGTTTTGCGACGGTATTTAATTCTATTCCATTTGCCTGTACCAAAGAGTCTCCAATTTTAAACGCATTCATTCCTGTGGAATCAGGCCCAAGAAAATTATTCACAACGACATTGCTATCACTGGCTTCAATATAAACTCCAATTTCAATATTTCCTGAAATAACATTTCTTTCTCCTGTTGATGTGCCACCAATTGTGTTTAAATTGCTTTGAGCTTTTACAATAATTCCAGTATGATTGCTCAAATGTTGCATTCCTGTGACAGCAGTTCCAATAAAATTCCCCTTAATACTATTTAATCTGGTACCAGTTCCATTTAATACGATTCCGGCCAAATAGTTTCCAGAAATAATATTTCTTAAATTGCTCGAACTACCACCAATTGTTGTGCTATTGGAACCAGCCAAAATTATTCCATTGTCGTTAGGTAGTGAATCAGTTCCATTTACGTTTGTTCCAATATAGTTTCCAGTTATAATATTCCCTGATGAAACAGTTCCGTTTATTACAATTCCAGCACTGATATTTCCAGAAATAATATTTCTTGTTGCGGCAGAGTTACCTCCAACAGTATTGTTCGAAGAATTATCAATAGCTATTCCATATGGATTTGGAATTTTATTCATTCCAGTTCTATCAGTTCCAATTTTATTTCCTTTAAAAATGTTTGAATTAGAAGCCGTTAAACCAATTCCACCCATTGCATTCCCAGAAATAAGATTGTTCATTATTGTTGTGGTTGTAGCACTTCCTGAGAGTGCGATTCCATATTGATTGGTTATTGCGGCCGCAATTGTTCCATTATAGTTGGTTCCAATATAATTTCCATTTATTTGATTCCCAGTGGCAGTGGAATTATAAACCAAAATTCCGTAATTAAAGCCATTAACAATAAAACCTTTGACTGTGTTGTTTGGAGAAACAAGGTTGAAGGAATAGTCCAAAGTTCCATTTCCCTGAATGGCGATTTCCGGTCCGTTTAAATTGGTATTTCCCTGATTTGTGGTTTGACTTGTAGCATCAATATTGGTATAACCGCCCAAAACCATTGGCCATAATGTTACTACATTAATTGTCCAAGTTCCTGTACCTGCATTATATCCGGCATCCGCGAGCGGGATATTAAAATAAATATTATCTGGACCTGGATTGGAGTTGGCTAAACCAATTGCTTCACGAAGTGAGCCAGCACCGGCATCATTGGTATTGCTTACCGTGTAAGTGTTAGAAAAAACAATTTGGGAAAAAAGAAAAAAAATAGCAATGAAAAGGATTCTTGAGGAGTATCTATGCTTCATAAATAGAGGAATTAATGAATCTATTTAGCAAATATAGAAAATTATTTTTAACAAGCTCAAAAACAATTAGTAATCAAATTAATTTGATACAAAGACTAAAGTTTGTCCAAATTTTTAATATTAATTAAATAGTTGGATCCAGTTTTACCAATTGTTTTTTGCAAATTTCCTTCCAATTGTTGAACAAGAATTTCAATTAATTCAACACCAAAATCCTGTGGTGAATTATTTACCATTGTTGAATTTCCATTGTCTAGGTATTTGAATATGAATGAACTACTATTTTCGACTATTAAAGAAATACTTATTTTTGGCGATTTTTGACTTGCAAATGAATGCTTTAATGAGTTATATATCAATTCATTAACAAGCAGGCCTAATGGAACTATGGTTTTCAAACCAACATCAACAACATCCGTATCTATCTGAATTTCAACTATTTCGAAGCGCTTTGAAGAATGTTTTATTTCCTCAGAAAGCTCGACTAAATAAGATTTTAGATTAATGCGTGCCAATACTTTTTCCTGATAAAGCTTTTGATGAACAGAAGAAATGACCAAAATACGATTAATTACTTCAGTAAAATGATACTGTATTTCATCCGAATTGATTTTGCTTTTTTGAAGACGAAGTAAACTGATGATAATCTGGAGATTGTTTTTAACGCGGTGATGAATTTCTTGTAACAAAACCTCTCTTTCCCTGAAATTTTTATTTAGCTCAAGTTCCGTTCTTTTTCTTTCAGACAAATCACGCCAAATGGTATTTATCAGATATTTTCCTTTGAATTTTGTTGCTGATAACCATACTTCAACAGGAAAATCTTCCCCATTGAGTTTCGTATGAATCCATTCAAAATGATGACTTCCGTTTTTTCGGGCTAACCTCATCATTTCTTCAGCTTTTTGATGAGAAAGCTTTCCATCAGGCTGGCGTTTTGGAGAAAGTTCGGAAGGGTGAGTATTTAAAAATTGCTCCTTATTTTCGTAGCCAAGCATTTTTACTACGGCTTTATTGCAGTCAACGAATTTGCCTTTTTCTATTACTAAAATTGCATCATCAGACATTTCAAAAAGAAGATGAAATTTTGATTCAGCCTCTTGGCATCTATCAATTTCATCCTCTAGTTCAGTATTCCTTTGTTCTATTGCAAGCGCATCCTTTTTTAATTGCAAAATAATATCAACCAATTCATTCTTGGGATAACCTAAAAGTTCCTCTTTATTAAAGCTGTTTTTGCTCATAATTATTTCTAAGAACCATTATTTGATTATATGCAATTATCTTACAATTACAATTTTATCGGATTTAATAAATTTATCACCAATTGACAAAGTGTAAAAATACAATCCCGGTGGTAAGGTTTCTGTTCCGATTTCAATTTGATTGCTGTTTGAAGAAATATCAATTAAACTTTTTCCAGTAAAATCAAAAATTTCGATTTTAATTTCATTTTTTGATGGAAATTTGTCAATTCTAAAATTTAATTTATTGGATGCTGGATTGGGAAAAACTGAAACATCAATATCATTAGCCAAGAAATCATCTACTCCAAGTGCATTACAATCAGAAGCTAAAGGAGTTCCCCAAATTTCATTTCCTTTTTTATAATAAACCAGAACGTTTTTGGAATAATTCCCTAAAAACCAAGGCATGGTTGAATAATAAGGGCCACCGCAACCCTCAATATAATCATAATAAGGAGGTCCTGGATCAACTATTGCTCCTGACCAACAATTTCCATCATTCCAATATTGAATATCTAATAAGGATTTTATTGTCCTTCCATGGTATAGCGAAGATGTTGTTAAAATATTCGGAGAGAGATTGGTATTAGAAGAATCAAGAAAATACTCAGTAGGAATATGATCAAATCTTAAGAAATCCAAATTAGCAAAATGGATGGAATCTTGGATTGTATCATTTTGAAAAGTTGTGGTAATTGAAAAAGGATTGTTAATTGAAATCACCGTTTTTTTGCATTCTTCCCATAAATATGCCACCGAATTTCCACAATGATCATCAGTACGCGAAAGACATTTCTTTATTGTCTTTATGTAAGTCGATGCGGCCCCTTGATTATTATTTACATTGGCAAAATCGATATGAAACTCATCTCCCGGTTGAAAATCATAAACTTGTCGGTGATAGATATTGTGGTTTCCAACATCAGGCCAATTCTCTCCAGCTAAAGTATAGATTTGCTCATCATTAGGAAATAAATAAAAATCAAACAATTGTATAAAGCCATTATTTTTTCCTAAAGATATTTGCTTGTTATTGAAAGAACTAGAAATAATATTTCCAGAAATATCTTTTTTCTGTAAAGTAAAAAATTTAATGGTATCCAAATTATTAAAAACCGAGTCGGTAATCAATGAAGTCATTTTCGCCTCAATATAGGACCCATTAGGAAAATTATACAAACTCCACGAATCATTGATTATTGCATCCGGGAAAAAGAAAATGGAATCATTTTGAAAATTTAGGAATGAAACTTTATTTGTGATCGATTTTATTGCTTTTTTGCCAAGTATTGAGCCTCCTATTGTATCGACACAATGTTGAAATCCACTGGTATCACGAACCGATTTAAAAGAAAAAAATGTGGTGTCAGATGCTGAAATTTGAACATCATCCCATCTAACTGGCATTAAATTTCCAGAAGAATTTTTATAATAAAAATCATAACCAGATTTGAAAATCTGAAAATTCTGAGTAAAACCTGAATAAAAAAATAATGAAAATACAAAAAGGAGAAAATATCTTTTTATCATAATATAGTAATTATTAAAACACTACTAAATTAAACTAAAAAAGAATATTAGAGGAATTTATTTTGCAAAAATAGCTTGATATTAATCAGAGGATTCTAAACGAATTGCTCTCCTTTTTCAACTTTTACATCATTTACAAATGATCTAATTTGCTGTTCATCAGTCTTTTTACAAATCAATAAAATATTGTCTGATTCTACAACTATGTAACCTTCAAGTCCTTGCATAACAACAAGTTTTTCATTTGGCATATTTACTATACAATTCTTTGAATCATAAACGATTACATTCTTGCCAACAATAGTATTACCATCTGCATTTTTTTCGCGCGTATCGTATAAGGAACCCCAGGTTCCTAAATCCGACCAACCAAAATCCGAGCGCAAAACGTAAACATTATCAGCTTTTTCCATAATTCCATAATCGATGGAAATGCTTTTGCAAATGGTATAGGTTTCTTTAATAAAACCTTCTTCTTCTGGAGTATTGTATTTTGAGTTTCCCTCAATAAAACTAGTAGCAATTTCTGGTAAATATTCTTCAAATGCTTTAAGGATACTTTTCAATGACCAAATGAAAATTCCGGAATTCCAAAGGAAATCGCCACTTTGTAAAAACGACTGTGCCATTTCTAAGCCTGGCTTTTCAGTAAATGTCTTTACTTTTTTAATTTTATCTTCTTCTAAATAACAAGAATCCTGATTGAATTGAATATAACCATAACCAGTATCTGGTCTACTTGGTGTAATTCCTAGAGTTAATAACCAATTATTTTTAGCAGTAGCCTTTAAAGCAGCTTCAATAATTTCAATAAAATTTTCTTCTTTTAAGATAATATGATCAGAAGGTGCAACAACAATATTTGCATCAGGATTAATTTGTGCAATTTTATAACTTGCATAAGCAATACAAGGTGCTGTATTTCTGCGTGTTGGCTCGCAAATAATTTGATCGACTGAAATTCCTGGAATTTGTTCTAAAACAAGATTCTTATATATTTCGTTGGTTACAATGTAAATATTTTCTTTCAAGCAAACATTTAGAAACCGATCATAGGTTTGTCTGATGAGCGATTTACCAGTACCAAGTATGTCAATAAACTGTTTTGGATGAGATGTTTTACTAATTGGCCAGAATCTAGTACCGATTCCTCCTGCCATAATCACGCAATAATTGTTTTTATTCATTATTCAATTGTAGGTAATTCAATTATTTTAATTCAAGGGAGGCAAAGGTAATAAAACTTTAAAAAAAATGAAAATTTTTCCTTAAAAGTGTCAACAGTATTAAATTTTTAATTAATCAATTCGCTAAAAACACTGACAATTGAGATCTTCACCCTATTTATCAATTAGAATAATTTTGGTAAGTGGATTAAATAAATACATTCGATTATTTTCGAGGCATCTACATTTAATTCTCTTTTTTACAGTTTGTAACCTCACAAAGGTTTTTGTGCCGGAATAACTAAAAACAGTGTTATCTGGAATATCTTCAATTAAAATATCGCTACCATTTAAATCCTTTTTTAGAGCACGATTCAAGTTTAATTCAGCATTACTTGATGAAAAAGAACTTTTTACAAAAACAATTAATGCTTCTAAAATTTCCTCTGGAAAAATACTTAAATTTAAAAATGGGAGTATTATTTTTTTGAATTCAGCTTTCCACTCTTTTCCATGAGGCAATGCTTTTCTATAATGTTGCTCCCAAACAATTAAATGAGCAATTTCATGAAGAAGAACAATTAAGAAATGATATTTTCCTAAATCTTCATTCACAGAAATCTGATGAAACTTGGTTCTAATTGGCGGCCGGTAATCTCCTAATTTTGAACTCCTTGCCTTCGTAATTTTTAAATGAATTTTGTATTTAAAAATTAAATCAACGATAGAATTTATTGAATTCTCCGGTAAATATTTTTTTAAATTATCAGTAAAATAATCTCTAGAATGCAATTTAAGCAGTTTTTAAAGTAGCAGCAGTTTTAGCTATTGTGAAAGTAGGACAGTCGCATTTACGATGCTTTGGTCTATGTTTAGATCCATGACAACTTGCTAAAAACAAAATACAAGCAACTGCAATCAAATAAAAGCGAATCTTTTTCATCGGCTTGATGTTTAAAGTATTTTAATAGAAAACGCAAAATTAATAAAATTGGTATTTAATTATTCACTTTCTTGAAAATACATTCGCAAATAATCTTTAATTTTACCAAAATTTTAAGAATATATGTTTTTTCATTTAGGAAGGTATTTCATATTAATGAGTCAGGTTTTTAAAAGACCTGATAAAGGCAAGATACTCCGAAAACTCATTATTACCGAAATTGACAATTTAGGACTTGATTCCTTAGGAATTGTTGTCATTATTTCAGTTTTTATGGGCGCAGTTGTTGCTTTGCAAACTGCTGCAAACATTGACAGCCCTTTAATGCCTATTTGGTCAGTAGGTTTTACTGCCCGCCAATCTGTTATTCTTGAATTCTCTCCAACAATCGTAAGCTTAATTCTAGCTGGGAAAGTTGGTTCAAGAATTTCTTCTGAAATTGGTACTATGAGAGTTACTGAACAGATTGATGCCTTAGATATCATGGGCGTTAATTCTGCAAATTACCTAATAATGCCCAAAATTATTGCTTCACTTCTAATCAATCCTATTTTAATTATCATCAGTATGTTTTTAGGTATTTTTGGAGGTTGGCTTGCTTGTATCTTAACTGGATTGGTTACTTCTCATAATTACGTTTATGGTGTTCAAATATTTTTTGAACCTTTTCATGTTTTCTATGCTATCATTAAAACTATTGTTTTTGCATTTTTAATCGCCTCTGTATCTGGCTATAATGGTTATTACACTTCTGGTGGCGCACTAGAAGTTGGACGCTCAAGCACAAAAGCGGTTGTTTTTAGTAGCATTATGATTATTTTGTTTAACCTTATTTTAACTAAATTATTACTCTAATGATTGAAGTTAAAAATATTACAAAATCATTTAACGGAAGAGATGTTTTAAAAAACGTTTCCTTTTCTTTCGAACGCGGCAAAACGAATTTAATTATTGGTCAGAGCGGCTCCGGCAAAACTGTGTTGATGCGCTGTTTGGTTGGATTGATTGAGATTGACAAAGGTCAAATTGTTTATGATGACCGAGTTTTTTCTGAAATGCCTTTAGAAGAAAAAAAGGAAATTAGAAAAGAAATTGGAATGTTGTTTCAAGGTTCTGCCCTTTTTGATTCAATGACTGTTGAAGAAAATGTAAAATTTCCACTTTCAATGTTCACAAAAATGTCGGAAGAAGAAATGACAGATAGAGCCAATTTTTGTTTAAACAGGGTAAACATATTGAATTCCAACAAATTATTTCCTGCTGAAATTAGTGGTGGTATGAAAAAGCGTGTTGCAATTGCTAGAGCTATTGCGATGAACCCTAAATATTTATTTTGCGATGAACCAAATTCTGGATTAGATCCAAAAACATCTATTCTTATTGATAATTTGATTTCAGAAATAACTCAAGAATACGGAATCACTACTGTTATCAATACGCACGACATGAATTCCGTTATTGAAATTGGCGATAAAATTGCATATATTTTTAAAGGAGAATTGTGGTGGACCGGTGATAAAGATTCTATTTTAAGAACTGACAATCCTGAAATAAACGATTTTGTTTATGCAACAGAATTATTAAGAAGGTTAAAAAAATAAATCAGCTTATGAACTTCCTCGACATTTTATTTTGCATACCACTGATTTGGTTCGCCTACAAAGGTTTCTCAAAGGGATTTGTTGTTGAATTGGCTTCATTAATTGCATTAATATTAGCCGTTTATTGTGGAGTTTATTTTTCAAATTTTGCTGCTGGTTTTTTGGTAAATACATTAGGAATGGGACCAAAATACACTCCAATTATCGCTTTTATCATTACTTTTATTTTAGTTCTGATTATTGTTTTCACTCTTGCAAAAATGTTAGAAAAATCACTTAACCTGCTAGCTTTGGGCATTCCAAATAAAATTTTAGGAGTGGTATTTGGATTGGCAAAAACGGTATTGGTTATTAGCGTTATTTTATTGATATTTAACAAATTAGATGACAAAGGCACGATGATTTCAAAAGAAACTCGCAACAAATCAATGCTTTACAATCCAATTTCATCAATAGCTCCTATCATTCTTCCAAAATTAAAATTTGTCAATACAGAAGCGCCGAAAGATTCATTAAAAACCAAATAACAATAATGCCATCAGAATTAATAACCTTATCTTTAGTTTGGATTCTATATTTTTTTCTGCATAGCTTTTTCGCGACCAATTATTGCAAGGAGTTTTATTTTAAAGCTTTCCCAAAAAGAAGAACCAATCGCTACAGGCTAATTTACAATATTTTAGCAGTATTGTATTTATTTCCTGTTATGCATTTCCAAATAACATCCATTTCCTTTTATGTTTTTAAACCATCCCGAACTTATTTATATTCAGGATTAACTCTGGTAATTATTTCAATAGTTCTTTTTATTTTGGCTTTTAGAAACTATAGCACTATGGAATTTCTTGGAATTTCAAAACCCAAACCAGAGAATTCAAAACTTAATACAAAAGGATTTAATAGCATTGTAAGACATCCCATTTATTTAGCCACTTTTGTAATGTTTATGGGGTTTTTTATTTGTTTTCCAACTTATTCAACTCTCACTGCAGTGATTTGCATAATTGCATATCTCGTTGTGGGCTCATTTCTTGAAGAAAAAAGATTAATAAAAGAATTTGGCGACGAATATTTATTTTACAAAAAAGAAGTTCCAATGCTTATTCCATTTTTAAAATTAAAACGTAAATAATTATTAAACATACTGGTTTCATGATAAATTTAAAAATTGATATCAAAAAAACAATAGGAATCATAACTCAAAATGAGATTGATGCTTATCAATCAATTATTAGTCAGCATCACTCTGATCTAATCAACAAAAAAGGAAAAGGAAATGATTTTTTGGGTTGGGTAGATTTGCCATCTTCCATTTCCAATGATCAATTGGATGAAATAAATAAATCCGCAGAAATTATTTCAAATAATTCCGATTTAATTGTTGTTGTTGGAATTGGAGGTTCTTATTTAGGAGCGAAAGCAGTTATTGATGCTTTAAACAATCAATTCGCTGCGTTGAGCAATAATCAAAAAAAACCATTTGTTATTTATGCAGGAAATAACATCAGTGAAGATTATCATTTTGAACTTTTGGAATTATTAAATAATAAAGATTATTCGATTGTAGTTATTTCAAAATCAGGAACTACCACCGAACCTGCTTTAGCTTTTCGTCTATTAAAAAACCATATAGAAAATAAATACGGCAAAGAAGCTGCAAATCAAAGAATTGTGGCCGTGACAGATTTTTCCAGAGGCGCATTAAAACAATTAGCAACTACCGAAAATTATAAAACATTCGGTATACCTGATGACGTTGGTGGAAGATATTCAGTTTTAACTCCAGTTGGCCTCTTGCCAATTGCTGCAGCTGGTTTCGACATTAAAAAAATTGTTGAAGGTGCAAGAAAAATGGAAACTACATTAAAAGCTTCATCAAAAATTGAAGAAAATCCAGCTGTTTTATATTCCGTGGTCAGAAATTTACTTTATCAAAAAGGAAAGAAAATTGAAATTTTGGCAAACTTTCAACCTTACCTTCAATACTTTACGGAATGGTGGAAGCAACTCTATGGCGAGAGCGAAGGAAAAGAAAGCAAAGGAATATTTCCTGCTGGAGTAAATTTTTCAACAGATTTGCATTCAATGGGACAATACGTTCAAGATGGTTTGAGAATAATTTTCGAAACAGTTCTTTCTGTTGAAAATTCAAAAAACAGTTTAAAAGTTCCTTTCGATGAAAATGATTTAGATGGTTTGAATTTCCTCGCCGGTAGAAATATTCAAGAGATTAATGAAAAGGCAGAAGCAGGAACCATGCTGGCACACGTTGATGGAAACGTTCCAAACATCAAAATAACTATTCCAAAATTGGATGAAGAGAATCTAGGTGAATTGATTTACTTTTTTGAATTTGCCTGTGCATTGAGCGGTTATGTTTTGGATGTCAATCCATTCGATCAACCTGGAGTTGAAGCTTATAAAGCTAATATGTTCGCATTACTTGGAAAGCCAGGTTTTGAAAAACAAAAAGAAGAATTAGATAAAAGACTGAAAAATTAGATTTCAGAATTCTTCAATTCATCAGCTTTACTATTGAGCTCTTCCCAAATTTGCATTTCCTTTTCGAGTTGACCTTTTAATTCTTCATAGTTCGAGTAAAAATCCTTTGATTTTAAAGCTTCTTTGTAAGTTTCAGGATTGAGCAAAATATCATCAATTGCTTTAATTTCCTTTTCCAATCTATCAATTTCCTTCTCGCTGCGCTCGATTTGAGTTTCAATTTTCCGTAACTCCTTTTCGAAAAGCTTCCTTTTTTCTCTATTAACTTTATTTTGAGATTCACCAGAAACAGCAACCTTCAGATTATCATTGGTTTTCTTCTCCAATTGCTTAAGCGATTCCATTTTTCTTGACTGCAAGAAATTATAAATATCACCAATATATTCCTTAATTTTCTGATTTTTAAACTCGTAAACCTTATTGGTTAAACCTTGAAGAAAATCCCTATCGTGCGAAACGATGATTAAAGTTCCATCATATTTATTCAAAGCATTTTTTAAAATATCTTTGGATTGCATATCCAAATGATTTGTTGGCTCATCCAAAACCAATAAATTCACAGGAGTCAATAAAAGTTTTGCCAATGCCAAACGTGATTTTTCACCACCAGATAATACTTTAACTTTTTTGTCAATTGCTTCTGCACCAAAAAGAAAAGATCCTAAGATATTTCTAATTTTAGTTCTGATTTCACCAACTGCGATATCATCGATAGTTTCAAAAACTGTTTTGTCTGGATTAAGTAAATCTGCCTGATTTTGAGCATAATACCCAACCGAAACATTATGTCCGAGCTTGCAACTTCCCTCATAATCAAGATCTTTGATAATTATTCTAGACAATGTTGTTTTTCCTTCTCCATTTTTCCCAACGAGCGCAACCCGTTCTCCTTTATTTACCAAAAAAGTTAAATTTGATAAAACTTTCTTATTTCCATAAGCTTTCGAAAGATTTTCAGCCTCAACCATTACTTTTCCGCAATGTGGAGCTGGAGGAAATCTAAAATGAATTGCCGAACTATCAATTGCCTCAACTTCCACTCTATCGATTTTATCAAGCAGTTTTATCCTTGATTGAACCTGCTTTGCTTTGGTAGCTTGCGCTCTAAACCGGGTAATAAATTTTTCAATATCCTGAATTTGCTTTTGCTGATTATTGTAGGTTGCCATCTGTTGTTCGCGACCTTCAGCCCGCAAAATCAAATAGTCTGAGTAACATGCCTTGAAATCATAAATTTTCCCTAAAGAAATTTCAATAGTTCGTTGAGTAATATTGTCCAGAAAAGCCCTATCGTGAGAAACCAAAACAACTGCACCAAAATATCCAATCAAGAAATCTTCTAACCACTGAATTGACTCTATATCAAGGTGATTCGTTGGCTCATCCAGTAATAACACATCTGGTTTTTGAAGTAAGATTTTTGCAAGTTCAACACGCATTTGCCAGCCACCACTAAACTCACTAATCGGTCTTTCGAAATCGTTTTGAGTAAATCCAAGTCCAATCAGAACTCTTTCTGCATCAGCCTGCATCGTGTGACCTCCAATAATTTGAAATCTTTCATTTGCATCTGTAAGCTGGTGGATTATTTGATAATATGCATCCGATTCATAATCAGTTCTTTTCGAAATTTCCGAAGTATAATGCTTTATTTTGGATTCAAGATCCTTTGCTTCAACAAAAGCTGAAAGCGCCTCATTTAAAATCGTCTTGTTGCTTTTATTCTTAAGCTCCTGAGGCAAATAACCAATTGTTGTATCATTAGGCTTAACAAAAGTTCCTTTTTCAGCTTCTTGGAGACCTGATAGGATTTTTAATAAAGTAGATTTTCCTGCACCATTTTTTCCTACCAAACCAATTCGGTCACGATCATTTACGATAAATGAAACATCATCGAATAAGTAGGTGCCTGTAAAGCTAATAGAAAGATTGTTAACCGAAATCATAAATTTATTTGAGGTGGCAAAGATAGCAAATCTTTCGTTTGATGTTTCGCTTCAATTCAAAAACGACTAAATCTTAAGAATAACTTGTTCAATTTTTGTTTCAGAGACCTGAACAATCGTGAATATAAAATCATGAATTTCAATCACTTCATCTTTTTTTGGAATACTTTCATGGTGATGGATAATAAAGCCTCCAATTGTTTCATAATCGTCTGATTCTTCAATTTTCAAATGATATTTTTCATTGATATAGTCAATTTCCGTGCGACCAGAGAAAAGAAATTCATTTTCTGAGATTTGCTTTTCTACCAATTTGTCCAAATCAAATTCATCGTTTATTTCACCAAATATTTCTTCAATAATATCTTCAACTGTCACCATGCCTGATGTGCCACCAAATTCGTCGACAACCACTGCAATGCTCTTTTGCTGCTGAATCAATAAGGTAAGAAGTTCTTGTATTTTTTGTGTTTCTGGAGCAAATAAAATTGGCCTTTGAATTGAGTTAATCGTTTTTGGATTTTTAAACATGTCGAAAGAATGTGCGTATCCAATAATATTATCAATACTTTCGTTAAAAATCAACACTTTTGACAAACCACTTTCGATAAATTTATTTTTCAAATCAATAATTGTTTCATTGTCTTCTATTGCCACAATTTCAGTTCTAGGAATCATACATTCCCGAACCTTAATATCCGAAAAATCCATAGCATTTTGAAACATCTTGATTTCCTGGTTTTGCTCATTTACATGTGAATCTTCATCCGTGAATTCTTTCAAATAATTGTCTAAATCAACACTTCCAAAAACGCGTTTCTCATAAATGAACTTTACTTTGAATACTTTTTGAAGAATAAATTCGGATAAATAAATGGTAACAAAAACAACAGGAAAAAGAAAATAATAGCTTACAATGAGAGGAACTGAAAAAACGCTTAACATATAGTTTGGGTTGATGCGGAAAAAAACTTTTGGCATAAATTCGGCAACAATTAAAATCAACAAAGTAGAAAGAATGGTTTGAATCGTCAAAAAGAGAAAATCAGATTGAAAAGCTTCTGGTAAAAAATTAATTAAAACAGGTTCCAAAATTTTAGCCATAAAAACCCCATAAATAACCAAAGAAATGTTGTTTCCAACAAGCATGGTAGCAATAAAATTGGTTGGGTTTTGAGAAAACCGGGAAAGAATTCTTCCAGAAATTAATCCTTTCTTCTTATCGAGTTCTATCTTCAATAAGTTTGCTGAAACGAAAGCGATTTCCATTCCCGAAAAAAAAGCAGAAAATAGGAGTGTAAATAAAATAACGATCCAATTTTCCATTAATTTTTCTTATTATTTTGTATTTGTTGAATCATTCTCGCCTTCTTTATCATTTTTCACCATAATGGTTCCCGTGACATGGGTAATCTTCCATTTATCAAATTGTTCGTCAGCATCAAGACCGGTTCCCTTTATTATTTCATCTTGAGTGGTCACTTTCACAAAAACATCAGAATAAATTCGCTTGGTTTTTTGATTCCAAACAAGATGTTCTGTATTTAAAACTTGGCCTTTAACATTAACAACAATTACATTGCTTCTAACATCCATTACTTTTTCATTCTCGTAATTTATTGCATAACTTGCAGACAGACTGGCATTTACACGTTTCAGGCTATCATAAAACAAAACTTTCACTCCTTTTGGCATTTCAATATAAGGTCGTTCAAAATTATACCTATCCAATTGCTTGGTAGTCATATAAGCAATTACATTTCCAGAATCACTAATAATCATTTCAACATCTTTTGCTGACATTTCGGGTAATTTTTTATCAGCAACAAGCGAGTTAATCACCTTCATGTCGTTTTCGCACGCAGACAAAAAAAGCAAAAAAATGGAACAAATAAAAAGAAGATTCTTTTTAGAAAAAATGGAATTTTTTTTTGAAGAAGAAGACATTGAAAAAAACTTAAATTCTGAACTAATCAAATTTTGGCTTAATAAACCATCTTTCTTTGATATTGAAAGTTAACATCACCCTGCCAAACTGCTCTTTATGAAGATTGTTTTCGTAGGTTCCCATTTCTCCAAGTTCAAATGCTAAATTAACAGTTGTTCTGGTTTTTCTTAGAGGAAACGTAAATCCAAAACTAACGGCATATTCAGTTAATTGGGAGTTTTTTATTTGAAGGTAAGTTTGACCATATCTCACACCTAACCTATAAGCCATTTTCTTAAAATAACTACTTGATGAAGTACTATTTGGAATAAATTGACCTCCAAAAGCAAAGTCCATGCTATTTTTCAAGGAATCAGATTCACCAAAAGATGTGTATTTTGACCAATTTTGCCAATTTACATCAGCACCAATTAGCAATTTTTCGGTTCTTTTAAAAACAATTCCTCCGCCAATTGAAGTTGGAATAACGATATCCCCAGACAAGTCGGAGGTAAAAGCAACAGTGTCTTTAACAATAATTCCACCACCAGTTTGAGGAAGAAACCTGATTCCTAATTCATCTTTGCTGGCACCCATTTTTTGAGAATTACTAAAAACAAGTCCGAAATTTAATGAATTCCCCTTTTTTAATGGCAAAATGTACTGTAATCCGTAATTAAATGAAAAATCACCAACATTGGTATTGTTCTTTATTTTATAGTTGAAAAACGACACAGAATCAGGAAAATTAACAGTACGTGTTTTTACCAATGCTCCAAAGACGTACGAAGCATTAAATCCGATAGAAAAATTCTTGAAAGGTTTAAAAGAATTCCCAATAAAAACTTTGTTTAATCCACCAGAACCTTCATAAGTAAAATCTGTTCTTCCCACATTTGCAATAGTTTGCTCGTCAGAAATTTTATATCCAACATTACTATAAGGCAACACACCCAAGCCAACTCCCCACCATTTTGTTACGGGAAAACCAAACAAAAGATAACTTAAGGAAGTATAGTTTCTATTCTGACTTAATTCCTTTGTTTTCATTACTGAAAAATTGCTATAAACTCCTGTTTCGAAAACAAAAGAAAGCGTATCGGCACAATTGTATGATGCTGGATTTGAAAAATTTATTATACTCGAATTTCTAATTCCATAACCAACTCCTCCCATCGACATAGTGTATGCCTGATTGCTATTTTGCAATTTTCCCAAACCATATCTTGAATATGGTGAACTAATAACTGTTTGAGAATGAACCAAACCAGAAAACATAATTAACAGTAAAACAACTGTAAATGAAACCTTAAAAATTCGATTTGTCATTAAAATTCAATATTTTGTTTAACCCGAATATCACTATATTTGGAAATGCAAAGATGCTATTTTTTAGTCTATTATCAAAATAATTCATATCGCCACCGCTTAAAACAATTTTAACCTCTCCAAATTTCTGCTTGTACTGGTCAATTATTCCATCAACTTCAGCAAAAACACCATTAAAAACACCTGATAAAATTGATTCCTCAGTTGTTTTTCCAATTAATTTATTAAAATTCGACTTTTCTACTAACGGCAATTTATCAGTAAAAGTATTTAAAGCTTTAAATCTCATCAATATTCCTGGAGAGATTGCCCCACCTTCGTAATTACCAATCGAATCGACAAAATCATACTTTATACAAGTTCCAGCATCAATTACCAAAACATTTTCATTTTGATGCAAAAGATATCCTCCAACAGCTGCCGCTAAGCGATCTTTTCCAAGAGTTTTCGAACTTTGATAATTGTTGATAATTGGCAGTAGCGTATTTTCGTCAAATTCGATTACGAAAATATTTCTTTGACGAATTGGCTCAAAATCAATCCTCAGATTCTTTACCGAAGAAACAATAATTGATTTAATATCATTTCGATTAGAAAGATAATTCAATAGAAATTCATTTGAAAAACCCTCAACAATCTCAGTTTTTTGATGTTCGTTTTTATCAAAAAGAGCAATTTTGGTTTGGGTATTTCCAATATCAACAACTAAATTCATAGGGTAGCAATAATCTTCAAATTTAGTAAAAAATTAAACAAAAAAGGTTCTCAATCGAGAACCTTTTTTTTATTCATGCATCCCAGCATCTTTTTTACAGCAGGGCGAAAGTTTTTCATATGCCTTTGGATCGGCTAAAACTTCGTCGGCATCGTAACCAATTTTAGAAATGGCCAATCTCAATTTCTCAGGAGTGGTTTTTTCTGTTTTGTAAGTAATTGTGCAGATTTTTGTTTCAGAATCCAAGGTAACTGCAGTTACACCTTTTTCAAATTGCAGTTCTTTTTCAATTTTTTCTTTGCACATACCACAAACTGCAGATGTTTTAATTTTAATTTCGGCTGTTTTTTTATTGCTTTGTGCACAAGACACTTGTGATAAAACCACAATTACTACAACGAATAATTTTGCTAAGTTTTTCATATTGATTTTTTTAAGTTAATATTTGTTTGTTTTTAATTATTTAATACTAAATCTCATTCCGGCATAAATAACTCTACCAATAATCGGACCCCATGCCATTGTAGTATCAAAATGAGTATGGTAAGGAATAAATGCTTCTGTAATTGGATCTTTTTGCTTAAAATTAGTCAAATTTTCAACACCTACATAAACATCAATATCATGTCTAAATTTCTTTGTTATTTGCGCATTTAGAATGATGTATTCTGGGGTTCTTTCATAATCTCGTCTCACAATCTCAGGCATTTTTTCTTGAGGCGAAATTCTTGCACTTCCATTAAATTGTGAAGTGAAATCAAATTTCCATTTCTCAAAATTTGTTGCGTAGGAAATATTAAGCAAGCCTTTGTATTTATTTTGCAACAATCTTTCTTGTAAAACACTGTCTATTGTTGTTTTAGCATCATTTATTCTATATGCCATCAAAATTGTCAAGTGTTTTAGAGGTTCAATAGTTAATTGTGCCTGATAACTATTTGAATATGACTTACCTCTGAGATTATAAAAATAAGCTGTCGTTGGATCTCTATCTAAATCAACTATTACCTGATTCATAAAATCAGTACGATAAAAATCTAAAGTAAATTGGGCTTTGTTTTTAAACAATCTAAAATCTTTTGTAATATTGATTCCATAATTGGCTGCTTTTTCTTGTTTCAATGGTTCTTCAACCAATAAAATTCTCTGACTGGCCAATAATGATAAATTTTCCGAAATAATATTTGCAGTTCTATAACCTAATCCAGCAGAGGCTCTAACAGTCAGACCTTCATTAATTTGCCATCTCATATTGGTGCGAGGAGTATAAAATAAGCCGTATTTATTGTGGTAATCAGCTCTAATTCCAGCAATTAATGTAAAGGTTGTCAGATAGTTATAAGTATATTCAAAAAATGCTCCAGGAACTGATTCCATTCTGTCCCAATTATACTTTACATGTCTGTAATCATAAAGGGTGGTAATATCATACATTGGTGCCGATGCGCCAACAGGATAAGAATTTACTTGGTACAAATATCTAAATTGTGTTTGATCATATCCTTCCTCGTAATTATCATATAAATAACTTAATCCAGTAGAAAATTTATGATTTGTATTTCCAATTATTGATTGATAAATTAGATTGGCATAAAGACTTTGCTCTTTCCCATAATAATCATTTACTCCAAAAAAACCTTTTTGATCATGATAAACTCCTGATAATATTAAACCTACACTTTTATATGGTTTGTCTGGAAACATAAACCCATTTTTCCAAAAGGCTTCAGCGCGATTGGTTTTCAATCCAAAACCATAAGGCAATGATTTTGAATTTATCTTTGAGGTATCTAAAACAAAGGTGTTTTTATTATAATCCATGGTTCCACCTCTGCGGTCTTCATTCATATATTTGATTCCAAATCTAGATTCCCATCTTTTTGTAGAATATTCCCAACGATTGAAAATATTATAGGAAGTAACAAGTGGCAAATCCATAAAATTTTCACCAAGATTCACTTTTTCTCCATTCAAATTGATTGTTGTAGAATCGATATTGTTAATTTTCTCAGAAAAATCTTCGGCATGAATCATCAACATGGTACTTAATTTTTTATTGAGTTTAAACGCACTGGTTACGTTTGCTTCAAGTCGTTGATTCTGGTTACCATAAACATTAACCAACAATCTTTCTGAAGTGGTTGGTTTTTTATATTCAACATTAATTTGTCCTGTAATTGACTCATAACCATTGATAACCGATGAAGTTCCTTTCGAAATTTGTATCGATTCCATCCAAGAACCAGGAATATAGTTTAATCCAAATGTGGATGCCATCCCTCTGATTGAAGGAATATTTTCCGTTTGAATCTGACTATAAATACCAGATAAACCAAGCAATTGTATTTGCTTAGCCCCAGTAATCGCATCGCTGTATGAAACGTCGACAGAAGCATTTGTTTCGAAGCTTTCTGACAAATTACAACAGGCTGCTTTTTGCAAACCCGCCGTTGTAATAACCTCAGTTTTAATGGTTTTCATTTTCGAAATATAAGAACCATCTTGACTGGCCTGAATTACTACTTCTTTTAATTCTTTATTCACAGAAAGTACAATTTCAAGATCCTTTTCACTTTTCATAACAGTTAAGGTATCTGTTTTATAGCCAACAAAACTAATTACCAATTGCAGCTTTTTTGTATCTGGTTTTTTAATCTTAAATTTTCCAGTAACATCCGTTGTTGCGTATATTTGAGTTCCGACCCAATACATATTTACGCCAGTTAATGGAGCTTTCTTTTTTGCATTGTCAATTTCATAAATGGTTCCAGTTAAATTCTGGGAAAACCCTTTGAAAAATCCAAATAAAAGTAAAATAAATAAAAATGTTTTAAAATGATATGCTTTCATAAATGATGCCTCCTAAATAAATAAGTAATATTGAAAATTATTGAAATAATTAAGCAATATCTGAGGCGTCAATTTTTAATTGATGTAAAAAGAAAACAAGGTTTTTGCCGAAAAGTAAAGGCGGATCCACCGAATCTGGGGGAACAATTTCTTTAATGAGATATTTTGATTTAAGAGTAATGATGCTCTTCAAATTAACAAGAAAAACGAAATCCTCTGAATGATTTTTTATTTGTACTGCATCCAAAGCATCAAAATCACTGCGTACTTTTAAATATTTATTGGTTGTTGAGCAACATTTCTTTGCTTTTTTAGAAGTTTTCTTTTTCGAACAGCAATATTTGGTTTCTTTTTCAGAGTCTTTTGATTTATGTTGAAGTGAGCATGTACTTTCTTTCTTGAAAAAAGAAATAGTTTCGTGTCCAGTGCATGAACATAAACTTTTATATAAATTTATACCACCTGTTGAGGCAATAAAAATTAATAAGAAAGAAAAAATAATACTATTTCGAAAAATTGCTTTCAATGAAAATGAATTTTGCACAAAATTAATCTAAAAATGATCTTTTCCTTAATAGGAAATGCATAAATTTGTTAACGAATTGTTAATTCTTGGAATAGAGATTAATAATTATATCAACTTAAAACCAATTAAGCATAATTTTTGCAATTATTCCGAAACTTTTTCGTTAATAAATTAAATGCCTCAATAAATGAAACTTCAATTTTTTAAAATACTCTTTCTTTTATTATTATCATCCTTTTCTGCAGTAGTATATTCGCAGGAAATTAAACAGAAATATCCATTTGATAAATGGAAACAATCAGAAATAGATGCAGCCAATTCTGCCAAAACCTCTGATTATTTATCAAAAGACGAAAAAAGTGTGATTTTTTATTCAAATTTAGCTCGAATAAACGGAAAACTTTTTGCTCAAACTTATTTACAGAAGTTCATTGACTCAACCAAACAGAAAAAGACGATTTATGTGAATTCTTTGTTTTCGACATTGAAAAATCAGTCGGCTCTTAAACCATTAGTTCCATCAAAAGAAGTTTCCTTAATTGCAAAACAATACGCAATAAAAATGGGAAAAGAAGGATTTACTGGACACAAAGATGTTACAAAAAGATTTGCGGTATTAAAAACCAGTTTTTCTTCTAGAGGTGAGAATTGCGATTATGGATATAGTGATCCTCTGACAATTGTTATGGATTTATTAATAGATGATGGTGTTAGTGGATATGGGCATCGAAATAATATCCTCGACAAAGAATACAATTTCATTGGAGTTTCAATTCAACCACATAAAAAATATGCTACTTGCTGCGTAATGGATTTTGTTTGTCAGTAGAAAAGACTGTTAAAGGACTTTATCAATTATGTATTCAGCAATTTGGACAGCATTTGTAGCTGCACCTTTTCTTAGATTATCAGAAACAATCCATAAATTTAAGGAATTCGGATTGGACTCATCTCTGCGAATTCGACCAACAAACACGTCGTTTTTTCCTTCTGCAAATAAAGGCATCGGATAAACATTATTTTTATCATCATTCAAAACTGTGATTCCAGGTGATGATGAAAGAAGATCCTTCAATTCATTTAATTCAAAATCATTTTCAAATTCAATATTTACGGATTCTGAATGACCTCCAAAAACAGGAACTCTCACTACTGTGGCAGTAATTCTAATCGATTCGTCCCTTAATATTTTTCTTGTTTCATCAACCAATTTTTGTTCTTCGGTAGTATATCCATTTTCGAGGAAATCGCCACCATGAGGAATCAAATTTAAATCAATAGGGTGTGGATATGCTTTTATTCCATCGATTTTATTTCGCTCATTATTTAATTGCTCAACAGCTTTAACTCCAGTTCCGGTGACGGATTGATACGTTGAAATCACCAATCTTTTTATTTTATATTTTAAATGTAAGGGAGCTAAAGCAACCACCATTTGGATAGTAGAGCAATTTGGGTTGGAAATAATATAATGGCTTTTATTTAAAAGATCGGCATTAATTTCAGGAACAATCAATGGAATTTCAGGAAACATACGCCAAGCTGAGGAATTATCAATAACTATTGTTCCAATTTTTGCAAATTCAGGAGCCCATTTTTTTGAAGTAGACCCTCCAGCCGAAAAAATTGCAAATTGAGGGTTTTTAGAAATTGCCTCTTCAATTCCAACAACTTTGTATGATTTTCCTTTAAAAAAAATTTCTTTTCCAACAGATTTTTCAGAAGCAACTGGAATAAATTCTGAAACAGAAATATTACTTTCTTCTAAAACTTTAATCATCATTGTGCCAACAAGTCCGGTAGCACCAATAATTGCAATCTTCATATTAATTATTTTAATTTTTTTAATTAATATTAAATAATTATACAAAAGTAGTATATTTACCTTCAAATCTATTTTATCAATTATGAAAAAATTATTTTTTCTTTTATCATTCTTTCCTATTTTTGTTCAAGGTCAAATAAACGAGACCTTTTCAGACGGGAATTTTCATATCAATCCTGCTGGTTCTGAATGGGTTGGTGACACTTCTGAATATAAAATAAATACAACTATTTCTACAATTCCAACAAAACCTTTATTACAGCTTAATAATACGATTACTGCCATATCATATTTGGCAACAACCAATACGCTAATAAATAATACTGAATGGCATTTTTATTCAAGAGTTCCTTCTACCTCAGCAACTAATTATGCACGATTTTATTTAGCTTCTGACCAACAAAATTTAGAGGGTTCATTAAATGGCTATTTTGTTCAAATTGGTGGTGCTGATGATAAAATATCTCTCTGCAAGCAGACCGGAGCCACTGGTTCTTTTTCCGTATTGGTTCCTGGACCCGTTGAATGTCTTTCTAGCATTAATCAAATTCATGTGAAAGTAACCAGAGATTTAGCCGGAAACTGGAGCCTCTTTTCTGACACAACAAATACTGTTACTGGAAACTCCTATATTCTTCATGGTACATTTAGCGAGCCAATTGTAACTTTAGTTCCTAGTTTTGCTGGAGTTTATTGCAATTATACCAGTAGCAATGGAACAAGTTATTATTTTGATGACATTTATGCCGGAGGAATAATTGTTGATACCATTGCCCCAGTAATCTCTTCTATTTCGGCAATTTCTAATAATCAGGTTGAAGTTTTATTTTCTGAATCAGTATTTCAGTCCATTGCTGAAACAATTTCAAATTATAGTGTAAATGGAGGAATTGGAAATCCAATTACTGCAATTCGGGATGCTACTAATCTTGCACTAGTTCATTTAACATTTGCTTCTGGTTTTATCGAAGGACAAACTTATTCTTTAACTACTTCAAACATTCAGGATCTTGCTGTAAACACTATGGTTACAGCGAATAATGATTTTGTATTTTACTTACCAAAATCATATGATATCGTTATTAACGAACTTATGGCCGACCCAGACCCAGCCGTCGGACTTCCTGCATATGAGTATATGGAATTGTATAATAGAACTAACTTCCCAATCAGCTTAAAAGACTGGACCCTTGCTTTTGGTTCCTACACCAAAATATTTCCAGATGTAAGTATTCAGGCTCACGGCTATTTAATTCTTACCAAAGCTGAGGCAATTACCGGATTATCTGTTTATGGAACTTGTGTTGATTTTTTCACCAATATTTATTCCCTTACCAACGATGGTGCAACGATTGTATTATCCAATAATCTTGGAAAAATAATTCATACGATTACCTATAGCAGTGACTGGTATCAGAACGCAAATAAAAAAGATGGTGGTTGGTCGCTCGAACAAATTGATCCAAATAATCCTTGTGGTGCAATGAATAATTGGCGTGCTTCTGTTGATGTAAAAGGTGGAACGCCGGGTTCAACAAATTCTATAAATGCCGCCAATGCTGATAATATTCGTCCAGAAATTGATAGAGTTGGCATGCTCACTCAATCTAGCATTCAATTGTTTTTTACTGAAACGCTTGATAGTTTATTATTAAAAAATGTTTCAAATTATTCTGTTGACAATTCAATTGGAAATCCTTCAAGTGTTTCTATTGTTGGTCCGGATTTCAAATCGGTAATTTTGCAATTTGCCGGCACTTTTCAAAATAGTGTCATTTATTATATCACCATTTCTGATACAATAAAAGATTGTGCTGGAAATATTGCAACGTTTTCAAGTGCTAAATTTGCAATTCCTTCTGCTGCCGTAAAAGGTGATATTTTGATAAACGAAGTTCTTTCAAACCCAAAAGACAATGGTGTTGACTTTGTTGAAATTTACAATCATTCCAATAAAGTAATTGAAATGAAATATCTTGTATTGGCTTCTTACGATACAATAAACAATGTTTTAACTTCAGTAAATCCAATTAGTGCTGATGGTTTTTTAATTTTCCCACAAGAATATTACGTTTTGACAACCAACCCTGATATGGTGAAAAGCCAGTATTCTACAACCAACCCGAAAGGTTTTGTTAAAATGAGTTCACTTCCTTCATTCAATAATGATGATGGTGTTGTTGTAATTGCAAATCAAAGTGAAGTCATAATTGATAAATTCACTTATTCTTTAGGAATGCAGTTTCCATTACTATCCACAACAGATGGTGTTTCATTAGAACGCTTAAGTTTTGAAAGGCCAACAGATGATAAATCAAACTGGCATTCGGCAGCAGAAAATGTTGGTTTTGCAACTCCAGCATATAAGAATTCACAATATACGCCTGACCAAATTCCAACAAATGAATTAACTTTAAGTCCTGAAATTTTTTCTCCAGACAATGATGGAGTAAATGATGTTTTGAATATCAATTATTTGTTTAGCGAACCTGGATATGTTGCTACTATCATGGTTTATGATTCAAAAGGAAGATTGGTTAGAGTTTTAGAAAAGAGCCAGTTATTAGGGACTTCTGGGACTTTTTCGTGGGATGGAATTAATGAAGACGCTGAAAAATCTCCAATTGGAATTTATATAGTTTATATGGAAGTTTTCGATTTGAAAGGAAACACAAAACACTATAAAAAAACTGCGGTGTTGGCTAGTAAATTATAACAAAATCCTATTTTGAAGTTCCTTGCCAATTTTTCTGAAGAACATTAATGCAGTGTATTTTGCAATTTAAAAATCAAGCATGAACAAGTTACCCCAAATAACAATTGCTTTTTGGATAATGAAAATCTGCGCTACCACTTTGGGAGAAACTGCTGGTGATTTATTATCGATGACCATGAAAATCGGTTATGGATTTAGTTCTATCATTTTAATTAGCTTTTTTATTGTTGTTTTGGTGATTCAACTTTTTACAAAAAAACATCATCCAATTATTTTTTGGTCGGTAATTTTAGCAACTAGTACTGCTGGAACTACAATGTCAGACTTTATGGACCGAACTCTAGAATTGGGCTATGCTTTTGGGTCCTCAATTTTGGTTTCTTTACTTATCGTTACGCTGGTAATTTGGAAAGCTACTGAAAAGTCATTATCGGTAACCAATATTAAATCATTGCGTGGTGAATTATTTTATTGGACAGCCATTTTATTTTCAAATACATTAGGAACCGCTTTGGGGGATTTCCTAGCAGACAATTCAGGATTGGGTTTTGCCGGTGGTGCCTTGCTTATAGGAAGCTTACTTATATTAATTGTAATCGGTTATTATTTTACTAAAATATCATATGTTATTCTTTTTTGGTTTGCTTTTGTTCTCACGAGGCCATTTGGAGCAACTTTTGGAGATTTACTAACAAAACCAACAGAACAGGATGGACTCAATTTTGGAACTGCGGGTTCATCTTTAATCCTTTTCGGCGCATTGGTAATTCTCATTATTTTTTCAATTATCAATATTTCTAAGGAAAAAAAGAAGGTTTACTCCAATAATGAAAATTAAAGAGAATTTTCTTTTTGCAATATTTACTTTTTTCCATAAATTAGCTTTGATAATTTTTTGATTAAAACCCAATTTTCAAGTATAAAAAATGACCGAATTTCAAAAATTTAGTGACTGGTTAAAAGATGTTCCATTTATGAGTGAAGAAGATGGTTTATTTTTTGAACCTTTTCTGAAGAAAAAAATCATAAAAGAAAAAGAGATTATTCTAAGCGAAGGCAATATTTGTAAAGAGGTTGGATTTGTTAATTACGGTGGTTTTCGAATTTATTATCTTTCAGAAGGTAAAGAAATTAACACAAAATTCATTTTCGAAAACCAATTTATAACAGATTATAATAGCTTTTTGCAAGAAAAGCCAAGTAAATATTTTATTGAAGCCCTTGAAAAATCAGAAATTGTAACCTTTAATCTTTCAGTATTACAAAATGCCTATAATCACTCCCACAACTGGGAACGTTTTGGCCGTTTAATGGCTGAACAATTATATAAAATGATTACTCAAAGAGCCGAGAGTTTTTTATTTTTAGATGGAGAACAAAGATATCTTCAAATCCTCGAGAACGAACCCCACCTCTTAAACAGAGTTCCATTGTACCATATTGCTTCATACATTGGTCTCGAAAAAGAAAGTTTGAGCCGATTACGAAAAAAAATTGCTCAGAAATAGCGAAAATAACATTTGTTAATTTTTTTCAGCCCTACTTTATAGAAATTTGTGACGTTAAATTATTAATCACAAAACTTAAATTAAAATGAAAAAAATTTGGATGTTTTTATCAACCATAGCTTTACTTTGGTTGAGCGGATGCGGAGTAACAAAAAATACAATTATTCCATTAAGTAGCAAATTAACAATTGAGGATACCTACACAATCATTTGGAATGGAACAAGTGAAGCATATAGATTTACTAATGACAAATGGGAAAGAGACGAATCTTATGATTACCAGTTCGATGTAATTCAAAAACGATATAATAATCATTGGAAATCAATAAAAAGTCTTCATCGCAGAAATCCAAATTATGATGGAAAAGCAGGCGATAGAGATCAGACAATGTATTTTGAATTAAAATATAGTCTCAAAGATGGGAATATTATATCTGAATTAACCTCCTCTCTAGGAAATGGAAATGGAACAACAGACAAAGAATTCCGTAACCAAACTTTGGATTTTAATGTGATTGGCATCAGTAAATATGCCCCTTACGATCATCTTCGAATAACACAGGAATACAAATATGAACAAGGGATTTTAGAAGAAACGGTGTTTTTATATAAATTAAAAGAGGGGAAAGAAATTCCATTCATGAAAAACTTGGAGCGGGCTTACTTTTATATGAAAGGCAATTTAAATAGTGCTCCAACAACTTTCAATCAATAATTATTAATCAGTTCTTTTTAAAAGCTTGAGACTTTCTCGAGCTTTTTTTTTGTAAAAAAGAGAAGAAAATAATAAATTTACATTCTAGTTTTTGTGATTCATTTATGAATAATAATAAAATTCTTGAATATAAAAATGGTTGATCATCTAAAATTTGTTTTTGCTTCCATTACAACTATTACTGAAGAAGAATGGCTTGTTTTAAAGCCAATGCTCAAAATAAAAAAATTCAAGAAAAATGATTATTATTTATCATCAGGTGAAATTGAGCAACAAATTGGCTTTATTACAAAAGGAAGTTTTAAATGGTTTTATATCAATCAAAAAGGTGAAGAAGTAAATTTTCATTTCTTTTTCGACCAGAATTTTGTTGTTGAATATCAGAGCTTTCTAACACAAAATCCAAGTCAGATGTTCATTCAGGCAATGGAAGATACCGAAGTGATATTACTACCAAAACGAAAGAAAATTTTAGAGTTTTATGCCAAATCCCATAATTGGGAGCGCCTTGGCAGAATCATCTCCGAATCTGTTTATGCAGAAACCGCCAATCGAGTTCAGGATTTTTTATTTCGCACTGCAGAAGAACGATATATTAATTTATTAAACCAACATCCAGATATTTTTCAACGAGTTTCTTTAACAAACATTTCATCCTATCTAGGAATTCAAGGTCCATCCTTAAGCCGCATTCGAAAAAGATTATCCAAACAATAATCACTTTTTAACCCAGGTTAACGATTTGCATTTTCCTGCACTTTAATTTTGTGTTTCAATATTATTGGAAACCTAAATTCATAATATTTTGAAAAACCACTCAATTCTAAATGAAAAACAAAAAATCATGAACCACAATTTTAAATTAATTTTAATGGCAATATTTGTTTTTGCCATAAATACGAGTAATGCTCAATATGAAAAGCGACCAAATCCAACTGCGTATAAATCTCCAGTTTTAAAGGCCATTGCTTATGGGATTACGGCACCAAGTCCACACAATACACAATGCTGGTTTATTGATACATTATCTAGTAATGAAATGTTGCTTTATGTAAAGCATGTTCTTCCTGAAACCGATCCACCGGCAAGGCAAATTCATATGGGAGCAGGTTGTTTTATTGAGCTAATGGCAATAGGAATGTCAAATGAGGGTTACGAAACCAAAGTTGAATATTTCCCATTTGGTGAATATGAAATACAGAAAAATAAAATTGCAGAAAAACCATTGGCCAAAATTTCTTTTATAAAAAATTCTTCGATTCAAAAAGATGTACTTTATGATTTCATTTACCAGCGGGGCACAAATCGAAAACCCTATACTGGAAAAATGATAACTATCGAAGAATTTAATCAAATAAAATTATTAATGGACAAGGCTCATAGTGAAATGACTTTTATTACAGGCGAATCAGAAATGAAGCCTTATTTGGATATTTTTAGTAAAGCAATGGAAATTGAAACTAAAACAAAAATGACCAATGAAGAAACCAGAAAGATGTTTCGCTTTAACGAAGAAGAAAGGCAAACAAAAAAAGATGGAATTAGCATTCCACAAATGGGAACAGATGGCATGGGAAAAATGTTTGCAGAAATGTCATTAAAAAAAGGCGATAGCCTCACCTGGCATAGTGGTAAAATTTTCAAAGCAACAATGAAAGGAATCAATAAAGGAGTGTATTCTTCAAAAGGAATTATCATGTTTAAAACCAATACAAACACAATGTTGGATTGGATTTTAGCTGGCAGAGATTACGCCCGCTATAATGTTGCTATTGCAAAGCTTGGAATCGTAACTCATCCTTACAATCAAGTTATTCAAGAATATTCTCAAATGGAAGAATTGCAAAAGGAATTTAATAAATTAACCAAAACTAAATCAAAAGAAAAAATCCAAATGATTGTTCGAGTTGGTAGAGCAAAATCAAGTTACAAATCCTGGAGAAAAAATGTGGAAGATTTTATTATTTCAAAATAATTATTGTTTAATCCATTATTTTAACCAAGTATCAATCACAGCATACAATTCTGACCAATCGATTGGTTTTGTCACAAAATCATTGCATCCCGCCTTTAAGCACTTTTCTCTGTCTTCGGCATAAGCATAGGCCGTAAGTGCGATTATTGGCAAGTTTGGTCTTATTTTTCTAATTTCTTTTGTTGCGTCATAGCCATTCATTATAGGCATCAAAATATCCATTAAAACCAAATCAATTTTATCGTTTTCATTACAAATTTTAATCGCTGAATCACCATTTTTTGCTTCAATAACTTTTGCATTTGTTGTTTTTAGATATTGACGAATTATCATTGCATTTATTTCAACATCTTCAACTGCTAAAATTGTTTTCCCGCTAAAATCATACTCTTTTAAACTAATTTCTTTAGAACGAACAATTGAATGCTCATTTGTAATAACATTTATTGGGAGTGTAAAAAAGAATGAAGCACCATGTCCTTCTCTGGATTCCATCCATATTTTTCCATCAAGAAGTTCAATTAGTCCTTTGGAAATAGAAAGACCTAAACCCGAACCACCATATTGTCGGGTATTTGATTCTTCTTCTTGTCTAAAGCGCTCAAAAATCAATTTTTGCTTTGAATCTGCAACTCCTTTTCCTGTGTCTTTCACAAAAAATTGTATTGCTTCATTTTCAATTGTATAACCAAATTTTATGAATCCTTCTTTAGTGAATTTCAATGAATTACTAATTAAATTATACAATACTTGTTTTAATCTCACATCATCGGTATAAATATTGCTTTGATTGTCGGGCAATGCTTTTTCTAATACCAAAACAATATCACTTTTATTCTTTTGAACTTTTTCTCTTTCGTATAAGAGAAATAAATCATTTAAAAGCTGGTTTAAATTTATAGTTACTTTATTGATTGCTATCTGATTGCTATCTATTTTTGCAATATCAATAATATCATTTATTAAAATTAGCAGATGATCAGCACTTTCATTGATGATATTTACAAATTCTTTTCTTTCTTCGGTTGTGGTACTTTCTAAATTTAGTAGTTGTGCAAATCCAATAATTCCATTCATTGGGGTGCGGATTTCATGACTCATATTTGCAAGGAAAGCAGATTTTAGACGATCAGCTTCCTCAGCTTTTTCCTTTGCTTTAACGAGTTCTTTTTCTGCAATTTTTCGTTCTGTAATATCTGTGGTAATTCCTCTTATTTTTAATATTCGATATTCTTCATCACGAATAATGGTCATTGATATTCTTGCAAACCCTGTTGTTTTATCCTTCCGAACAAATTCAACTTCAAGTTCTGCTTTATTTCTTAGTTTGGCATAGTCCTTTTTCATCAAATTTATCATCCCCTCTTGAAATTCATTTTGAATTAATTGCGCGGAATCAGGAGTTAAATATTCTTCAAGAGACATTTTCATGTGTTCCTCAACAGTATAACCAAAAAATCTATAGACTGACGGCGTTTCATATTCAAGCTGAAGGTTGCTATTCATAAGCCACAACACATCATCGGTATTTTCAACAATAAACTGGTACTTATCCTCAGTTTCTTTTAATAATTTTTCGGTATCCAATCTTTCGCTAATATTCCTAGCAACAATTACATTCCCTCTTTTTTCCCCTTCTTCATCTTTCAATGGTGTACATGAATAAATTACAGGTATGATTCTTAATTTCTTTGAAATAAATTCTTCATCTTGATTTAAAATTATTTCACCCAATGAAACTTTTTGAAGGAAAGATTTAATCTTTTTATTTTTACCAAATAATATCTCGATTGATTTCCCCTTTAATTCCCGTTGATTATATTCCAATGTTTTTAATCCGGAATTATTAACATCCAAGATATTTCCTTCATTATCAGTTATTATTAATAATTCGGACATTGTTGAAATGATGTTCTCAGCAGCAATTGCAGGTGTAATATTTAAGAATTTAAATTTTACTATCGAATAAAACAGCCCAATTGCAAAAATTATTATTAAGACATCAGCTAACTGAACGATTGCAATATTATAAAACAAGGGTATTATTACATTCGAAATGGTCCCCGTAATTAATGAAATTGTGATTGTAATTAACAAAATGTTGGATTGCTTTCTCTTACTAACTAAATTCGTTTTTTTTCGAAAGTTGTAAATAATAAAAATAGAAATTAAAGTTATTGAGGAATAATAAAGAAAATAGAGATAGGTCCAAAAACTATTTGACCAACCAAAGACCCAACCAAATTGCAACTTTACTGGATTTACAACCATGCCCTCTGTCCACTGCACAAATATTAACCCCAATGAGATTAGAGCCATTATAACTATAAGAAATTTTGATTTCAATAATCTTTCATTTTTCGAAAATGCTAAAGAAAAAACGATAAGAGCTCCAGAAAAACCAATCCATCCAAATGAAGAAATATTCTGAAAAAGAATGGCTATCTCCTTAGAAATACCCTCCCTATTGCCAAAAACTTCATAAGTCGACCAAACAAAAAAGCAAACCATTAACGCTGCGCAAGCCCTATTCAACAGTGATTTACTATCGATATAAATAACATAACCTGCCATTAAAGCATAAGTTATTAAACAAAAAAAATGAAGGTATTGCAATAAAATCATATTAAAAATTTTTCAATTGTATATTTGTCAAATTTAAGGTATATTTTCATTCTTTTAAAGGAAATTTTTGTTTCTTCCTGGATATTCATTGTATGTGTTTTGGCCCTTAATAAAAATGATAGATTCCGGAATAACAACCTTAAAAACAGAAAATCCAGTATTTTAATATTTCCAAAAGAGAGATTTCAACCCAAAAAAGACCATCATTATTTTGATAGCCTTTTCTTGGTCGAAAAAATTAATACTAATTATGAAAGGCTTACCGAAGAATAAATTAATTCATTTTTCTCATTAAAAATTTTAAACTCTGTTCTTCTGTTCAATTGTCTTCCTGATGGGGTTTTATTGTCACTTATTGGTTTATGGTATCCAAATCCATTTTTATTGATTCTTTCGATACCAATTCCTTTTTCAACCAGGAATTTTTCCGCGGCAGCAGCTCTTTGTAAAGACAATTTATCATTATATTCATCCGATCCGATATTATCAGTATGGCCTGCTATTTCTATTTTATAATTTGAGTTTTTAATTAAAATAGATGATATTTTTTCCAACTCTCCTGTGGTTTCTTCAGTAAGATCAGATTTATCAAAACCAAAATAAATATTGGAGATGACAATTTTAGTTTCTTCAGTATTTTCTTTCAATTCAATAACTGCAATAACTGGATCGCTTATTACAAATTCTTTAGAGATTGTTTCGGAATCTTGTATTTGTAATACAGCATAAAGATTTTCTGGATTATTAAAGTTTTGATTAATTGATTTTTCGGATAAAATGGTCAAGTTTTCTTTGATTTCCATATTGTCATTCACAAAAATGGACGCTTCGTAAGTTTTTTCATTTTGAACACTAAAAAATGCCTCTCCACTTTTCATTTCTATTGAAATTGGATTAATTATTTGACCACTTCCTGCTTCTTTAAGAATAATATTAGAAGGCACCGGCATAGATTCTTGATTAATAGTAATGCATTTTAACATTATTTCCCTATTTTGCTTTTCAAAATCAATTTTATAAATATCCATTTCTCCATAACCTCCTGATCTTGAAGATGAAAATATTGCTGATTGACCATTTTTGCTTGGGGCAAAATAAATATCATCTTCCATTGAATTAATTGGACTTCCAATATTTATTGCATTCGACCATCCATTATTTTGAAGTTTTGAGTAAAATACATCATAATCTCCCATGCTTTCGTGACCAGTGGAGCTAAAATACAATGTTCTTCCATCTTCAGTTATATAAGGTGCATCTTCATCATATTCCGTATTAATTTCAGGACCTAAGTTTTCTGGATCAGACCACTCTCCATTTTCCTTTAAACTACTTTTCCAAATATCTTTTCCACCGTAACCACCTTTTCGGTCACTTACAAAAAAGAATGAGGAGCCATCATAAGAAACAAATGAGTGGTATTCCATTGTATTATTATTTATTTTTTTGGAAAGTTTATTTGGTGCTTCCCAACCGTTTTCATTTTTTGCTGAAAAATAAATATCCCCATTTTCTTTTTCTTCATTTTTGAAAAAATACATTCCTTTTTCATTCCATGTTTTTCCTATGGTTGCAATATTTTTATTACTTGAAAATGGTTCACCCATTGCAATTGCCTTACTCCATAAGTTTTCCTCTGGGTTATATTTTGTAAAATAGATTGCTTCTTTTCCTTCAATAATCTTTTTTGAATTGGAGCTGCTTAACAAGTCTCTTTTCGAAGTAAAATATAGTTGGCTATTATCACCAAAAAGAACTGGAGAATAGTCAGAATGAGATGAATTTACTGATGGTCCCAAATTTTGAATATTTACATTTAAAGGATTATTGAGGTTTTTCTTTGCGACCAAACAATATTGAATTTGATTATTTACAGCATTAATATCCTCTTCATCTTCTTTTGGAAGGAAGGTTTTAAATTTGTTAAAATTTTTTACAGCCTCGTCCATCTTGCTTTCGGAATGAAAAGCCTCACCAAGAAAAAAATATGCAAAAACTGGGGCACTCCTTTCATCATAAGATCCTTCGTAGTCAACTGAAGCTTTCTTTGAGGCAAATTGAAGTAAAGGAATGGCTTTGCCCTTTTCTGACGAATTTAAATAGCACAATCCAATATTAAAAGCAATATTGGGATTATTGGGAGAAATAGAATCAAGCATTTTCCAATAAGGCAAGGCTTCTTCAAATTTGTTTTCAAAGGACAAATCATCAGCTATTTCGTATATTTTTCTGAAGTTTTTACTTTGGGAAAATAACTCCAATGGGTTAATTAACCAAATAACTCCAATTATCACTGCTGTTTTAAAAAAATTCGTTTTCATGACTTCTAATTTTTAATGACTTATCACAAATTTCTTACTATTTAAAAGACAATAATAGCGTTTAATTACTCCATTTAATTTAGGGTAATATACCTGAAAATTATCGAGAAAAGAATTGGTTTAAAAAAGTCCAAAAGGGGTTATTTAAACTTCAAGTAAAACACCCTAGAAGAAACTAAGCTAAATTCTTAAAGATCCTTTTTACACCTTGAAAAATAAACGGCTGAAATACGCTTACTTTTTTTTCGCTCAACTGGTAATTTTATCAATTAAACAAAAGAAATTTCAGAGGAGGAAAATCATGAAAAACTTTATTATAATAATTTTCTTAATGATAATTTCAGAAAATATTTTTTGCCAAAATAATTCACAACGTTCTCCTATAAGTGACAATTACAAACAATTTTTATTGGAAAACACATCAGAAAAAAATATCATGATTACCCCAGAGGGTCATGGACTAGGACTCATTCCATCTATTTCTGAGAATAATTTCAATGAAAATTATAGAATTCTCGCTGAAAATAAACATGTGGATTTAACAAGTTCTGTTTATGATTTGCGAACATTAAATAGATTGACAGCTGTTAAAGATCAAGGCAGTTGTGGCTCTTGCTGGGCATTTGCAGTTTTGGGATCCATCGAATCAAGATGGAAAACTCTTGGCCTTGGGGATTTTAATCTTTCAGAGAATAATTTAAAAAATTGCCATTTATTTGATTGGAATGGTTGCACAGGAGGAAATCAATCAATAGCGGTATCTTATTTATCAAGACTTTCAGGCCCCGTTTTTGAAAATGAAGATTACTATATTCCCATTTCCGGATCATGTCCGAACGGATTAAGTCCTTTCACCTATGTTACAGATTCCAGATTTTTACCAAAAGATGTACATTTGGTGAAAGAGACAATAAAAAATAATGGTGCATTATATATTTCGATGAGATGGGATGGCAGTGCTTTTAATTCAAATGACAATACTTATTATTATGATGGAACGAATTATCCAAATCATGCAGTAATGCTTGTTGGTTGGGACGATTACAAGCCAACGGCTGGAGGTGTTGGTGCTTGGATTATTCAAAATAGCTGGGGTACAAATTGGGGTGAAAATGGATATTTTTATATTTCTTATAATGATACCAAAGTTCTTTCTGATATCGCTTTTTTTCCAGAAAAATTAAATTCTCCAAAAAATGCAAAAGTTTATCATTATGATGATTTTGGAAGAATCGCTGATTGGGGTTTTAATAACCCAACTGCCTGGGCTACGGTAAAATATGTTTCTGATAATATACAACCAATTACAAAAGTAGGAACTTGGATTTCTTCAGGAAATGCAACAATTGAAATTGAAGTTTACGATAATTTTGATGGAATAAACTTTACCAATTTATTATCCTCTTCAGCTAATTTATATTGTGAATATCCTGGTTATTACACATTTGATTTGCCAAGTCCCATAAAAATGACATTAGGAAATGATTTTTATATTAAGGTAAAATATGAAACTCCTGGATTCTATTATCCTATTCCAATCGAATTAGCCATAGCTGGATATTCCAGTAATGCGAGTATTGAATCTAATAAATGTTGGGTTAGTTCAAATAATTCTACCTGGAATTTGTTAGGAGCCACCACAAACAATCCTTATGATTTATGCATAAAAGCATACTCTTCTTGTGAAGTAATTCCAGTAAACGTAAATGTAATTGGTGGAAATAACTTTTGTGAGGGTGATTCTTTAAAATTATCAGGAAATTCAATAAATGATTCGCTTTATCATTGGTTTTTTAATGGTATACAAATTCCTGGAGCAACAGATTCGACATTTTATGCAACAGAAACCGGAAATTATCATCTTTCAATTTTAAATGAATATGGATGTTTAAACCACAGTGGCGAAATCTTTATACAGGAAGATGCTCCAATTATCTCTGCAATTTCGGGTTCAAATTCATTGAGTATTTGTGAAAATGATTCGGTTTTATTAAGCGCGTCAATTGGAGGCAGTTACCAATATGAATGGCTGCTAAATGGAGTAGATATTATTAATGCAAATAACCAGCTGTTTTTTGCAAAAACCGAAGGAAATTATAGTGTAAAAATTTCAAACTCATGCGGTGAAGTTATTTCTGAGGAGACATTTTTAAATGTTATTCCGGTTGATCCAATCGAATTTGAAATTGAAAACCATGAATATTGCACTTCGGAAACATCCGTTAGTTTATTGGCAAGTCCATTAGGTGGTGTTTTTGAAGGTGATGGAGTTTTTGGCAATATTTTCAATCCAAGTATTGCTGGTGTCGGTTTACATATTTTAAAATATAAAACAATAAATTCTGAAGGTTGTCAAAATTCAAAAAGCATAGAAATTAATGTTGAAAGCTGCACTAATATTAATGAAGCGGAGGCGGACGAGAATATTGGTATTTATCCTAATCCAAATAATGGGAAATTTGAAATAATACTCCCAAATGCATTAAATTGCCAAATCGAAATAGATTTATTTGACCCTATTGGGAAAAATGTATATTCAAAAACCATAAAAAATGAAAATAAAAAATTCAAAGAAATAATTGATATGGAAAACCTTTGTCCTGGTATTTATCTATTTAGAGTAAAAGACTCTAAAAGCATATTGGTAAAAAAGGTGATAATTGGCAGTTAATAAAAAAGGGAGCTAAATTGCTCCCTTTTTTTATCCTGACGTTTCGTCCTGAAATAAAGTTTTCTTTATCTTCTTAAACTTTTTCAGTTCAATCGGTTCTGTTTTTTTATTTTACAGGTTTTTTTACAATACTTAATTCTTTAATTAAATTTGATGCACCAGCGTATTTGTCAATAATGAAAAGCACATATCTGATATCAACCGCGATTGTTCTTTGAAGATCTGGTTCGTATGCAATATCACCACTCATTGCTTCCCAGTTTCCATCAAAAGCAAGACCAATTAATTGACCGTATCCGTTCATAACAGGACTTCCAGAGTTTCCACCAGTAATATCAGTATTTGTGATAAAACAAACATTCAATTTTCCTTCATTATCTGCATATTGACCATAATCTTTGCTTAATATTAAATCATGCAATTTAGATGGTACAATAAATTCGTCATTTTTTGGATCCTCTTTTTCAATAATACCAGAAACTGTTGTTTTATAATCGTAGTGAACTGCATCAGCAGGAAAATAATCGCCAACTTTTCCATACGTCATTCTCATGGTAGAATTTGCATTGGGATAATATTTTTTATCAGGATTCATTTCTCTTAAACCAGCAACAAACAATCTATTTCCTTCGTTTATTTTTTCTTCAACTGTTCCTAATTTTCCATAAACATCCATATAAGCTTTAATCATCGAAAGCATTGTTTGGAAACCTAAATCTTTATCCAGAACCTTTAAAGATGGTTTTGCTAAGAAAGCTTCTAATTTCACTTGATCAACAAAAATTGATTTTGAATACAATGCATCCGAAAATTTATTAAAGTCACCTTTATACTTATTTTCTATTGTTTCGAAAATTGCAGGACGTTGAGCTTTTGAAATGTCTTTATAGTACATTTCCATAAGTGAGGCAAAAAGTTTTTTATCAGTGGCAACATTATAATCTTTAAAGAAATCTTTTAGTTTTGCTTTAAAATCATTAGCAGCCGCTTCAATAGCTTCTTTTCCTTCTGGGGTTGTTTTTAAAGTATTATAAAGACTATAAGCTCCAAAAGTAAAGAAAATTACCTCTGGTCCTTGGAAAGCAGCTTCTTCCAAATATTTCATTGATAAATTATATTTTTTCAATGAATCATAACCAATTGCAATATCGTTTAAAGCAGTACCATATTTTGTTTTTCTAGCTGCATCAGCGTTTACCCATGTTGTAAAAGCATCTTCTAGTTCTTTTTTCTTTCCAAAAACATCCAATCTTTTTAGACCGCGAGTTTGTCCAATAAAATATTTCCAATAGTTTGCAGATTGCGCGTATTTAGAAGAATATTTTAGTTTAACTGATGGATCTGCATCCATATCAGTTTTCATAATAGATAATTTTTCATCTCTAATTTTAACAACAGCAGGGTTTGATTCTTCAACAGCTAATTTTACTCCATAAGAAGTTAAAAAACGATCAGTTGTTCCTGGATATCCCCAAATCATTGTAAAATCATCTTTTTTAACGCCATCTAATGAAATTGGCAAAAAGTGTTTTGGTTTTAGAGGAATGTTGCTTTTTGAATATTCTGCAGGAGATCCATCAGGAGCTGTATATATTCTGAAAATGCTAAAATCACCAGTATGTCTTGGCCACATCCAGTTATCAGTATCGCCACCAAATTTTCCAACAGCTGAAGGAGGAGCTCCAACTAAACGAATGTCTTTATATTCTTGATAAACAAACATATAAAATTCGTTACCTTCGAAAAAGTCTTTTACCTGAACTACATATTTTCCTTTTTCAGAAGCATCTTTTTTATATTTTTTCTTTAATTGATCAATTTTTGCTGCTCTTTCTTCAACCGACATTTTATCATTTAATTCTTTATTGATTTTTTCGGTAAGATCTTCCATTCTTACAAGAACTGAAGCTGTAAGACCTTTGTTTTCAAGCTCTTCATTTTTATCCATCGCCCAAAAACCATTGGTTAAATAATCATGCTCAAGTGTGCTATGAGTTTGAATGGCATCATAACCACAATGGTGATTTGTAAAAAGAAGTCCTTGATCAGATACAATTTCGGCAGTGCAAAATCCACCTAAAGAAATAATGGCGTCTTTCAAACTTGAATTGTTGATACTGTAGAGTTCTTCCGAAGTAAGATGAAGACCCATTTTTTGCATATCGACATAGTTTAATCTGTCAATAAACATTGGCAACCACATTCCCTCATCAGGCACTGCTGAAAACCCGCGAAATGCTAGACTAAGAGAAAGAACTAGTCCTAAAAGTAATTTTTTCATAAAGATATTATTGTTAAAAGTTAATTGTTTTTGTACTTATTTGCAAATATATATTTTTTTTTGTCGTGTAAAAGTTTTCAGAAAATCTATTTGTTAAATAATCTTAAGACGAATGAGATTTAAATTTTGTTACAGCAAATTATGGATGTGCTACAAAATAATAATTAATTTTTTTTGAATAGTTCTCACAAAAACCATCAAGACTCAAGCTATTAGCAGATTTCAGCCAGTCAATTAAAAGTGAAATTTTTAATCCACAATTGATTGTAAGGAACTCAAAAACCTCCTCAGGTTTTGTATTATAATAATCTGAAGCGCCGATTCCACATTCAAAAATAATTAAAGGTTGGTTTTTTATAATTGTTTTTTCAGCACCTTTTAAAACATTTAATTCAGCTCCTTCAACATCAATTTTAATAAAATCTATTTTCTCATCTGAGGGAATGATGTTATCAAGTAAATCTGTTTTAACTGTAATCTGAGAAATTTCTGGATTTTTAATATTGTATTCTCTTTGTTTTATTCCGCTGTATGCTGGTGCATTTTTTACATGATTAAAAGTGGTTTCTCCTTTTGTTTCGCATAATGCAATGGGAAAAATCTTGAAATTTGGTCCATTAAAATTCTTGAGGAGATCATCATACATTTGCGGAATGGGTTCAAAAGCATAGTGCTTTCCTTGTGGAGCATGTTTGAACATAATTTCAAGCATTTCACCTTTATGACAACCAATATCAATGCAATTTGAATTAGGTTTGATCGACTTACTCATAATTTGCAAAGTTTGCCGGTCGTATTTTTGATTTTGCGTAATGTCAATTCCAATTGCAAACAAAATTGATTTAATAATTTTCTTCATCACTTTACCTTCAGTTTGTTCTTTAACTTAATTTTTTTGTTAGTCGTTTTATCTCATTTTCAGGAGAAAAACCAGAATATAAAATATTGTATACCGCTGTTGTAATAGGCATGTCAACTCCATGTTCATCGTTGATTTCCTTAATGCATTTTACAGCATAATACCCCTCAGCAATCATTTTCATTTCTAATTGTGCAAATTTAACAGAATAACCTTTGCCAATCATATTTCCAAAAGTACGGTTACGACTAAATTGTGAGTAGGAAGTAACGAGTAAGTCTCCCAAATAAACAGAACTATTTATGTCTCTATTAATAGGATGAACTTCATCAACGAATCTTTTTATTTCTTGAATGGCATTAGAAATTAGAACCGCCTGAAAATTATCTCCATAACCCAAGGCAATGCATATTCCGTTTGCAATTGCAACCACATTTTTTAGTACTGCAGAATATTCAGTTCCAAAAATATCATCAGAAACAGATGCAAAAATATACCTACAATTTATTTTTGAAACAATGTACTCAGCAAAATCTTGATTTTGTGAAGCTACAGTTAGATAAGTTAATTTTTCTAAAGCAACTTCCTCTGCATGTGAAGGTCCACTAATGATTCCAATATTTTCAAATGAAATATTAAATTCAGTATTGAAATATTCTGCCACAATTTTATTGTATTCGGGAACAATTCCTTTAATGGCTGAGAGAATCAACTTACCTTTTAAGCTATCTCTTTTCAGTGGACTTAGCGATTGATGCAAAAAAGCAGATGGAATACAAAAAATAATTACATCCGAAACTTCAATTATTTCATTGATATCATTGCTGATATTCAAGCGTTCAATATCAAATTCAACAGAGCTTAAATAGATAGGATTGTGATGATAAAGCATTAAATTTTCCATCACTTCAGGCTCACGAACCCACCAATTAACTTTATTGCAGTTATTTAAAAGTATTTTCACAATTGCAGTAGCCCAACTTCCCGAACCTATTACTGCAAAACGTTTATTGTTTTCCATTCAAATAATATTAAAATTCAATATCTTTTACTAAAGTTTCTTCTCCTCTTTTTATTGTGATTGTTGATTTTTCGCCCTTTTTAAAGAAACCCAATGCTTTCATGTAGGACATGATTTCATTTACTTCGTGCTCGCCAATTTTCAACACAATATCTCCAGCCAATAATCCAGCTTTCTGACCAGGTCTACCATCAATAATACCATCAATTCGCATTCCAACACCTGAATAAGAATGATCAGGAACCACACCAATAGTAACACCTTTAAACTTTTGAGTTTGATTATTGGCTTCTTTTAGTTTTACAAAAGTCAATTTACCCATTTTATCTGCTTTATCGATAATTTGCTCAGCATATTGAATTATTTTTGCTTCGCCAGGAAAATTGATTTTATCCCAGGTATCAGAAGGTTTATGATAATCAGGTTCTATATCAGAAAAGAAAAATAAAACAGGAATGTCTTTCAAAGTAAATGCCATTTGATCAGAACTTCCCATTCCGGACTCCGATGTTTTTATTTTAAATTCATTGGTTTGAGTTACTTTAATTAATGAATCCCAAATGGTTGAAGTACCGGTTCCATTAATTAAAAGACCTTTCTTTGAAGTATCTAATCTTCCAATCATATCAAGATTAATCATGAAATTGATATTTGATACATCGGTGTATGATTTTAAGAAATTTGAAGAACCAATCATCCCTTTTTCTTCAGCAGAAAATCCAACAAAAACATAATTGTTTTTTAGGTTTGAAACTGATTTATAATATCTTGCCATTTCAATCATACCAGCAGTTCCGCTGGCATTGTCGTCGGCTCCATGATGAACTTCTTTTGAGCCAGGACTTCTGGATCCATCTCCACCAAATCCTAAATGATCGAAGTGACCGCCAATTATCACCGTTTGTTTTGCTCCGTTATCAATATATCCAGCAACATTATAACCTGTTTTCTCCACTTTTTTTAAATCAACTTTTATTTTAGCTTTCCAAACAGTTCCATCCATGATGAGTTTGTATGCTAATTGATCAGCAAAAATAATTGGGATTGGTCTTTTCAAAACTGTTGAGGATAAATCTCTAGTTGGTTTATCGCATTTAATATCAGAATTAATGAAAATAATACCAGCTGCACCTTTTGCTATTGCGGTGTCAATTTTGGATTCATAATCAGTAATATCATTTGATTTTGAAACATTATTTGGCATTGAAGCTTCAATTACGAAAATTTTATCCTTAAGATTTTTAAGGTTTTTATAATCGTCCATATTATCTTTTGGAGAAATGATTCCATAACCAACTTTTACCAAATCTCCTTCAAAGGATTTGTTTTCAGAAAAAGTGAGTGGATAAAAATCTTTCCCAAGTTTGAATACTTTGTTATTGATTGTGAGATTGTTTGAATCTCCATAAACCCATCCATCCAAAAAATCGAAACTCTTTTTGTAAGAATTTTCATAAAAAGGTTTTAAACCTATTTCTTTGAACTGGGCAACAATATAATCTGCAGCCATCATTTCACCTTTTGTGCCGGATTCTCTGCCTTCCATTGAATCTGATGCAAGTATTTTAATATCGTTTTTTATGCGGTTTTCAATACTTTGTGTATCGAATTGGAACCTGCTCTGTGCATTCGCAATACTTGGAATCAAAGCAAATAAGGAAGCTGAAAAAAGCACGATTTTGAAATATTGTTGTCTCATTTGTTTCTTTTTTTTAATTTTTGTAGGCAATTGCCATTTTAATGATTTGACGAATGGTTTTCTTACTGTTTGTAAATGGAATTGTGGTTGTTTTATCAAGTTTTGTAATTAATTTTTCAATAAACTGGATGATTTCAACTTCCCCCTGATAATTTACTTTGTCTGGAGTATCATATGGTGTGTGATAATCCGCATGAAGTCCTGTAATAAAAAACAATGAAGGTATTCTTTTTTCAATAAAAGAATTTTGATCCGAGCCCCCAAAATCTGGTTTTAACTTTTTAAGTCTTAGTTTTTTATTATTGGTATTCGTTAATAAAGTATCCCAAATAGGCGAAGAGCCAACACATTCTACAATGAGTTTGTTCTTTGAATTCATACGTCCTATCATGTCTAAATCTAGCATATATTTAATATTTAGATTCTTCATTGCTTTATTTTGGACAAAATACCAGGAACCTATTAAACCTTTCTCTTCAGCAGAAAATGCAATGAAAAGAAAATTGGTGGTTTTAATTCCTGAATTTGACAAATATCTTGCCAGCTCAATCATTCCTGCAGTTCCGCTGGCATTGTCATCAGCGCCATGATGAATCAATGGAGGACCCGAATATCTCGAACCTTCTTTTCCCATTCCCAGATGGTCGTAATGCCCGCCGATTATAACTGTCGATTTTGCTCCATTATCTATAAGTCCAAGAACATTGATAGCTGATTTAGAGCTCGAATAAACAAAACTTTGAAAAAAAGAACTATCGTACATCACAGATTTTAAGCCAATTATTTTGAATTCGTTGGCGATATAATTTGCTGCTATTGATTCAAATTTTGTTCCCGCTTCCCTTCCGCCAAAAGAATCTGATGCTAAAATATAAATATCTTTTTTTATTCTTTTTTCAATGGCTTCCGTAGATTGATCATAAACCTTTTGGGCTGAGACAATCTGCGATAGAAGAATAGAAATCAGAAGAAAAAGTTTGTTCATTTAATTGTTGTCAGTTTTTTAATGAATTTCCTCATTGCGAGGTTACACTGGGTTAGTCGAGGGAAAGAACAACGAAGCAATCTAAATCAGTACAATTTAGATTGCTTCATTTCATTCGCAATGACGTCATTATGATTCAGGACATTACTTAAGCCCTAAAACTTCTTTACCTTGTTCAAAGAAAATATCCTTTGGTATACTTGCTGCTTTTAATCTGTCTAAATCAGTTTGAAGTAAGGTTTTGATACTCCCTTTTTCTTCGATTTGTTTTTTAGCTGCATCATAATTTCCATCACCTTGCATGGTAATTATTTCTTGAACAGAAGAAATCGTTGCTGCTTTCATTTTATCAAAGTTTACAGCATAAGTTCCATCTTTATCTCTTGTAAAAGCACCAGCTTCTTGGAAATAATAAAATCTTACCATATTTGCTTTTCCATGAGCACTTGCAGCTCCAAAACGAACTGAGCGGAAAATTCCAGCTAAGAAAGTAACATAGTTATCCATTACGGTTCCTTCTTTAATTTCACCTTTTTCAAAAAGCTTGGTAACGATGTAAAGGCCTAAAATGTCTGCTTTTCCTTCTTCGATTGCAGAATATTGCTCTTTTAATGCATTTCTAACTGTTCCTTTATTATTGATGGTGTTTTTAATTCCCATTCCGTGAGCAACTTCATGAAACATTACATTTTGGAAGAAAGCATCGAATTTTACATTTTTTAGTTGATCTTTATTGATGAGCATGTTTGCAATAGGCAATAAAATTTTATCGAATTTGGCTTTCATTGAGTTTTTAAGTTGTAGTTTTCGAGTACCTTTTTTAACCTGAACTTGCTCGTCGTTTGGTAAATTAATTGCAATTGTTTTGCTTCCATCGTTGCAATCACCAGCGTAATAAACTGCATCATAAACATTAATATCAGACTCAGAACCAGGAACGTCTTTTTTATACTTCTCGTCAACAGGTAATCCTTTTTGAAGTTCTGGTAACATTGCTGAGTATTTTGCCAATTTCTTGCTCCATTCTTTATCTTTAATTAAAATAAAAGATTCGAAAGCTGCTTTATATCCAAATAATGCGTCAGTATAATTTTCGATTGGTCCAATAACGAAATCAATGTTGGAAGTTTTTGCATCCATCCATGCATAATCACTGGCTTGGTAATTATCAGTCAATAAAGCTTCTGCTCTGAGTGTTAAATATTTTTTGAAGTCTTTGTCCTCTGCAAATTCAGCAGCTTTTTTTACTAAAGCGGCAGCTTTTTCTAATTGTTCTTTATATGCGATGTGATAAGGAACAGAAACCAATTCTTTTTTCTCGTTTCTTTGAATTATGGTGTATAAACTGGTTTTGTCTTTTGATTTGAATTTTTCGAATTCCTCTTTGGTCATGTCTTTAGGATAGAAATTCGCTCCTGCAGGTTTTGCTCCGTATGATTCAATAAATGGTTTTTCGTTTTCAAGTTTTTCCCAAGGGCCATAATTAATCATAGCAAACTTCTTGGTATCTTCATCTTTAATACCTTCTAAAAAAGCTTTTTTATCACCAAGATTTTGTTCCCAAAATAATTCATCCATAATTTTTGCGGCATCGAAAAGCAAAGGCAACATTTGTTTTTCTTTTTCTGAAAGACCAGAAATGTCGGAACTTAATTTTACTTGGGCAAATTGCGCTAATTTTTCCTGCATAGGTGTTTTGGTTGAATCTTTATTTTCTTTAGTAGATGTTGTTCCTGAGCCACAGCCCGAAACCATTGAAATACTTACTGCAATGAACAATGCTTTAGTTAGATTTTTTACCATGATACATTGATTTTATTTGGTTTAATTTGATTACGAAAGTAGTTATATTTTAAAATACTCGCAAGAGTTTTTGAAATTTTCGCTATTATTTTGATTCAACTAAAATTTTGTTAATAGAAATTATTTAATTTGTTAAGGTTTGTAAATCTGAAGATATTAAACTTATTAATTTTCGGCACGGTTTTTTGTATATTTGGAGTCAAATTTTTAAAGTTTAATCCCCCGATAATGAAGAAATTTCTACAAGCCTTTGTGGCAATAATTTTCCTCCTCTTTTTTCAAAACAGTTTCTTGTTTTCCCAACCGAATTTAATTGTCCCAGTTGGTCATACAGGAATTGTTTTCTCAATTGCCTATTCTCCTGATGGAAAATTTGTTTTAACCGGAAGCCAGGATGGAAGAGCAAAACTTTGGGATGCTTCTTCTGGCAAAGAACTCATTACCTATAATGGTCACACCAATTCTGTTACTTCCGTTGCTTTTAGCAAAGACGGAAAATTTGTTGTTACTGGTAGCTGGGATAAAACGGCAAAGATTTGGGATATGGCTTCTGGCAAAGAACTCAAAACATTTATTGGTCATACAGATTGGATTACTGCAGTTGCCATTAGTCCAGATGGGAAAAATATTCTAACCGGGAGTTATGATAAAACAATTAGATTGTGGGATGTGCAAACCGGCAAGAAAATCAGGCAATACAAAGGTAACGAAGGCAGAATAACTTCAGTAAATTTCAGCCCAGACGGAACCTTTTTCGTTTGCTCATGTCAGGATAAATTGGCAAAAATTTATGATGTTAAAAAAACGAAACCTCTAAAAACGCTGATCGGCCATACTGACTGGGTCAATTCTGCAGTTTATAGTCCAGATGGAAAAACAATTCTAACTGGAAGTGGTGATAAAACTGCAAAATTATGGGACTTTGCCTCTGGTAAAGTTTTAAAATCTTTTGCCGGTCATACTTCCTGGATCAATTCGGTTTCGTTTAGTCGCGATGGCAAATATTTCGCTTCAGCCTCTTATGACAAAACAGTTCGAGTTTGGAATGTTGCCGAAGGAAATGAAATAAAGATTCTTAAAAAACATTCGGCTTGGGTAAATTCCGTGGCATTTAGTCCTGTTTCTGATTTACTGGCCTCCGCTGGTTCTGATAAAAGCGCTTATTTATGGGATTTTAACAGTTCAAATCCAAAAGAAGACTTTATTGGTCATTCCGGAGCAATTACATCGGCTTCTTATAGCAAAGATGGAAATTTTATTCTATTAGGAAGTATTGACAAAACCGTTAAACTTATTGATATCAGTACCGGAAAAGATGTTCGTTGTTTTCTTGGTCATACTGGTGCTGTGAATTCTGTAGTTTTGAGCAAAGACGGAAATACCATCTTCAGTGGAAGTGCTGATTCTACAGCAAAAGTTTGGGATGCTGCAAATGTTAAAGAAATAAAATCCTTTTTAGGACATACTGGTGCTATTAATTCTCTTGCAATTAGTCCTGATGAAAAACTCTTGATTACTGGAAGCTCCGACAAAACGGCAAAAATCTGGAACATCGAAACCGGTAAAGAGATTTTTACTTTGCGAGGTCATACAGCCTGGATTAAATCTGTTTGTTTTAGCCCAGATGGAAAAACCGCATTGACTGCAGGCTGGGATGGTTTGACAAAATCCTGGGATGTCTCAACAGGCAAAGAAATTCGAACGTATTCTACAAGTTCCAGTTTTGTTGAAGCGGTTGCTTTTAGTCCCAATGGTTTAATCATTGCAACAGGTTTAGCAAACGGAACCATAAAACTTTGGGATACCAATACCGGCAAGGAACTCAAAACACTTCAAAAACACAATTTATCGGTTACTTCAATTTGTTTTAGCAATGATGGGAAATATTTATTAAGCGGCAGCTGGGACAATACCACTAAAATGTGGGATATTGAAGGTGGAAATGAATTGAAAGCATTCCGAGGTCACACTAGTTGGGTAAATTCTGTAGCATTTAGTCCCGATGATAAATACATCCTTACTGGAAGCAAAGACGCCACTACCAGAATTTGGACAGTGTCAAATGCAAAGGAATTGGCCTCTTTTATTTGTCTGGATAATTCTGACTGGGTGGTAACATCTAGCGGTGGTTTATTTGATGCATCTCCCGAAGCAATGAAACTTCTTTATTATTTATCTGGCTTCGAAACTGTGGAGTTACAGCAGTTGAAAGAAAGATATTACGAACCATCTTTACTTCAAAAGCTTTTAGGTTTCAAAGAGGAAAAACTTAGAAGTGTTGAAAATTTTGCAGATGTGAAATTGTATCCGGAAGTTAAACTTTCTGCCACTGAAAATAACTCTGATCAAATAAATATCAACCTTTTAAATCAAGGTGGTGGAATTGGGAAAGTGGTTGTCTTTATCAATGGAAAAGAAATTGCTTCTGATGCGCGTGGCGACAAACCTGATGAAAATGCCAAAGAAGTCAATTTAAAAGTGAATGTGAAAAATCATCCTTATTTAAAATCGGATGGAAACAATACCATTGAAGTAAAAGCATACAATTCTGAAGGCTACCTTGTAAGTCGGGGTGTACAAATGGTAATTACTGCAGATGACCCAAGTCTAAAAGCAGATCCAAGGATTTTTATTATTTGCGTTGGAGTTTCGGATTATTCAGGTGACAAAATTGATTTGAAATATGCTGCCAAAGACGCTGAAGATATTGCAAATGCTTTAGGTCTCGTTGGCAAAAGATTGTTTGGTGAAAAAAACACCTTCCTAACTAAAATGACTTCCAATCAAACGGATGAAAAATTGAAACCCAGCAAAGTTAATATTATTAAGAAATTCGAAGAGATTGCAAAAGAAGCAAAATCAACAGATGTAATTGCCGTTTATCTTTCTGGACATGGAATCAACTGGGGTGGACAAGACGGCGATTTCTTTTATTTAACGCAAGAAGCCTATTCTGCCAGTGCTGATGGTTATGGCGATCCAGCGATTAGAAAATCTTCTGCAATTTCCAGTACAGAACTTACGGAATTGATAAAAAAGGTTCCTGCACTTAAAGAAGTTTTAATGATTGATGCCTGCGCTTCGGGAAAATTGGTGGAGAATTTAATGTCGAAAAGAGACATTTCAAGTAGCACCGTTCGTGCCTTGGACAGAATGAAAGACCGAACCGGAATGTATATCATTACTGGTTGTGCTGCTGATGCAGTAAGTTACGAAGCAAGCCGCTACGGACAAGGATTGTTAACTTATTGTCTTTTAGCCGGAATTAAAGGAGAATCGCTTCGTGAAGGAAAATTTGTTGACGTTGCCAACCTGTTTAATAAAGCAAAAGAAAGAGTTCCTGAATTGGCTGCGGGAATTGGCGGAATACAAAAACCACAAACCTTTGCTCCTTATGGTTCTGAGAGTTTTGATATCGGTGAACTAACGGCTGAAGAAAATGCAAAAATACCGCTTGCTATGGCAAAACCTTTGTTTTTATCAACAAGCCTTCAGGAAAGTGAATCGTTTGATGATGTTTTAAATTTGGATGCACTGGTAGATGATGAATTCAGCATGCATTCTTCAAAAGGTGCAAAAGCTCCAATTGTTTTTCTGGAAACCAAAGATTATCCTGACGCCTATCGTTTAAGAGGCCGTTACGAAATCAATAAAAAGAATGAGATTATTGTAAAAATGAATCTCTTTAAGGGAAAAGAAAAAATAAATAGTTTCATTGTAAATGGTACTAAATCCGATTTAAAAAAACTGGCGGAAGATATTACTAAGAAGGCAGAAGAGTTTGGGAAGTAAATTATTGATTTGAAGATGGGTCAATTTGAAGATTTGAAAATGAAAAA